>JAIPDT010000011.1 GCA_021737545.1 Desulfobacteraceae bacterium
TTTACGAAGTATCAGCTGGAAGAACAGATAGCCTCAATTTTCGACAACCGGGTAAAACTAAAGTCAGGCGGATCCATTGTGATAGAACAGACAGAAGCCATGGTCTCCATTGATGTCAATTCCGGCAAGGCTACCCAGAAATCCTCGATTGAGGCGACCGCTTTGCAGACCAATCTGGAGGCCGCCGAAGAAGTTGCCCGCCAGTTGCGCCTGCGGGATTTCGGAGGACTTATCGTAATTGATTTTATCGACATGCGCGACAGAAAACACAAGTCCAGAGTGGAACAGACTCTTAAAAACGAGCTCAAAGCAGACAAGGCCCGCACCAAGATCGGCAGGATATCGGCCTTTGGATTACTGGAGATGTCGCGTCAGCGTATTCGTCCTTCGATCCGCTACATCAGTTTTGAGCCGTGCAGGTACTGCCAGGGCAAGGGTGTCATTCAATCAGTGGAATCCCTGGCGCTGGTATTTTTGCGAAGATTAAGGCTTGAGACCGTAAAAAACGGGGTGACCGGTGTAAAGGGGTATCTGCCCCCTGACGTCGCTGCTTACCTGTTAAACCGCAAGAAAAGGGAACTGCTCGAACTCGAGATCCGAAGGAATATCAGCATCAGCGTTGAGCCGGATCCCAACCTGCTGTCCGGAGATATCAGGATTGAGTATGAATAGCCTCAAGCTAAAAGCTTCAAGGTGAAAGGGATAACGGATATAACTCCGACATACAAATTGCGTTTTGTATAGATGATTTTGATAGAATCGTAAAAAGTTGTTTCTGAGCGACATCTGAGCATTTTGAGAATAAGCGGTTAAATTTGGCTGCGTTAAAATTTCTCATTGTTTGAGGGTGTTAGCCCGAGTTTGAGAAATTTAGCAGACAAATTTAACCGCGCTCAAAATGATCACGGAGCGAAGAAATCGACTTTTTACGAAACCTTCAATTTTAAAAAAGGTTAAAAATAGCTGAAAAGGAGGTGTTGTTTTGTTTAATATAGCCTACGCCATGGGACAGGGAGGCTCAGGGGCACAGGGAGGCGGATTTGCCGCGTTTGTGCCTATTATCCTGATGTTTGTGATTTTCTATTTTCTCCTGATCCGCCCCCAGCAGAAAAAAACCAAGGCTCATCAGGAAATGATCAATAATCTCAAGAAAGGCGACAGGGTGATTACCAGTGGAGGCATTCACGGCACCGTTACTTCACTTGACGAAAATGCCGCCACCGTTGAAATCGCCGAAAAGGTCCGCGTCAAGGTGACCAGAGGCAGTATTGCCGGTGTGAGTCAGCCTGCACAAGACGATTCCCAGAAAAAATAACAGGAACACTTGATTTTAAGAGTTGCCCGGTGTTATTTGAATTCTTCTAAAATTTCAGGCAAGAGGTGTTCACATTGAAAGGCTATACTTGGCGCTTGGTTGTGGTGCTGGGGGTGGTGCTGGCTGCGGTGATATATGTGATCCCGACGTTTAAGCCGGGAGTCTGGCCGCATAATCAGATCAATCTGGGCTTAGACCTTCAGGGAGGAATGCATCTGGCCCTGGAAGTCGAAAATGAAAAGGCCGTCAAGAGCACTGTTGAACGCATCCGCGGAGAACTGCGCTCGTTGTTGCGAGGGGAGCGGATCAGGCACGGTATGATTGAGCACTCCGGTGAAACCGGCCTTGAACTTCGGTTGTTAAACTCCGAAGATCTCGACAAATTCAAGAATTTGATAAAAGAAAATTACTCTGATATCGAAGTACGCTCCACTTCACAAAAGGAAGATGGATTTTATGTCGAAATCGGGATCATTGATGAAAGGGTGAAAGAGCTCCGCAAGCAGGCTGTTGAACAGGCTCTGCAGACCATCCGCAACCGTATTGACGAGTTCGGAGTAAACGAGCCGGATATCAGGGTCCAGGGAGAGCGGCGCATCCTCGTGCAGCTCCCCGGAATAGAGGATATCGGGCGTGCAAAGGAGCTGATAGGAAAAACCGCCCAGCTTGAGTTCAAGCTTATCGACGAGGATCACAGCCTGGAAAATGCCCTGGAAGGCAACGTTGCGCCGGGAAGCGAAATTCTGCGTGGAAGCAGCGAAGCAGCCGGCGGAGAGCCCCGGGCATACCTGGTAAAAAGACAGGCGATGTTGACCGGCGCTCACCTGGAAGACGCACGGGTGCAGATCGGTTCCCAGTTTAACGAGCCATATGTAACCATCGAGTTCGACCGTGCAGGCGCCCGCATATTCGAAAGAATCACCGGAGAAAACGTCAACAAGCGTCTGGCTGTAGTGCTTGACAACAAGGTATACTCTGCACCTGTGATTCAGGAAAAAATTCCCGGGGGTACGGCCCGAATTACCGGAAAATTTTCCATGCAGGAAGCCCATGACCTGGCGATTGTACTGCGTGCCGGTGCTTTGCCGGCCCCTGTCCATATTATCGAAGAGCGTACAGTGGGCCCTTCCCTGGGAGCTGATTCGATCCGCATGGGGCTTATTTCAATGGCCGTAGGCGGGGTTTTGGTGTTGATATTCATGGTGCTTTATTACCAAGTGGGCGGTCTTATCGCCAATCTGGCCCTTGCATTAAATATATTGCTGATCGCAGCCGGACTGGCGGCTTTCGGTGCAACTCTGACCCTGCCCGGTATTGCGGGTATTATTTTGACTATCGGCATTGCAGTTGATGCCAATGTAATCATTTTTGAACGCATACGCGAGGAGTACAGGCTTGGCAAAACACCCGGGGCCGCAATAAGTGCCGGATTTGATAGGGCGGCAGTGGCGGTTCTCGACGCCAACGTAACCACTCTGATAGCCGCGCTCGTGCTTTATCAGTTCGGTACCGGCCCGGTCAAAGGCTTTGCCGTGACACTGAGCCTGGGTGTGGTGGCCAGCCTTTTTACGGCCCTGTTTGCTTGTAGGTTGATCTTTGATTATCTGTACAGTTTACGGCGCTGGAAAACTTTGAGCATATAAGGATGTATCCATGGAACTGATCAAACCCGGGGTAAATTTCGAGTTTATCGGCAGGCGGAAATTCGGCTTCATCTTTTCGGGCGCTTTGATACTGCTGAGTATATTGACGCTGGTAATCCACGGAGGCCCTGACTACGGAATCGATTTTGTCGGCGGCACCGTGATTCAGGTAAAGTTGGATCAGAATGTAGATATTGGGGATATTAAAGCCGGCCTTGACAGGATCGGCCTGGGCGGATCTACGGTGCAGCGATTCGGCGACCCCGGGCAGCACGAATACCTGGTGCGTACAGACAAGTCAATGGCTACGGGAGATAATTTTTCCGAGCGGATAACAAAGGCCATGTCTTCGTCTACAAACACGGATGCAGAGATTCGGAGGATTGAGATGGTCGGCCCGCAGGTGGGTCAGACACTTCGGGGAAAAGCGCTTTTCGCTCTCTTCTATGCTTTGCTTTTTATAACTATCTATATATCCGGCCGGTTTGAAATGAAGTGGATGGTAAGCGCGGTTACGGCAGGAGTGCTGATCGGAGCTGTTTACCTTTTCTCCCTTTTCAATGTAAGCATCCCGGTTTTGATCCTGGTGGCCCTGATAGCAACCCTGGTCCTGTTCTGGCAGCTGCACCTGCGTTACGCCATGGGCGCCATTGTGGCTCTGATCCATGACGTTATAATTACGGTAGGGGTTTTTACTCTGCTGGGCAAGGAGTTTTCGCTGCCGATAGTGGCTGCATTGCTTACCATTATCGGATATTCGCTAAACGATACAATCGTGGTATTCGACAGGATCAGGGAGAATCTGCGGCGCTATACCCGCCGCAACCTGGAGGAAAACATCAACCGCAGCATAAATGAAACATTGAGCCGCACTCTGCTTACATCCGTCACCACACTGGTCGTGCTGCTCTGCCTGTTTTTTCTGGGCGGTGAGATTATTCATGATTTTGCATTCGCCCTTATTACAGGGGTCATTATCGGTACGTACTCCTCTGTGTTCGTGGCAAGCCCGACCCTTGTTCTGATGGCTGGTGAAGGAATACAGAGGGTGGAGGGGGCATCCGCAAAATCGGCCGGTTGATCCGCGCAATTAATTAAAATGCGTAACACGGATTTCAGATGGTTTCTTCGCCTCTTAGGCAACGGCTTGATGCATGGATCGCCCTGCGTAAAATTCCCGGCGTCGGGCCGCTGATGTTCAAACGGCTTGTAGACCGGTTCGGATCTCCGGAAAAAGTATTTGCGGCAAACCGCCGGGAACTCTGTAAAATCGAGGGACTGTCCGGAAAAATTTTCCATGCCATACTCGGTACGGACTTTTCCGGGGCTGCGGAAAAAGAAATCGCCTTTTGCCGGCATAACGGATGCCGGATAATTACTTTCCAGGATGAGGAATATCCTTACAGGCTCGCCCGGATACCGGATCCGCCGCCCTATGTGTATGCATTCGGCCGGGATTTTTCAAAAGACCCGTCAGTTGCAGTGGTTGGCACCAGAAGCCCTACCCGTTACGGAATTTCCATGGCCCGCCGTTTGAGCGCGGATCTTTCCGCCATGGGGTTTGTTATTATAAGCGGCATGGCGCTGGGAATTGATTCTGCGGCACACGTGGGCGCCCTGGATGCCGGCGGGAAAACGGTTGCAGTGCTCGGCAGCGGAATTTCCGTGATTTATCCCCGGCAAAATCGCGGGCTGTATTACCGGATTGCCGAAAACGGAACCATAATATCGGAATTACCCGTGCACGAGCCGCCAAACGCATACAACTTTCCTGCCAGAAATCGGATTATTTCCGGCATGAGTCTTGGGACTGTGGTTGTGGAGGCGGCATCCAAAAGCGGCTCTTTGATTACAGCACGGCTTGCAGCCGAACAAGGCAGGGAAGTTTTTGCCGTGCCCGGCAACATTAATTCGTATAAAAGCACCGGGACACACGACCTTTTAAAGCAAGGGGCAAAACTGGTGGAGAGGGCCGAAGACGTGGTTGAAGAACTGGCCCCCCTGCTGCTTACAAGTTCTGCAGGTGCCGGAAAACCGGCCGGCTGCGGGGCGAACAGGTCAAAACAGGACTTTGACTTGACAGCCGAGGAACTCCGGGTATACGATGCGCTCGATCCGTACCCGAGCCACATAGATGAATTGAGCCGGCGGCTGGCAATGGATGCCGGATCATTGTTGGCCGTACTTTCAAACCTTGAATTAAAGGGCATGGCAATGCAGATGCCCGGCAAATATTTTTGCAGCACCGGAGCACAAGAGTGAGCAAACCCCTGATTGTTGTCGAATCCCCGACCAAAGTCAAAACCATCAAGAAGTATCTGGGTGACAAATATAACGTCGCATCCACGGTGGGCCACATTAAGGACCTTCCCCAAAAGGAACTCGGCATTGAGGTGGAAAACAATTTTGCCCCGAAGTATGTAACCATCTCCGGCAAGCAGAAGGTGATCAAGGCTCTTCGGGATGCGGCGGGAGATACCGAGGATGTATACCTGGCTCCTGATCCGGACCGGGAAGGCGAGGCTATTGCCTGGCATGCAGCGGACGTGCTCAAGAAAAAGGGGCGCAATTTCCACCGGATACTTTTCCACGAGCTTACCAAGAACGGGGTCAACCAGGCCCTTGCCAAACCTGAGTCCCTGAATGAAAGCCGCTATAAGGCCCAACAGACAAGACGTATTCTGGATCGGCTGGTCGGGTATCAGATTTCTCCTATATTGTGGAAAAAGGTCAAATACGGACTGAGCGCAGGCCGCGTCCAGTCCGTGGCAGTAAGGATGATATGCGAGCGTGAAAGGGCTATCCAGGCATTTGAACCCGAAGAGTACTGGTCGATTACCGCGCAGCTCCAGGGTGAAAATCCTCCGGCCTTTGAAGCCAGACTTGCCAAATACAAGGGGAAAAAAATTTCAATCCCGGATGAAACAACCGCCATGCAGATCCGGGATGAACTGTCCGCGGCTGATTTCATTGTTGAAAAAGTCACCAGAAAAACTGTACGCAGAAGGCCTTATCCCCCTTTTACCACCAGTAAGCTCCAGCAGGAGGCAATCCGCAAGCTGCGTTTTTCCGCCAAAAAAACCATGACTGTTGCCCAGCAGCTCTATGAGGGCGTGGACCTGGGCGGCGAGACCGTGGGGCTTATCACTTATATGCGCACCGATTCCACCAGGATTTCGGCAGAGGCGGCCCGGGAGGCAAGGGAACTGATTCTTGACCGCCACGGCAAAGACTATGCCCTGGATAAACCCCGTTTTTTTTCCAATAAAAACAGGGCCCAGGATGCCCATGAGGCGATCCGGCCCACTTCCGTACAGAATATCCCGGAAAAGATCCAGTCTTACCTGTCAAAAGATCAGTTTGCCCTTTATCAGTTGATCTGGCAGCGCTTTGTCGCCTCCCAGATGGCAGAGGCACTTATTGATCAAAAGAACATTACCATTTCAGCGGGTGATTACCGGCTGAGCGCATCGGGTTCCACAATAAAGTTTCCTGGATTTTTGGCCCTTTATCAGTCAGCCGATGATACTGTTGAAGCTGAAAGCAAAAAACAGGAAGGCCAATTGCCTGAAATTTTGGAAGAACAGCAATTAAAACTGCTGCAGTTAGATCCCAGGCAGCATTTTACCTCGCCGCCGCCGAGATTTTCCGAAGCAACACTCGTAAAGGAGCTTGAGGAAAACGGCATCGGACGGCCCAGCACCTATGCTACGATTCTTTCCACTATCCGGGACAAAGGATATGTTGAACTGGCCAGGGGCTATTTCCATCCCACTGAACTCGGATTTATAATAACTGATCTGCTTGTGGAGAATTTTCCCGACATATTGAATGTGGATTTTACCGCCAGGCTGGAAAACGATCTGGACAAGGTCGAGTCTGATGACCAGGAATCCCTTGAGCTTCTGAATCGGTTCTATGAGTTGTTTGAGCAGCGGGTTCTTGCTGCCGCGGAAAAAATGTTGAGTGTTAAAGGTCTGGGGCTGCCTACTGGTTATAAGTGTCCGGAATGCGGCAGGGAAGCCCGGATAAAGGTTGGAAAAAACGGGCCGTTTCTGGCCTGTGAGGGGTATCCGGAATGTAGCTGGTCGCGAAACTACATACGAAGTGAAAAAGGCGAGATCCAGCCGGTGGAGCCCACAGAAGAGGCGGCGGAAGGGGAGATCTGTGAAAAATGCGGCCGCTCCATGGTGGTAAAGCAGGGCCGGTATGGTGAATTTCTGGCATGTTCCGGATATCCGGAATGTAAGCACACCAAATCCATCAACGGCGGTGCCCCGGCACAATCGACAGGGGTGCCGTGTCCGCAGGAAGGCTGCAGCGGCGAAATCATGGAGCGCAAATCCAGACGGGGCAAGGTGTTTTACGGCTGCAGCAGGTATCCGAACTGTACGTTTGCTCTGTGGGATAAGCCGGTTGACAGGAAGTGCCCTGAGTGTGAAGTCTCGTACCTGGTGGAAAAGGAGACCAAGAAAGAGGGACGGGTAGTCAAATGCGCACAAAAGGGGTGCGGATATAAAGAGAGTCAGTAGTTCGGCCGGGCGGTCAGGACGCCAGTCTGTCCAGGTATACAAGGTCGCGGTTCTGGGTGTTTTTGGTGCCCACTGCCATTATACAAACATAATTCGCTGTATTTTTGCTGAAATACATCCTGCCGTTATAGGAAAAAACCACCTCGAAAACCGTATTTCTGCCTTTTTTATGAAATACCTTGCGCTTTATCTGAACCTTTGAAGGATCGTCATTTAGCTGGTGGATTATCTCTTCGGCTTTAAGCGCCATGTCTTCCGGAAGATCGGCTATGCCGCGCAGGGCCTTGTCATACATTTCCACGTTTTTATATAAAATCTTAAACCGCTTTCCCAGTCGTTCGGCTTCCTTTTCCTTGTGCCGGTCCATGTTTTCCCGAAGCTTTTCCATTTCCGATATTTCTTCTTTCAGCCGCGAGATTTCTTCCTGCTGTTTTTGTTGCCTTGAAAGATTTTCAGACAGCCGATGTTCGAGCTGCTCGATTTCATCGAACATGTCCTCTTCGTTGCGTTCAGCGTCCTTTTTCTGGGTTTCCAGGGATTTTTCCAGGTGTGTATATTCTTCACTCAGGTTTCGGCGCTCGGCATCTAACTGATCCACACGCCGGGCGTATTCGTTTTCAAGTTCGTGCAGACGCTGGAGTTCTTCGGCTTTTTCCTGTTCTTCCCGCCTGGTTTTGCGCAATGCCACCCGATAGTATCCGTAAAGAAAGGATCCGAAGACCAGAATATAGAAAAGCAGAATTCCCCCGGAAAGAGGCGAAAGCGGTTCAATGACGGCTTCGACTTCCAGATTCAGTCCGTTTTCCAGCATCTTAAAATTTTTCCCGGCGGTTTCCATCGCATTCTGCTGCAGATCAGAATTTTGCTCCCTCTGGAAAACCGGAGGGTAAAGAATGGTGCCCTTTTTTGTGGCAACTGTAACGTCGAGTTTGATTCCCAGGCGTATAAGCCTGTTGTCCTTTATGTAACCTGAAATGGATTCGTTTATCGCGTCCGACAGGCTTACTGTGCCGTTTAAAATAGCGTTCATCTCCGAGAGGTAGATATTGTTGACGGTTTTTTCGTAGCGGGCGGTGAAATGGTTTTCAAGTCCGGCGACAGTAGCCATATAGAGCACGGGCGGCATCAGGATGCATATGATTATTATTTTAAAAGATAAGTGTTTCATTGCATTTCATACACGGCATCAGCCGGCTTGCACTTCCTCAAGCCCTGCCAATATTTCACGTGCTTTATCTGAGTTTTCGAAATTTTCGTCAAGCTCCAGGGCCTTTTCAAGGGCTTTTTTCGCCCTCCTCTTATCGCCTTTTTTAAGGTATGCCATGCCTATGTGGTACTGTACAGTCGGATTGCCGGGCAGTTTTTCCATGCTTGCGGAAAATTCCCGGATGGCCGAATCATAAAGTCCCATTTTATAATATACCCACCCGAGTGTGTCAGCCACACGGGGGTCGTCGGGCATCTGGTCTTTTGCCTTTTTGGCCAGTTCCAGGGCCTTGTTTAAATCTTTGTTCTCTTCGGTCAGTGCATAGGCCAGATTATTGGCTGCTGCAACAAAATCTGGATTTATTTCAAGGGCTTTTCGATAATGGGGCATGGCCCTGTCCCGCCTGCCGGTCATGGAGTTTAAAATGCCTAGCATCATGTGCGGCATGACCTGTTCCGGCTTGTTTTCAGCAGTTTTCCCGAATTGGGCGATTGCCTCCCGTGTTTTGTTTTCCTGCATATACAGGTGTGCCAGTGAATAGTAGGTCGGCAGATAGTCTTCGTTTTCGATCAGGGCCTTTTTAAAAAGGCGTTCCGCCTCTGCAGGTTCGCCCCTGAGCATCATCACTCTGCCCTTTAGATTGTAAACAGGCGCCAGTATATGCGAGTTTTCGCTAAATTTTCTAATTCTTTCATCGCAGGAGGCGACGGCTTTTTCCAATTTGTTCTGCTCGATAAGTATTTCCACAAGGTTGACAAATGCCAGGGTGTGACGGGGATTCCGGGACAGTGCGGACTCGAATGCGGATATGGCCTTTTCATGCTCCCCCCGAAGCCGGCGGACAATCCCCAGGTTGTAATAGCCCGCAGGAGCCTGTGGAGAAATCTGAATGATTCTGTTAAACAGCTCTTCGGCCTTTTCATAGTCCTGTTCGGTGATATTAATTTCACCGAGCATGGAAAGGGCCTGGATATTTTCGGGCGATGCTTCCAGTGCCTGTCTGCAGGCTTCTTCCGCCTGGGTGAAGTTGCGTTCCAGATAATGAATCCGGGCCATAAGGAGGCGTGCCGGAACGTACTCGGCGCTATTCTGGCCGATCTTTGCCAGGCTCGTTTTGGCCGCATTTAATTCGTCTGCCTTCATATGCGCCAATGCCTGAAGGTAGTCTATCTTTTCGGGTTCGGAAAAATTCTCCCGGATTTTCTTGTAGAGAGAAATCGCATCGCTGTAATTCTTCTCTTCCAATAGAAGTCGCGCCTTTAACAGTTGAGCGGGCAGGTAGTCAGGTTTTTTTTCCAGGGCATGGTTTATGTATTTTGCAGCTTGCCCGAGTTGGCCGGAACCGATATAGAAATCCGACAGGGCAAGCATCAGTCCAACATTTTCCGGTTGCAATTCAAGTGCCTTGCGGTACATGGAAAGCGCCTTGTCCAGCTCTTTGATCCTTTCGTAAAACGAGGCGGTTGCCAGGTAGGACTTAATGTTGTGAGGGTTGACTTTGATGGCTTTCCGGAATGTCTCTTCAGCCTTTTCCCGCTCTCCGCGGCCGGCGTATATACTGGCCAGCAGCAGATAAAGCTTGGGATTGTCCGGTTCTGTTTTGAGCGCTTCCTTTACTGCGGCTTCGGCTTTTTCCGGTCTGTCGGCAGCCGAATGCAGCTGGTAGATTGCCAGGTGCAGGGGCAGGGAGTCGGGGTTGTGCTTTATCCCTTTTTCCAAAATCTGTTCCGCATCCTGAAATTTTTGTTGTTGGATGGCTATATTGGCCCTGGCAGTATAAGCCCGCTCCTTGGAGGGGTCGAGGTTTATAATTTTTTCATAAAGCCGGGCTGCTTTGTTAAATTCGTGCTCCCGGGCGTATACTCCGGCCATCAGATAAAGGGCGGACAAGTTATTTTCATCTTCTTTTATGACACGGTTCAAAATGCGTTTTGCCTCCCGGAAATCCCCCTGCAAAAGGTACAGGGTGGCCAGCTTGATCTGAATTGAGCTTTTGCCGGGTTCGAGTTTAACCGCTTTTTCAAATGCTGAAAATGCGCTGTTTACATCGCCGAGTCTTAAATAGGTTTCTCCCAGGCGGGCATGTGCGGCACCAAATTCAGGGTTGATTTCGATTGCTTCCTGCAGATTGTCCCTGGCGCAAACGTAGTCTTGCTGCTCAAAGCAATTTTGGGCTTTTTCATAAAAGGCCTGTTGACGCTCCTTGTTTTTGTCCTGACACCCAAAGATGCAACACAGGCATGCAAGTGCGAAAAATAAGCTTTGCAGTCTAAGTTTCATGGATTTTTCCGGATCCTGTAAGTAATATTTTTTTGCAGGGGTAAAAAAGATATACCCTATTTTGAAGGTTTTTGTGCGTAATGACAAGAATTTTTACCGGCTTTGTCGTTCAGGCATACGCTACACCGGCTGTCTGCACACATTTGACAGGAAAAACAATCACGGCACGGGTGTTTTTTTAATTCAACAGGCTGAGGTTCCGGAACATAGACCTTGCCCTTGAGTCCGGATATTTTCACAAACGGCATTTTAATTTCTCCTTATTAACCGTGGCTTTGCCCGGACAATATTCTCTCATCCCCGCAGAATACCATGAAACGGCTGCCTTTTGCGCAGGCCAGAGTCATGTTTACCGAATATCCCAGGTCCACAGCAAGAGTGGTGGGTCTTGATATACCGACCATCATTTCTATGCCCGCCCGCCCGGCCTTCTGCACAAGTTCGTAACTGAGCCGCGAAGACATGACGGCAAAGCAGGCTTCCTTGATTTTGCCTTCCAGAAAGATCTTGCCGATGGCCTTGTCAAGGGCGTTGTGCCTGCCTACGTCCTCTGCAGAAGCCATTTCCTCCATGTTTTTATTAAATATTGCAGCTGCATGTGCTCCTCTTGTTTTTTTATAAAGAGGCTGGCGCCAGGGCAGTGTACGAATACAGGCAAGAACCCGGTTTACATCAAATAAAGCGTTATTGGGCACGGGGGCAAGAATTTGGTTGATGTCGGCAATAACTTCTTTGCCGCAGATTCCGCAGCTTGTCTGACCTACAAAGCCTTTGCGCTCGAGAAGTTCGGATACCAAGAGGCGTCTTTGCTCGGCCAGGGTGACTGTGACGACATTTATTTCATCTTCTTTGCAGAAACCAATTGCAGATATTTCTCCGGGTTCGTCCACAAGTCCTTCCGCCAGGCAGAAACCGGCGGCATGTGCAATTTCATCGCCGGGCGTGCGCATTACAACAGAGTAAGGACTCCCTGCAACCCGGATTGACAGGGGCTCTTCAATGATAAGATCGCGGGTTCGCCGGTTACGTTCGCCTTTGTAATATTCGATGTGGTCGGTGGAAACAGTTTCGATCATGATTTTTATTTATAAGCTTCCGCACGTGTAATCTTCGCATTCCTTTTGCGTTAGAACTTCCATGGCAAACAAAATGCGCTTTTCTTTTTCTCTGCGGCCCTCGTCAGGCTGATGAGATAGGGGCTGCAGTTTGTCGAGCATTCTGATTGCCTCGGTCCTTGAAAATATGGCATCAAGACCGGAGCCTATGACTTTGCCGGAAAAAGTTTCCATTATTTCGGCATCTTCTGCGTTAGTCACAGCCGCATATGGGATGACGGAGTTTTCAACAAGCCTGGCTACGGCAAGTGCAGTCCGCCGCCTGGATACAAGGGAACCGGGTCTGAATAATATGACCATAAACGGTCTGCCTTCAGGCTTTATGAGGAAATCCACCCCGACTTCGCCGGTTCTTCCGTCTATTTCCAGCGGCAGGCGCAGGCGGGGATGAATATCGGTTTTCTCATAGCCTTTCTGTTTTATCAGAAATTTTGCGATTTTCTGCCTCGCCCGCTCGTCATGGGTATCTGTCACGGCTCTTTCTGTAATAAAATCGGTGGTTTCTCCTAGTATGAGGTGATGTGTGCCCATGGTGTTCTATCTTTTGCTGATCAGAAATATGCCGTAGGTGGCACGCAGGTTGGGCAGTGTTTTAACAATGCTGCCGCTTTTATCCTGTTTGTCGGTGTTGATGGCCACCTCTTCGAGTATCGAAAACCCCACCTCGGAGGCAAATTCACGAAAATCCTTTATGGACAGCACCCGAATGTTTGGAGTTCCGTACCATGTATAAGGAAGTTGGGGGGTGACCGGCGCATGCCCTGTAAAAAGGATCTGCAGCCGTACATGCCAGTGTCCGAAATTGGGAAAGCTTACAATTACTTTTTTCCCGATACGCAGCATTGAATGGATAAGTGCCAGCGGATCATAAACCTGCTGGAGAGTCTGGCTTAAAATTACGTAGTCAAAGGTGTTGTCAGGATAATCGTGCACCTCTTCGTTGATGTCTCCCTGGATGACGGACAGGCCCTTTTCAATGCACTTGACCACCCTTTGTTCCACAATTTCAATACCGGTTTCCCTGACCTGTTTGTCTTCCTTGAGATGTGCCAGCAACTCGCCTTCTCCGCAGCCAAGCCCGATCACTTTGGATCCCGGCTTAATCCAGGAGTCAATGACCCGGAGATCGAAGCGCAAGTGATTATTCTGAGTCGTGTTGGTATACACTGTCTATAAACCCTCTGATCAGATCTGTTAATCTCTTGTTCGGCATTAAAAAGGCGTCATGGCCCCATTCGGCCTCGACCTCGCAGAAACTGACATCCAGGCCGCTTTTTTTCATAGCCTTGACCATCTCTCTTGACTGATATGTGGGATACAACCAGTCGGAAGTAAAGGAGACCACCATGAATCTGGCACTGGCCATAGAAAAAACACGGATTGCGGAGCTTGTATTTTTAAACCCGGTCAGGTCGAAGTAGTCTGCAGCCTTGGTTATGTATAAAAACGAATTTGCATCAAATCTTTCCACAAACTTGGCCCCCTGGTGGCGCAGGTAGCTTTCCACCTGGAAATCAACATCAAACTGGTAGGAAAAATCCTCCTTGTCCTGGAGCCGGCGGCCGAATTTTCTGCGCATGGCCTCGTCTGAAAGATATGTGATATGTCCTATCATCCGTGCAACAGACAAACCCAGATCAGGATTCTTTTTTCCGTAATAGTCTCCCTGGTTCCAGTTGGGGTCTGCCACTATGGCCTGCCTGGAGACCTCGTTGAATGCGATGGCAAGCGCGGAATGGCGCATTGTAGTTGCAAGAGGTGTGGCCGATCTTACCATTTCCGGATATTGCACGCACCACTGAAGCACCTGCATACCTCCCATGGAGCCGCCGAGCATGGACAGGATCTTTTCAATGCCCAAATGATCCATGAGAGCCTTCTGAGCCCGTACCATGTCGCCGATGGTTACAAACGGGAAATCCATGCCGTAGGGCTTGCCGGTGGCCGGGTTTATTGAAGATGGTCCGGTGGAGCCCATGCACCCGCCAAGTACGTTGGAGCAGACCACGAAATATTTGTCAGTATCAACGCCTTTGCCCGGACCTATCATGTTATCCCACCAACCCGGCTTCTCGTCGCTGTCCGAGTAGTAGCCCGCGGCATGAGAGTCTCCTGTAAGTGCGTGTAGCACCAGCACCACGTTGCTTTTATCGGGATTCAGCGTGCCGTAGGTTTCATAGGCCAGGGTGATGGGGCCGAGTTTTGCTCCGCTGTCAAGCAGCATTTCATTGGGCGGCTCGGCAAAAGTGAAAAATTTTTTTTCCACTTTTCCAACAGATTTTTCGGCTGTATCATGGGTTATATATTCACTCATAAAACAAGTTAATCATTACCAAATGGTTTCGTAAACAGCGATCCGTACCGCCACGGCGGTATTTTTGCGTAAAAGGAAGCCCTGAGGTCGGGGTCAATTTCTTTGCTCAATGTCGCTTCAAAAACAAACCCCGACCTTGGGCTTCCTTGGAAGTATTCCCCCGGGTGCCGTTGGTACCGAGCCACAACAGTAACTTCTTCTGAATTTAATGGCAAAGGGGGGCCGCATCCCCCCTTATACGGCAAAAACCTTATGGTTTCAAATAAATATTGAGTTCCTGCTTCAGATCACCAGCCACTTACCACATCTCTCAATATCTCATACCACTTACCACATATCACTAACTATTATGCCAGATCCCTTCTTTCGGCCATGTCCACCAGTTTGCGTTCCCGGGCCTTGTCGATTCCCAGCGCTTTGCGCTTTCCATCGATGTGAGCGATCATTTTTTGGGCCATTTCATGGGGGTCTTTTGTAAATCCCCATTTGCCCAGGCCCTGTTTTTCAAGCCCTTCAAAGAGCAGTTTGTGGAAATGGGTGTTTTCAACGATCGGGAAGGTTACCCCGAATATCGTGTAGACTCCGGAAGCCACGAAATACTGGCCGATGCATATGGCCTTCTCACTCATGTACTCCGGAGCCGCTCCGGCCACCGGAAGTTCTGCAATGGTTTCGCCCAGGCCGCCGACTTTGACCATCTCGCTTGCTGCGATCAGAATCCTGCTGTTGTCCACGCAGGCACCCATGCCGAGCACGGGCGGCATGCCCACAGCCTCGCATACCTCGCTTAGGCCCGGCCCGGCCAGATATGCGGCCTCCGGAGAGCAGAGCCCGGCCTTGGCAAGAGCGATCTGGGAACAGCCGGTCTGCAGTACCAGGACATCGTTTTTGATCAGTTCCCTGACCAGTTCCACGTGTACCCAGTCCTGTTTGACCCTGGGGTTGGTGCACCCCACAACTCCTGCTACCCCGCGGATCCTGCCGTTGATGATGTTGTCGTTTAGCGGTGTGTAGCTGCCCCGAAAGCTTCCGCCCAGCATGTAGTTAATGTATTCATAGGAAAATCCGTGAACCCCTGTGTTGCGGATGTCGGGAATCTGGACCGGGTGCTTGCGGGACTTGAAGCGAGAGATGGCCTTTATAACTATTTCATCCGTGCATTCGTTCGGGTTATGCTCGTGGAATTCCACGTGATCAGCCCCCTCGATGTGGCACCTGGGGTTGGTGGTAAAAAGGTAGGTGCCGTAGCATTCTGCCACCCTGGCCAGGGCCTGCTGGATGCACTGGACATCTACGGCCATGGCATCCACTGCGCCTGTGACCATGATGGCCTCGGTGGAGGTGAAATTTCCTGCGTGCGGTATGCCGTGCCGGGAAAGCATTTCAAGACCCGAGCAGCACATGCCCACAAGGTTGATTCCTTCTGCGCCGGCTTCTTTGGCGGCCTGAATCAATGCCGGAGAGTTGACAGATGCGACCATGGATTCAAAAAGATTCGGTTCATGGCCGTGGATGATTATGTTGACCTGGTTTTCCTTGAGTACGCCCATGTTGACCTCTGCAGCCACCGGAACCGGGGTGCCGAACAGGATGTCGGAAATCTCGGTGGCAACCATGGAGCCGCCCCAGCCGTCGGAAAGCGCGGTGCGGCTGCACTGCTTGGTAATGTTTTCATAGTGCTGATCCACGCCCATGTGCGTGCGGTGCATCATCTCCATGATTTCGCGCATGGCGCCCCGCGGCACGATTCCAAGTTTCCTCCAGGTCTCTAAGGTTTTCGGAGGTACGCGCTGAGCAAACGGGATTTCTCCCTCAACCTGCGTATAGGTTCTTTCCAGTTCCTGGTATAGAGCCTTTGCCACTTCCTCGTTGCTCTTTTCTTCCGTCTCGATTCCGATGGACTGGGCTACTTCAATCAGTTTAATCGGGTCCTTGATTGTATAATCCTTTATATTGCCGTTTACCACTTCTCTGAACAGGTCGAGCATTGCCATGCCATGGTCTGTGTGGGCCGCTCCCCCGGCTGCAATCATGCGGCCGAAATTTCTTGCCATGATTGTGTCAATGGTGGCTCCGCAGACCCCTACCTTACTGTAAGGGTCCTTTGCATTTAACCTGCAGGGCCCCATGGAACAGTGCTTGCAGCATGCCGAATCAGCACCTATGGGGCAGGCTTTCATGGCCGCAGCCCTGTCAAAGCACAGCTCAATCCCGTCCTGCCTGGCTTTTTTCAGCATTTGTCCGGTTGTCTCGCAGCTGGTTATCTCCTTGATTTCCGGCAGTGTTTTTTCTTTGGATTTTTTCTTTTCCATACAGCCTCCGTAAGAATGTTATTTACTTTTCTCAAGTGTACCGGCCGGTTCTTCCGGCCTGTTTGAATATGTCGTATTCAAATAATAACGTTTTAAAACCACCTTTCAAGAAATATACCGGCAATTTTTGCGCCTGCCCCGGTTTATGCAAATCTGGCAATGAAACCGGATCATGTATACAGTTGAAATGTAGAATGCAATTTTTGTCGAACACGGGAAATGGTAAGGAGAATTGGCATTATGATGAATCTTGAAGAACTCAGGGAAAACCGGGAAGTGCTCAATAGAATCGACTGGGAAATGACGCCTGAGGAAGCGGTAAGACTTTATTTGGAATGGGGAAACAACTGGGTTCACAGCAAATATGTAATCAAGTCCAAAGACGATATTTCCCATTATTTCGTTGTTTACTCCTGGGACGGCCCTCCTGTGATATACCTGATACGCCGCAATTCTGAAGAATCCAGCGAGCTGGCCAAAATAGAGATGCCTGATTGGTTAAGGCAAAGTTTCAAAGAGGAAACAGGGGGTAACAACGGTGTTTATCCGGTCAGCGGTCAGGTCCGGCGCTGGCTTGAGGAGCAGCTTCTGAAATTTTGATGCAGCAGACATGTATTACAAATATTGAAACATGATACACTAATGAATCAGGAAATTTGATACATATTTTGTGAAGTTCCTGCTGGCAAACGCATTAATCACAATTATGTTTAATATAAAATTTCAACAAGAGGTGTATGGAATTGGCAATTACTGGAACCTCGGAACAAAACCGTCTGATAAATGAAAAAAGCCCTTATTTGATACAGCATGCGGACAACCCGGTTGATTGGTATCCATGGGGGGATGAAGCATTTAAGAAAGCGGAGGATGAAAACAAGCCGATTCTGGTTTCGATCGGGTATTCCACCTGTCACTGGTGCCATGTTATGGCGGACGAATCTTTTTCTGATCCTGCAATCGCGGATATCATGAACCAAGATTTTGTAAATATCAAGATTGACAGGGAGGAGAGACCTGATCTCGATCAAATCTATATCAGCTCGGTCTCAGCCATGAGAGGATCGGCTGGCTGGCCTTTAAATGTGTTTCTTACGCCTGATGCAAAGCCCTTTTTTGGTGGCACGTACTTTCCCGCTAAAAAGCGTTTTGGTATGCCTTCCTGGAAGGAAGTGCTGACTGCCGTGGCAAGGGAGTGGAAAAGTGACAAAGATCGAAAAAAGCTTCTTGATTCCGCCGAAGGCATTACTGATGCGCTAAAACAGTATCTAAATGGCGGGTTACTCCATAAGGGCAGCACCATACCGGATAAAAAGGCAGTCCGCGATACGGCTAAATCTTTTTACGAATCCCATGACTCTGTTTACGGTGGATTCAGCAGCGCCCCCAAATTTCCGATGCCTGTGGTTCTTGATTTTCTCCTGTTTTATCACTGCCTTGCTCAGACCGAAGATCGGCAGGCGGATGAGAAAGTGGAAGCCCTTGATATTGCCGTACATACCATGCGTAAGATGGCAAGGGGAGGCATATTCGATCATGTGGGCGGCGGTTTTCACAGGTATTCCACGGATGAATACTGGCATGTGCCTCATTTTGAAAAAATGCTTTATGACAATTCGCAGCTGATAACAGTTTACCTGAAAGCATATGATATAACCGGGTACGATGAATTTGCAGCAACAGCCAGACAAAGCCTGGAATACGTTTTCAGGAACATGACCCATCCTCTGGGCGGATTTTATTCCGCACAGGATGCTGATAGCCCGGAATTCGATCTTGCCGCAGGCAAGGATAATAAATCGGGCAATGGCCGAAAGGCTGAAGGGGCTTATTACGCGTGGAGAAAAACTGAAATTGATTCAGTTCTGGATAAGCATTCCGCTGCTGTAGTCTCGTATCACTATGATATACGTTCTCAGGGAAACGCTCAAAATGATGCTTTCGGAGAATTTACCGGCAAGAACATTCTGCGCGAAACCGGGAGCATTAAAGAAACAGCCCAACATTTTGGATTAAGTCGGCAAGAGGTGCGAACCACTCTTGAATCCGCCGGTCAGAAGCTGCTGGAAGCCAGAAGCATGCGGCCTGCACCTCAAACCGATGACAAAATAATAACCGAGTGGAATTCTTTGATGATCTCGGCCCTGGCTCAAGCGGGCAGGGTGCTGGGTGATGAAAGATATCGGATTGCAGCGAAAAAGGCGGTTGATTTCATAAATGCCAGTCTTTTTTCGGGTAAAGGTGAGTTATATCGCAGGTGGCGGGGCGGGGAATGCGGAATTGCCGGCCTTGCAAGCGATTATGCTTTTTTTGTTCAGGCATTACTGGACATGTATGAGGCGTTCGAGGACCGTGAATACATGGAAAATGCAGTAGAATTGGGAGACCGGATGCTGGATCGGTTTTATGATTCCGAAAACGGAGGTTTTTTCATAACCGCCCCTGATCATGATCCCCGCCTGATATTCAGGGCCAAGGATTTTATGGACGGAGTACTGCCGGCTGCAGGTTCTGTTGCGGCCATGAACTGCATTCGCCTGTTTCGGCTCACACAAGAAAAACGTTTTTTGGAAGCGGCCCGGCGAACCTTTATTGCTGCGGAAGAACGTATAAACAGACAGCCGCAAAGCGCACCCCTGCTCATTGCTGCATTGGGAAGTTATTATAACGATCATAAATGAAAGGAGGATTCATCTATGGCCAAGAAATACCTTTTAAACGCAAGATGCCCTCAGTGCGGCTGCAGCGCAGTAATGCACTTGAGCCGCGAGGAAATCCAGGAACGCTTCGGCAATGTCCCGAACGCGGAGCTCGAATGTTCCGAATGTATGGAAAAATACGAAATCGCCATGAAGGACGCGTGTCCTGAATGGGATAAGGAATGCCGGCTGATGAAATAGCCGGTAAATGCACTGTCGCTTTACAATCGGCGCAGGTTTTTTGATGAAACTGGGACAATAAAATGGTAATAAGAGTTGGTCGATGAAGCAACCGATAAAAGGAGGTACAAAATGGCCGAAGAACCGGATATAAAGCTATATGCACTGAGCACCTGCGGGCATTGCAAGAACGCAAAAAAGCTGCTTGACAACTGCGAGGTAACCTATGATTCAGTGGAAGTCGATCTTCTCGAAGGCGAGCAGCGCAAGGCTATATTAGAAGAGATAAAGGCATTGAATCCCAGGTGTTCATTTCCCACAATAAAGATTGGTGATCAGGTGATCGTGGGCTACAAAGAAGACGAAATAAAGGAGGCGTTGGGTGTGTCATGAATGCTGAAGATCTCTATGAAAAATTAAAAAAGATGCAGGAGCCCAAGGGATATTATTTCAACAAGGATACTGAACTTGTCTTTGAGCTGTTAAAAGCGCTGCTTGCAAACAAAGAGCGTTACGGATACATGACGTGCCCCTGCAGGCTTGCCGCCGGCGACAAGGAAAAGGACAAAGACATAATCTGTCCCTGCGAATACCGGGAACAGGATGTAAAGGAATACGGAAGCTGTTTCTGTCAGCTCTATGTCTCCAAACAATGGAACGAGGGCAGTATTCCGCATGTTGCGGTCCCGGAGCGGCGTCCGCCGGAAAAGATGATATAAACTTCTCTCTCTGCTGATAAGCAAGTTTTTCGAGGCCTAAATGGGTGGTATGATATGCGATTCGGCGGACCGGAGCATCCCTTTTAAAAACGCCTACTGGGTCAGCCGGGACCGTTTTATGGCGGGCGAATATCCGCTTTCTTTCAGTCAGGAACAGTCCCGCAAACGCCTGAAATCTATATTTTCCCACGGCATCAGGCAGATCATAGACCTTACCGAACCCGACGAAATCTGCCGAGTGGGGCCCCTGCACCCCGGCTATGCAGAAATGGTCGAAGAGATTGCTGAAAGCATGGGCATTAAGGCTGAGTATACTTTCATGCCCGTGCGTGATTTTGACGCTCCGCAAAGAAAGACCATGGCCCGGATCCTTGACATGATCGATGACTCCATAGTTTCCGGGCGTCCTGTCTATGCCCACTGCTGGGCGGGTATAGGCAGGACCGGAGCCGTGGTGGGCGCCTGGTTGGTCAGACACGGCCATGCTGCGGACTATACTCTGCTAGAGACAATACAGAAGATGCGCATGCATACTGATACAGCCTTAATGGAATCTCCCCAAAGCAGAGAACAGCGCGAATTAATTTTTTCCTGGGTCAGATACGAATAATCTTTCCTTGCAGGAAAATCCGCAGAAAATCCCCTTGCATCAGATTCTACAAGTTTTCTATAGTGTGGTTTTTCAAACTTATGCTCAATTCGGATTTTAAATAAATTTACGGTCAAGCAGAACAAGGGGGTATTATGAGTCAGCGAGCGGTTATAATCGGTGCGGTTGCAGCAGGTTCCAAGGCTGCATGCAGGTATAAGCGCCTGTGCCAGAACGCGGAAGTTATACTTATTGATCAGGATAAATACATATCCTACGGCGGCTGCGGCATACCATATTATGTTTCAGGCGATGTAAGCGATGAGAAAGAGCTTCGGTCCACCAGTTTTCATATGGTGCGTGACGAGAAGTTTTTCAGACATGACAAGGGAGTGGAAGCCATGACCGGCACACGGGCGTTTGCTATAGACCGGGAAAAAAAGACCGTGCGCATAGAAAAGCCGGACGGCACGCAGGCGGATCTTTCCTATGACAGGCTCATGCTCGCCACCGGATCCAGAGCCAAAAAATTAAATATTCCGGGCATGGAACTTGAAAACGTCTTCAGCGTGGCAAACCTTGAGCAGGCCATGGCAATCAAGGAGCAAATCACGACCGGGCGGATCGAAAATGCTGTTGTTATCGGCGCCGGATTCATCGGTCTTGAAATGGCGGAAGCCCTTTCTGACATGTGGGAGATCGAAACCTCGGTGGTTGAATATTGCGACCAGATTATGCCGGGGTTTGTGAGCAAAAATCTCTCTCAGATGGGGCAGCACAAAATGGAGCAAAACGGTGTGACCTTCTATCTGGGCGAGTCAGTGGAGGAGATCCAGGGACAAGACGGACGGGTCAGTGCTGTCAAAACAGAGAAACGCACACTTGAGGCCCAGCTTGTGATTTCAGCTGTTGGCATAGAGCCAAACAGCGACCTTGCACGTGATGCCGGTCTGGAAGCGGCGCCCGGCGGATTTATAGTGGTAAACGACCGGATGCAGACTTCTGATCCGGATATATATGCAGGCGGCGACTGTGTCCAGGTGGCAAACCTGGTGACAGGCAAGCCCTGCTACTATCCCCTGGGTTCAATTGCAAACCGCCAGGGAAGGGTTGTCGGAACCAACATGGCGGGCGGAGACGCGCGTTTTAAGGGCGCGGTGGGCAGTTTTGCCGTCAAGCTGTTTGACGGGGCCCTTGCAGGGGCGGGCCTGACACCGGAGACCGCAGCCCGAGAGGGATATGACGCAGTGGGCATCCAGGTTGGCCAGTTTGACAGGGCACATTTTTATCCGGAAAAGGAAATTATATTTCTTGAGCTGGTGGTGGACACTAAAACCCGCCGGGTGCTTGGTATCCAGGGATTCGGCGGAGAGGCAAGCGGCATGTATGCCCGCGTCAATGCAATTGCTCCTCTGCTTCAGTATCATCCCTCGGTGGCCGATATCAGCAACCTGGAGCTTGCCTATTCCCCGCCTTTTGCGTCTGCCATGGATATTGTAAATGCTGTTGCGAATGCCGCGGAAAATCATCTGGACGGCTATTACGCCCCGGCTCATATGGAGGATTTCGTCCAGTGCTGGAACAATCGGGACTGCGGTAAATATTTTTTCCTGGACTGCCGGGCTGAAGCGGATGCAAAATCGTTTGAGGAAAAATATCCTGACATCTGGAAAAGCATTCCCCATGAGCAGCTCCATGCCAGGATAAACGAGGTGCCGCGCGACAAAACCCTGGTGCTGGTCTGCAACACCGGGGTCCGCTCCTATGAAGCACAAGTAAACCTGGCCGCCCACGGCATAACTGATGCCGTGAGCGTGGGAACGGGAATCGCGGGCATGAAGGAATGCGGCATGCGGTTTTAATCCCGTTTTTTGACAGGACAGGCTCCGGGAATAATTATTTATAAATATAAAGCTGATGAGTCTTTTCCGAAAACGGTCAGGAGCAAAAAAATTGACCACGACCGCAGGAGTTAATTTTACGCAAAAATACCGTCGCGACGGTATAGATTGCTTTTTACGGAAGCATCAAAGCTGCTTAACTGTAAATTTGAGAGGGTAGACATGGAAACCGGATCAAGAGTCGGCGCATTTGCCTTTGACCATCCCAGGCTTATTGCAGCGGCAATAGTCGGGGTCACAATTATTCTGGCCGTGCTTGCAGGGCTTCCCAGCCTCTGGCCTCACAGGTTCGCCCCTCTCAACTCCCTGACCATTGACACGGACCCGGAAAACATGCTGCCCGAAGACGAGAAGGTCCGGGTTTTCCATGACAGGATGAAAGAGGTCATGTCATTAAACGACATGATCGTGCTCGGAGTTGTAAACGAGAAAAATGAAGAACACGGTGTTTTTAACCCCGAATCTCTTGAAAAAGTATATGCTTTGACAGAATTCGCCAGGGGCCTGCGATGGCGGGACCCGGATGATCCGGCCCGCAGGCAGGGGGTGGTGGAAGCAGACATGATCGCACCCTCCATGGTTGATAACGTGGAGTCAGACGGTGCGGGTGCGGTGCGTTTTGAATGGCTCATGCAGCGCCCTCCCCGGACACAGCAGGAGGCGCTTGAGGTCAGGCGCAAAGCTCTGGCGATTCCGTTTTTAAAAGGCACTCTGGTTTCTGAGGACGGCAGAGCTGTTGCCCTGTATCTGCCTATTACTGACAAGGACGTAAGCCACCGCATATCCACTGCAATCAAGGAAAAAATAAAAAATCCCTCCCGTCTGTTTTCCTCTGAGGTGGGAAACTTCAATGAAACTTTAAAACGCCTGGTTGATGCCGCAGACGGGCATGGTGATCCCCTGGTGGAAATGCTGTGGCAGGAGCTTTCTTCCAAAACCAGACAGCAGTTGATCGAAACCCACAAAAAGTCGAATAAGTGGGACTCGGTTCTTTCGGAATACGAATCAGTTGCAAAAAGCAACGGGGCTTCGGCTGATCTCAGGCAGCAGGCAAGATTACTGTTAAAGGAGCGAAACAGTGCACTGAATGCCTTTGTATCAGATATAAACAATTGGATTAACAAAGAGCTCTCCGGAAACTGGCTTAATCCTGATCCGGAGATCAAGCAGCGCCTGGGAGAAGAAGGAAGGGACCTGGTTGACCGGGGGAAGGCCCTTTCACCCGTTGAGCAGCAGCGTTTAAAACGTCTGTGGGCAGAGGCTGCCTTTGCCGGCAATATAAGCAAGAGCATACGTGCCTCGCTGCAGGGGGACGAAGAGTATTATATCACCGGCCTTCCTGTGGCTGAAGACACTTTCGGTGTCCAGATGTTTAAGCAGATGGCCATTTCCGCGCCACTGGCCATGCTGATCATATTTTTGCTCATGTGGTTTTTCTTCCGCTCAATCGCAATTGTTCTGCCGGCAATGTTTCTGGCCTTGATTTCGAGCGCCGCGACCATGTCTTTGCTGGTGGTCACCGGAAACACCGTGCACATAATGAGTTCAATGATACCGATTTTTATTGTTCCTATTGCGGTGTTAGATGACGTGCACGTGACCTCTGAGTTTTTTGACCGCTACCGGCAAAGCGGAGACCGGAGAAAAACCGTCAAGGACGTGATGAACGCCCTTTTTACGCCCATGTTTTATACCACTCTTACCACATCGGTCGGATTTGCATCCCTGGCTCTGGCGCCCATTCCGCCGGTACAGGTGTTCGGACTGTTTGTGGCCTTCGGCGTCATAGTTGCCTGGATCTGCACGATTCTGCTGGTACCCGCCTATATCGCAGTGCTGCCGGATAAAGTGCTAAAAGATTTCGGTGCCCGTCATGTGTCCGCTGATCATGAAAGCGGGCATTCCACACTTCTGGGACGGGTGCTTCTTTCCACCGGTAAAGGGACGGTACGCTGGGCAAAGCCGATTATTGCAGCAGCCATAATCGCACTGGTGATAGCGGGCTGGGGTATTAGCAAGATCAGGGTAAACGACAACCCCACCAACTGGTTTGAACCAAATCACCCCATCAGGATAGCTGACAGGGTGTTAAACGATCATTTCGGCGGAACCTACATGGCGTATCTGGCATTCCGGCCTCATGACGCTCCCGACATTCCGGCAGGTGAGACCGCGGAGCAGGTCCGGGCCATGCAGGATCAAGCAGGACAGGGCGCAGACCAGGGCGGCGCCGGACCCGCTCTTCCCGGAGGCATGGGAAAAAGCCCTGAAAACAGCCGAAACGGGCCGGCACTGCCCTCCGGCATGGAGAATGATTCAGGTCAGAGCGGAGCAAGCAGCCCTTCGCTTCCGGCAGGCATGGGCGAGAAATCCGCGGCCCCTGCGGATAAAACAGAATCGTCTCGGGCCGCCCGGGCGGAGGATACGGAAGAAGCCGAGCCGATTTTCAAGGATCCTGCAACTATTCGCTGGATCGGGGCCCTGCAGGATTACATGCGCCGGGAACTCGGAGACCTGGTGGGCAAGTCAAATTCGGTGACAGATATAGTTGAAACGGTTCATCGCGAGTTGCTGGTGGGAGTGGAAAGAGACGGCCGAGCAATTACCCGTGAAGAGGCCATGCGGGTGCCTGATACCCGCGGAGCCGTGGCACAGACCCTTCTCCAGTTTCAGAACAGCCACAGGCCTCAGGATTTGTGGCATTTTATCTCCCCGGATCATCGCACCGCAGTAGTGTGGCTGCAGCTTACCAGCGGAGACAACCGGGATATGAGCGCGGTTGTAGAGCGAGTAAACGACTGGCTGAAGTTCTGGGCCGCTGGTGAAAAACAGGCAGAAACCATGGTCAGCCGGAATCCGGAACGATTCACGCCCGTGCTCAACTCGGTTACACGATACATTGAAAAATCAGGGGGCGATGCGGGAAATCTCAGGGAGATGATCGCTGACTCGCCTGCAGAAGCGGTTTCGCCCTTAAAGGCGCAAATGAACGATCTGGCCCCTAAATACCAGCTCAAACATGACTGGTTCGGCCTGACCCATATAAACGTGACATGGCAGGAAAAGATGGTAACAGGAATGCTAAGGGCGCTTCTGGGAAGCTTTCTCGCCGTCTTTTTGATGATGACCCTGCTGTACCGGTCCGCCCTGTGGGGTATTTTGTGCATGGCGCCTTTAACCGTGACAATTGCCGGTATATACGGTCTTATAGGATTTATAGGCAAGGACTATGATATGCCCGTGGCAGTGCTTTCCGCGCTAAGCCTGGGGCTTGCGGTTGATTATGCCATACATTTTCTGACCCGCAGTCGTATGATGTACCCGGATTTCGGGTCGTGGAAAAAAACCGCCGGTCCGGTGTTCGGGGAGCCGGCCAGGGCGATTACCAGAAACGCAATAGTTGTTGGTGTCGGTTTTCTGCCGCTTCTGTTTGCACCGCTGGTGCCGTACCAGACAGTTGGAATCTTTATTGCGGCTATACTTTTTCTGGCAGGGGTAAGCAGCTTGCTCATCCTGCCGGCCGCCTTGACCGTCGGCGAGGGCAAGCTTTTTCCAAGAACGCTACGGGAATGCACAATGTGCAACAGGGGTACCTGCATAATAGTAATCATAACAGGCGCCGTGCTGGTTTATATAAACGTGCAGCAGTATATCCGGATGGAATGGACCACTTTTTCGTGGATCGCCCTGCCGGTTATGGCTGTTCTGGCCGGCCTGTGCGCGTGGCATTCGCGCGGTGAAAAGGCCGTAACCGAGAGTTTTTGCGAGATTGATCAATCATAAAAGGAGTAATCGATTATGAAACGATATCTTTTGAGAGTCGGAATACTGGCTTCGGTTCTGGCTTTTGCGTTTGTGTTTCAACCTGCTGCCCTGGCGCAGGACGGGGGCGAAGACATTCCTTCCGTGGAAGAAATTGTGGAACGGGCAAATCGCGTGGCCTACTATCAGGGAAAAGACGGCCGTGCGGATGTGCAGATGCGTATCGTTGACTCCCAGGGCAGGGAACGCAGCAGGCGGTTTACCATCCTGCGAAGGGATAAAGCTCCGCCGGAGCAAAGGGCCGAAGAGGCCGGCGCGGACCGGTATACCGGAGATCAGAAGTTCTACGTTTATTTCAAGGGCCCGGCTGACGTACGCAATACCGTATTCATGGTCTGGAAGCACGTGGACGAGGATACGGACGACGATCGGTGGCTTTATTTGCCGGCCCTGGATCTGGTAAAGCGCATTGCCGCCTCTGACAAGCGTTCAAGCTTTGTTGGGTCGCATTTTTTCTATGAAGACGTATCAGGCAGAAATCCGGAGCTTGATGAGCACGAGCTTGCAGACGTCACGGAGAACTATTTCATTCTCAACAACACCCCGAAGAAACCCGGGCAGGTGGAATTTTCCCGCTACAGGATGTGGATTCACCGGGATACTTACCTGCCGGTCCAGACCGAGTACTATGACGATCAGGGCGAGGCTTACAGGCGCTATACAGTGGAAAATGTTTCCAGGCTCCAGGATTATCTTACGGTGATGAGATCCAGGATGGAGGATTTGAGAAGCGGGGGGCATACCATAATAGAATACAGTGATGTTGAATATGATGTAGGGATTCCGGAAGACATTTTTACGGAAAGATACCTGCGGAATCCGCCCATGAATTATATCGAGTAAAAAAGCGGGGGAAAAGCCGTGTTCAAGACACTAAGGAAGCAGCAGCACCGAGCAGCGGCAGCCGCGATATTTTTTATAATCCTTTTTGCCTCGTCAATGGCCGCGGCACAAGGTCCGGCCCTGCCCGATGGACTCGGGGAGAAAAAGCAGCAGGACCAGGAGACTGGGCCGGCCCTGCCTTCGGGGATAGACAGCGGAGGTGAAAAGCAGGAGTCTTCCGGGCCCGGCCTGCCTTCAGGCCTTGGAGAGGATCAGGGCGTCCCGGAGCCGGGAGATGACGATAGCCTGGCGGGGGTTCGGGAGCCCATGAAATGGCGTATGCCGAAAAGCGTCAAAGGATATGCAGAGATCCGCGGAGGGATGCGCATACATGATGACCCTGTTCATGACGATGCATCTTTGGCTGAGGCCAGGCTTCAGCTTTCCTGGGACAAAAGAATCGCTGAATATCTGCCGAGGGGGCGTTTTAAAGCCACCGGTGATTTGATTTTCGATGCCACTGTAAGCGACCATGATGACGCCGACATAGAAGAGGGGACAGGGCTTTTCGATCTGCGCGAGTTCAGTGTATCTTTTACCCCGCTTGATTTTGTCGACATCAGGGCGGGACGCCAGATCCTGACATGGGGTACCGGTAACCTTGTTTTTTTAAACGACATGTTTCCAAAGGATTATCAGTCGTTTTTCCTGGGTCGGGATCTTGAGTATTTAAAGGCGCCTTCTGATGCAATAAGGGCGTCTTTTTATACGGATATCGTAAACCTGGAAATCATTTATACCCCGCGTTTTGATTCTGATCGCTTTGTTGACGGCTCCCGCCTGTCTTTTTATGATCCCGCCTCCCAAACCATGCGCGGCGAGGATAACCCCATGGATGTAAGGCTGCCGGATGACTGGTTCGGAGATGATGAAATCGCGATGCGCGTCTATCGCAATATGGAAGGCTATGAACTGGCCGCATATGGTTACCAGGGCTTCTGGAAAAGTCCGGCCGGGAGCGATTCTGTCACCGGAGAGCGCATTTTCCCGGAACTGTCTGTATTGGGAGCAAGCATCCGGGGAACCCTGGGGGAAGGCATCGCCAATGCAGAGTTTGCCTGGTATGACAGCAGGGATGACAGGGAAGGCGACGATCCGTTTGTGGAAAACAGCCAGTGGCGGTTTCTGGCAGGGTATGAACAGGAGCTTGTAACGAATTTTACTATGGGGGTGCAGTATTACGTGGAATACATGATAGATCACGATGCCTACAAAGACAACCTCCCTGCCGGGTTTCCAGCCAGAGACAGGGCAAGGCAGTGGCTGACCCTGGATCTGACTCAGACCTTAATGGCCCAGGATCAACTGGTGCTCAGCCTGTTTACCTTTTATTCGCTGGATGAAAATGATTTTTATCTCCGGCCCGGAGTTGATTATGAATTTACAGACGAGTGGAAGTTCCGGGCCGGGGCAAACATATTCACAGGCAACCGCACCGATTTTTTCGGCAGATTCGAAGAAAGCAGCAATGTGTATGCAGCGGTGCGATACAGTTTTTAAGATTGATGGCAAAGTAAAAAGTCCAATATCTGCGTTGCGCTGCATACCTTCGGAATTTCACGTACAATTAAGTACGCTGCATTCCTCGGTATTTGCGCGCCTTGATTTTGAACTTTTTACTTTGCCATCCCGAAATTGACTTCCCTGGAATATGTTCTTTAGTTGCTTAGCCAAGTATCGCCAGGAAAACCCCGGCTGCCACCGCCGAACCGATCACTCCGGCCACATTGGGCCCCATAGCGGGCATTAGCGGATTTACCTTCCCCTTGGTTCGTTTGGATACGTAATCCTGCACAACCCTTGCGGCCATGGGTACGGCAGAAACACCTGCAGCGCCGATGCATGGATTGATCCTGCGTTTTTCGGACAAAAACAGGTTGATTATCTTGGCAAAAAGTATCCCTCCTGCCGTACTGATCGAAAAGGCCACTCCGCCCATGACAAGAATGCTGATCGTGTCAGTAGTAAGAAAATGTGCTGCATCCATGGTTCCGCCGACCGCCAGCCCAAGGAAAATCGTTACTATATCGACCAGTGCGCCCCCCGCCGTTTTCCTGAGACGCTCGGTTACCCCGGATTCTCTGATAAGATTTCCAAACATTAGCATGCCCATCAAGGGTGCGCTCGACGGAATGGCCAGAGATGCCAGAGATCCTGTGATAATAGGAAACAAAATTACCGCCCGCTGGCTTACGGGACGGGCCTGGGGCATATCAATAGCCTGCTCCTTTTTGGTGGTAAGTATCCGTAGAATGGGCGGCTGGATTATGGGAACCAGGGACATATAGCTGTAGGCGGCCACTGCAATGGGCCCCAGCAAATGAGGGGCCAGTTTGCTGGCAAGAAAAATGGAGGTAGGGCCGTCAGCGCCTCCTACAATGCCGATTGCAGCCGCTTCGTTAATGCTGAAGCCGAAGATAAAAGCCGATCCCAGGGCGGCTGTAAAAATGCCAAGCTGGGCCGCGGCGCCCAGCATAAATGTCAGGGGCCGGCTCAATAAGGGTCTGAAGTCGGTTAGCACCCCCACTCCCATAAAAATAATAGGAGGCAGCAATTCGGTCTTAATCCCGGACCTGTAGATGACATTCATCACACCATCCGCATATGATCCCATCTCGCCGAAGGGGAGATTCGCCAGTATGGTTCCGAATCCGATCGGGATAAGCAAAAGAGGTTCATAGCCCTTTCTGATGGCCAGAAATATGAGAATCCCGGCTATGAGGAACATTCCGAGATTTCCGATCGTCAGGTTGGCAAAACCGGAGTTGGATATGAGATGACCGAATGTTTCCATTTGATCACCCCTTTTTTGTGATGGTTATAATGGGTTTTGAAGAATTGACCTCGTCTCCGATATTTGCGTTTACTGCCGAGACAACACCCGAGACCGGAGAAATTATGTCGTGGGTGGCCTTCATGGCTTCAACCTGGGCCACTGTCTGGCCCTCTTCAACCGTATCTCCCTGTTTTACAAGAATGTCTGTCAGGTCGACTGAACCCGTAAAGTTGCAGTAGACAGGGACTTCCTCGCCTGACGTCCCGGGTTGGGAAGCCGGCTGCTCGACGTTTGCCTCGGCAGTTGCCTGGCCGGAGATCGGCTCCACTGTAACCTCGAAGGTGCGGGTTTTGCCCCCTTCTGCAACTTTGCATTTTGTTTTAATCGGCCCTGAAAGGCATTGAGGTGCTGCCGCAGAAGGAGCGGCAGAGGAGGCGGGCTTTTCTTCTGCCTTTTCTTCCCCGGAGGCTTCTTTTTTCTTGAGCGGGATGTCAATCTTTCCCTTGCCTGTGAGCAGTCGAAGGCCTTCATTTAAAGCCATTTTCTTTCCCGGAAGCATTGAGCTTACAACCAAAAAGATATTTTCTTCGGTTTGGGGCAGATTGTTTTCTTCCAGGGCTTTTTTGGCCTCCGGGATCAGATCCGGCACGGCGGCGAAAGGATCGTCACCCTCGAAAGGCGGGAGATCCAGTTGTTCGCTTGCTTTTTTCACTACCTCCGGGTCCGGCGGGAGCGGAGGCTTCCCGTAGTAGCCAAGAACAGCGCGGCCATATCCGGCTTCAATTTTTTCCCATCTGCCGTATAATATATTGTTAAATGCCTGCACCCAGTATTGCTGACTCCCCGGAGTTACACTGGTCCATGCACCCCCAGCTTTTACCACCACCGGAAATTCGGCCAATACGTCGCTGTAACGATCCATAAGCCCGGCTTTTACCATCATATGCACGTTGGGACCGATTGCGCCGCCCGGCATGGGGAATCCCACCACCCTTGGATCCGCGGTGGTGGTTACCGGGCTGAATTCATAATCGCTCAAGAGGTTATTTAGCATTTCTTGGAGGGTATGCATGTTGTCCACATCAATATCCAGGCTGTATCCGGTATTTTTCAAAGCATGGGCCATGGAGCGGACATCGGGCTGGCAGGTGCCGCTGGCCAGAGGGGCTACAGACAGGTCAATGCAGTCAACACCGCCCTCTATGCCGGCCATATACTGGCTTACGGCCATGCTGGCGGTATCGTGGGTGTGAAGCCAAAGCTCCATTTCAGGAGGCATTAATTTTCTAATGAGCCTTGCGGTCTCGTAGCAGGTCTTGGGATCGGTCGTTCCGCTGGCGTCTTTCATGCAGATACTGTCGACCCTTACATCGGATTCGAGCATCTTCCTGGCGATATCTGCATAAAACTCGGGAGTGTGTACCTTGTCGTCGTGGAAGGGCAGACCCATCATGGCCACGCATACCTGGTGGTGCATACCGGCATTCACTATTGGACGGCCGGTCTTTATCAGGTTGTCTACGTCGTTCATGTAATCAAAGTTTCGGTCGTAAGTGGTGCCGTATTTAGCCATCAGGCGGGCTTGCATGTTCAGTGTTTCAAGTGTCTGGGTGGTAAGCGTAACACCCGATATGGAGCGTGTCAGTATCTGAAGATCGGTTTCCGGGCCCACGGCATCGCGCATAGCCTGCATGGTTTCAAAAGGATTTTCATTCAGGTAAAAGAACGGAGCCTGATATCGGGCGCCGCCGCCGAATTCGAGATGGCGGATCCCCAGGTCATTTGCCGCGGTCTTCATTGCCGGGAGGTAATCGTTGAGCCGGACTTTGCCTCCAAATGCACTTTGAAGCCCATCTCTGAAGGGCATGAACTGAACTTTGATTTTTTTCTGGGTTTTTGTATAGAGCATTTTGCTTCCTACCTCCTCTCGACTTCCTCAATCTTGGTTATTTTGGCGCCCGGATAGATGGTTGCATAGGCTGAGTGAATGGCCGCAAAGAGTGCCGGGTCCGTCTCTTCTTCCCTGTAAGGAAAACAGAGTATCAGGAGCCGCATGACTACGGCCAGAAAGATCAGCACGCAGAATACCGCCGCAAAGGACGAGATACATAGCATCAGCAGGTCTATCTGTTCCATTTTGACACCTCATCATTCAGTTTTTTCCGGGGGATTTTTTTAATCCGGCGGGTTATTATTTTGTCACAAGTTCCATTCACTTTACGCCTGCTCGCCTCCACCTTCTATGAATGGTTTCATTGTTATGATCAGAAGAAACCTATTTATATGAGAGACTCGATCAATGTCAAGGAAGTTATCGCTCTTTTCTTTTCCGGAGTTTGTAACTTTACGATCTCCCTGATCTTGTTTAAAGAAAATAAGAGATGTGGTAAATATATCAGCCTCCTGACACGGAGGCCGAAAATGGGCGGAAAAGAAGAGACCCTGTTTTTTCCCAGGCAGCATAAAAAAGAGATTGAACAACGGCTTTCCGTAATGCGGATCGGTCTTTTCGCCTCCGTCGTCCAGGGAGCGGACCACGGGGGCAGCGAGGTGGTCTATGCATAGAGATTTTCGTCTTGACTTTGGCAGCCAAGAATTTTATTTGTATACACATAAGGAAAATGTGTGTAAAGGAGATATAATGAATATCACGCTTTCCGCAGACGAAGAGCTTGTAAAAAAAGCACGGGAATATGCAGCCCGGCAGGGAACCAGTCTGAACCGTATGATCCGGGAGTATATGGAACAGCTCGCCAGCATATCGGCTGCTGATGAAATCGCGGAGGAATTTGCCATGCTGGCAAGACAAGAGGGGGGAGCCAGCCCGGATGGCTTTGTTTTTGACCGTGAAGCGGCGCATAAACGAAAGACGATCGCGTAATGAAACGGTATTTTATTGATTCCAATGTTGTAATCTATGCCAATGACCGGAATGCAGGCGAAAAGCAGGCCAGGGCGATAGAAGTGATTCAGAGGTGTATGAGGGCTAAAAACGGTGTGCTCTCCATTCAGGTGTTCCAGGAGTATGCCAATATCGCACTGACAAAACTGATGCAGGATGCCTCTGTTGTGCTCAGGCAGCTCAAACTTCTCGATGTATTCAAAATCATTACGCCATCGCCTGCCATGGTACGCCGAGGGGTTGAAATCCGCAATTCATACCGGATTTCCTTCTGGGACGCCAGTATCGTCGCTGCGGCCGAAATCGCCGAGTGTGATTATATCCTATCTGAAGATCTGAATACGGGGCAGTATTATGCAGGCGTGAAAGTGACAGACCCTTTTGCCCCTGGTTTCGATCCGGCTGAACTGGGTAAATAGCGCCCGTACGAAGGATTCCGTCTGCGCACATATTTTCGTCTGATTTTTCCTGCCGCGCTGATCGGAAACTGTGAAATCCTGTATTCCGAGGATATGCACGACGGCCTGGTCGTCGAGAAAAATCTGCGTATCCAGAATTCTTTCAGGGTTCTGGGAAATTCTTCCCGGTCCAGCTATCACATATATGGTAAAAAACCCGGAAACGGCTATAAGACGATAGAATATGAAATCAAACAGAGCGTATTATGGTATTATGCATTGCATTCCGGTTGACATAAGAATTTTGATTCTTGACCCCCGTGGAGTTTTTAAATGCTGGATTGGATAAAGCTGCTTAATGAACAGCCCCGGTGGTTTGCAAGTCGTCGTTTTCGAAGCCAGGTAATTATTTTCGCGGCAGGGGCGTTATTGCAGGCTGCACCTTTTTCCGGAGCGGGATGGGCCGGATTCGCATTGTTGATTATTTCAGGCGGGGCGCTTTTAAGGGCGACCCGGTTATTGCCGCACGAAAAGCGCAAAATCAAGCGGGCAAAAGAGTGTCTGGAACGTCTGGAGGTTGAAAAAGCAAGAAAGTTTTTAAAAAAAAGAGCATTAATAAATGGAATACCATTTGAGGTGGAGCGCGGTCTCCTGCTGTCTAAATGCTGTTTTCATGAAAATGACTGGGTTGGCGCGTATTTATCACTAAATGATATCAGCAGGTATTATCTTCTTCCGCGGGAAACGGTAAAACACAGGCAGCAAAAAAGCTTTTTATATTTCTATGTTGGCAATTGCCGTGATTTTATGTCCCTTTTCGGGGAAAATGTTGAAAATTTAACGAATCATGACGATTTAGCCGGAACAGCCCTTTTAAAAAGCTATTGGCGGGAGTTTCAGGAGGATTTCCCCGGTGCCAAGTCAGAGCTGGAGACGGCCATGATTGATCTTCAAGACGTACGCAATCAGATTTTACTCTACAATAACCTGGGGCGTCTTGAAGGACTGTCTGGCAATTTCCATGAACAGATTTCTTATCTGTCCAAGGCTGCTGTGCTTTTAAAAGACAACCCCATTGCGCTGTGTTTCCCCCTTGCCTATCACAACCTTTGTATCAATCTGGCCCGTGAGGGTCGCAGATCAGAGGCAATACAGGTACTTCACGATTATTATGAGGCGACTGATCGTGACAATATTCTGCAATACCTGAATTACACCAATGATTATCTGTTACTGGCACGGGAATTAAACGACCAGGAGATGATCAGACAGGCACACGGCCATATTGATGCATTATTGGCAAAAGCATTGACTGAAAGTCAGCGGATATCTTTACGTGTAAGTCAGCTTCGAATGAGGAGAAATGACCAAGAGCCTGTTTCAGATTATATGGAAGTTGTTAAAGCGCTAGTACAGGATGCGGAACAACTGGGCGATAAGGAGCAGATAGCCGTCCTGTTGGAAATTGTTTATGACCTGGCCTTTGAACTTGAAGATTCCCAAGCAGGCAGAAGCATTACGGACCTGAATTTACTAAAAGAATTTTATGATGTCGTTGTGAGACGGCTGCTCAGGTTCCAAAGTGTCGTAGATAATGAACTGCAGGAGATACCTCCGGTCCTGCCCGCAGTTCGGGAACAATGGATACAGTATCGACATACCATGCTGAAGCTGGAAATGGGCCTTCAGGGCGGATTTTCACAGGCCAATTTTCGGAAAATGTTTGACAATCTCGAAGAAATGGCCCGGCTGTGGCGGGATAAATCGTATGATCGGGCAGAGATTGAAGCCCATCTTATGATTTGCGACGAATTTGTGGCCTATAGGCGCGGTCTGGACAATCAGTTTCATCAGGACTTCGTTCATCGGGCGTTAAAGGCTTATAAAGGAGCCGAAAGTTTGCTTCTAAAAAGACTTGAAAAACCGGAGTTTCAGAGTCAGATGATCGGGATGGCCTATTATGCGTTACACCTTGGCATGGGAAAAGATGCCGTGGCCTTCTGGGTCACCCACGCTTCCTTGCGGGGTGTTCAGCTACGGCATTATGCCGCATGGCTCCGAAGACAATATCAGGAAGTAAGGTCCTTTCTATTCCCTGATAAATCTTAGGCCCTTTTGTGGTTTAAAGAAAATCAGGGATGTGGTAAATACAGCGGTATCCATACACGGAGTCCGAAAATGGGCGGAAAATAAGAAATCCTGTTTTTTCTCAGGCAGCATAAAAAAGAGATTGAACAACGGCTTTCCGTAAGTCTGAAACAGCAGCAAATCCCGGGATGACTTATGACTTCACAGACGGCTTTTTCCCAGCTCCAGGCGTTTTTAAAGGAGATGTTCCAGTTTGACGACCATGATCTGGATTTCGGGATATACCGGATCATCCGGCTCAAACAGCATTTTATCAGCGCCTTTATTGACGGTGAAGGAAAAGATTCCCTTCAGGCGGTGGTAAGAGACGCCCTGGCAGGCGTGCAGCAGACCTCGGCTGAGACGGCCCGCAACTGGCTTTCCGCCTTTGCCGCGCAATTCGGCAAGCAGGGGGAAAAGCTGTGGCAGCCCCTGGCAGAACACCCCAATGACGCGGCCGCCCGGCAGGGGT
>JAIPDT010000012.1 GCA_021737545.1 Desulfobacteraceae bacterium
AAGTCCAATATCTGCGTTGCGCTGCATATCTGCGGAATTTCACGTACGATTAAGTACGCTGCATTCCTCGATATTTGCGCGCCTTGATCTTGAACTTTTTACTTTGCCATCTAAAAATTGACTTTTTACGAAACTGTCATGTTTTGTCTTGCCAAAAATAACGTTTTACGGAAAAATAATTAAAGTTGGTTTTTTTCACGAAAAGAGAGGGCGTTATGAAGGTAATTTTCGATGAATTTTTTTACAGGGTATACAGTTCGGATCCCGCCTCTGCGCCCGGCAGGATGGAAGCGATTGTGGACGGTTTGCCCTCGCATGCCGAGATGGTAGAACCGGAGCCTGCAACAGAAGAGCAGATTCTGCAGGCTCACACTGATGCCCACGTCCGCGGAATCAGGGCTCAGGGATTATACGATTTTGCCGCCCTGGCGGCCGGCGGCGCGATACAGACAGCCCGCATCGCTCTTAAAGAGCCCGCTTTCGGACTGATCCGGCCGCCCGGCCACCATGCCTCGGAAGACAGCGCATGGGGGTTTTGTTTTTTTAACAATATGGCAATCGCACTGCTGACTTTAAAGCAGGAAAAACTTATTGAAAACGCGCTGATCCTGGATATTGATCTGCATTTCGGAGACGGCACGGTCAATATCCTGGGTAACTCGGACTGGGTGAGGATTTACAATCCCGTGGAAAACTCCCGGGAAGAATATATGGAAGAAGTCGAAAAGATTCTTTCCGGACAAGCTGTTGATATTATAGGTATTTCAGCCGGATTTGACAATCATATGCAGGACTGGGGCGGGTTGATGGCCACTATGGATTACTATCATATCGGCCTCATGGCCAAAAAAGCTGCAGTAAGGGCCGGAGGGGGTTGCTTCGCAATCCTTGAGGGCGGATACAACCATTCCGTGCTTGGCAAAAATACGGCATCCCTGATAAACGGAATGGCAGAGCCGGCGGATTAACTTGATCCTGATTTTCCAAGTTCTATAAGCTTGCAGGCTGTATATGGAAGACAAAAAACCAGAAAACGATCCATTTCGCGAATTGACCTGGGGAGATCTGACGGTCTGGGTCGGCCGTGACACGGTGTCACCCGGACAGCGTCTGCAGAGGCGGGGTGCCGTAGACGAGTTGGCCAAAACACCGAACGGTGGACTTTTGGCCTGGGTCAGGGCCGAGGAGAGGTTTGCCGCATATGTGGTGTTTGAAGATGGAGAGCTGTTATGCAGGTGCGCCTGCCACGGAGAGTCCGCCTGTGAACACGGAATAGCTGTGATTCTCGAATATATTGCACATTTGAAGAAAAATCTAACGGTTCCCATTGCCCCTTCAAATGACCAGCGGTTTTACCTTGTCTGAGGGCCGCCTGCCAATGACGATTCTTTGAGTTGCGGGAAGGATGGTTTGTGAATGCGTTCAGGCATAGGCTATGACATCCACCGGCTGGTTTCCGGTCGCCGCCTGGTGCTGGGCGGTATAGAAATAGAGTGTGAAAAAGGCCTGCTGGGACATTCTGATGCAGACGTGCTGCTCCACGCAATTTGCGATGCTTTGCTGGGAGCCGCAGCCATGGGCGATATCGGCCGGCATTTTCCGGATACCGATCCGGCATGGAAAGACGCATCCGGCATTACCCTGCTGGAAAAAACCTGGAGGATGGTTTCTGAAAAATTCTGCTCGGTGATAAACATCGATGCAACCATATTCGCACAGGAGCCCAGGCTTTCGCCTTACATGACGGCGATGACTGAAAAAATTTCAGACTCTCTTGGAACCGAGAGCTCTCGGGTCAACATAAAAGCAACCACCACAGAAGGTCTCGGCATCATTGGAGATGCATCCGCCATAGCAGCCATGTGCGTAGTACTGCTTGAATAAACCGATTTTTGATTTATTTTTCAAATACCCGTAACCCGGATAACATGAGAAAAAAACGGATAAGGCTTAAATGACCATAAAAGTATACAACACTCTTAGCCGTCAAAAAGAGATCCTGGAACCGCTAAACCCGGGAAAAATCCGGATGTACGTCTGCGGGCCGACCGTGTATGATTCCTGTCACATAGGCCATGCCCGCTCGGTGGTTGTTTTTGACGTAATTTACAGGTATTTCAAGGCCCGCGGGTATGATGTCTTTTATGTGCGAAACTTCACGGACGTGGACGACAAGATCATCAACAGGGCCCGCTCCCTGGGCATGAGCCCGGATGAGGTGGCGCGAAAATATATCAACGAGTTCCATGAAGACATGGTTTCCCTGAACATGCGCCCCCCTGACCTGGAGCCGCTTGCAACCGCTCATATCCCGCAGATTATCAGGATTGTAAAAATACTGGAAAAAAAGGGGTACGCATACTCCAGGGGTGGAGATGTGTTTTTTTCAGTCAACCGGTGGCCGGAGTACGGCAAGCTTTCGGGCAGGCGGCTTGATGATATGGAGGCCGGGGCCAGGGTGGAGGTGGATCCGCGAAAGGAAAACCCTTTTGATTTTGTTTTATGGAAGGCCTCCAAGCCCGGGGAACCTGCCTGGGACAGTCCGTGGGGCAGGGGGCGGCCCGGCTGGCATATCGAGTGCTCGGCAATGAGCGCTCAATATCTGGGCGAGACTTTTGATATTCACGGCGGCGGCAAGGACCTGATCTTTCCGCATCATGAAAACGAAATCGCCCAATCAGAGGCGGCTTTTGGAAAGTCGTTTGTAAGATACTGGATCCACAATGGGTTTATCAACATTAACCAGGAAAAAATGTCCAAGTCCCTGGGCAATTTCCTGATGGTAAAAGATATAGTAAGAGCCTGGCACCCTGAGGCGATGCGGCTGTTTCTGCTGTCAAACCATTACCGCTCGCCCCTGGATTACACTGAACAGGCCATGTACGAGGCCGCATCCGGACTTGAAAAGATTTACGGACTTCTTTTGCGCATTGCTGATTTATTCGATAAATGGCCTCCCGGACCGGGGCTTGATAAAAATTTGTCTGAAACCAGCTCCGGAGAGCTGTGGGAACGATTTTGCGATGCCATGGATGATGATTTTAATACAGCCAGGGGCATCGGGGTTTTGTTTGAGGCTGTGCGACTTTTAAACCGCGAACTCGATGAGAGAGGTTCAGCCGCGGTGGTGGACGACACCGAAGGGCTTTGCACGATTAGAGATATGATGCGCATAGGTGATGTTCTTGGAATTATGGCGCAGAATCCCGGCGGGTATTTTGAGCAGCACAAGGAGGCTGTGCTTGAATCCGGCGGCATTGATGAAGACTGGATTGAAAGCAGGATCAATGAACGCGCCGAAGCCCGCAAGGCAAAGGATTTTGCCAGGGCAGATGCGATCCGCGACGAGCTGAAGGAATTAAATATTGTTTTAGAGGACAGACCTGAGGGTACTGTCTGGAAGCACGGAGATGGAAAAGCGTAAGTTAAGGCTTCAGACCCAAATGGTGCCAAAGGGCGATCAGCCCGGGGCCATAGAGTATCTGAGCCGGGGAGTCAAAGAAGAAAGGACTCATCAGGTCATGCTCGGGGTCACGGGTTCGGGCAAGACCTTTACCATGGCAAATGTAATAGAGTCCGTACAGAAGCCCACACTGGTGATTGCGCCGAACAAAACACTTGCGGCACAGCTTTACACTGAGTTTAAATCGTTTTTTCCCGAAAACGCCGTGGAGTATTTTGTCAGCTACTACGACTATTACCAGCCCGAGGCCTATATCCCTGTCTCTGATACCTATATACAAAAGGACTCCTCGATCAATGAAATGATCGACAAGATGCGCCATTCAGCCACCCGCTCCGTGTTGTCAAGAAGGGACGTGCTGGTAGTGGCAAGTGTATCCTGCATTTTCGGTTTGGGTGCACCCGAGGACTACCTTGCCATGAGGGTGAACCTGGACACCGACATGGAAATGTCGCGAGGAAAGCTGCTGTCCGATCTTGTCGAAATGCAGTATCAGCGAAACGATATTGATTTCTCCCGCGGTGTTTTTCGGGTGCGCGGAGACCGGGTTGATATTTTTCCCGCATATGAAGAGGACCTGGCCGTGCGGGTGGAGTTTTTCGGAGATGTGATAGACGCCTTATCAGAGATAGATCCCCTTACGGGGCGTGTAAAACGGCGGTTAAACGGGGTTACAATATACCCTGCCAGTCATTACGTGACCCAGCGGCGCAGCAGGCGGCGCATCATTGAAGACATCCAGCAGGAGTTAAAGGAGCGATTAGAATATTTCAGAGACGCCGGAAAGCTCATCGAGGCCCAGCGTATAGAGGAGCGTACCAATTATGACATGGAGATGATCCAGGAACTCGGCTATTGCAACGGCATTGAAAATTATGCCAGACACATTACAGCCCGGGAGCCCGGTCAGCCCCCGCCCACGCTGCTCGACTATTTTCCTGAGGATTTTTTGATATTTATAGATGAAAGCCACATCTGCGTGCCCCAGTTGGGCGGCATGTTCAACGGCGATCGATCCAGAAAACAAACACTTGTGGAATACGGATTCCGCCTGCCATCGGCCCTGGACAACCGGCCACTGACATTTGACGAATTCCGCGCCCGCGTCAATAAAACAATTTATGTATCTGCCACTCCTGCCGATTATGAACTAAAAAAAGCCGGAGATGCGGTAGTCGAGCAGATCGCGCGGCCCACGGGCTTAATTGATCCTGAAATCGAAGTAAGAGGGGCGCAAAACCAGGTGGATGACCTGTTTGCCGAAATCCGGAAATGTGTGGAGGCAAATCAGCGTGTCCTGGTTACAACGCTTACCAAGCGCATGTCAGAAGACCTTACGGAATACTATTTTGATCTGGGGATACGGGTCAGGTACCTGCACTCGGATGTAAAGACCCTGGAACGAATAGAGATTATAAGGGACCTGCGGGCCGGGGAATTCGACGTGCTGGTGGGCATCAACCTGCTGCGCGAGGGCCTGGACATTCCCGAGGTTTCCCTGATGGCCATATTTGACGCGGACAAGGAGGGTTTTCTGCGCTCTGCACGCTCCCTGATTCAGACTTTCGGAAGGGCGTCTCGAAACGTGGACGGCAGGGTTATCATGTACGCAGATAAAGTCACCCCTGCAATGCGCCAGGCCATTGATGAAACCGAGCGCAGGCGGGCTATCCAGAAAGAATACAATGAAAAGCACGGTATAGTGCCTGCTACCATCGAAAAAACTCTGGTATCGGCATTTGCGGCAAATTACGGTTCTGCTCAGGCTTCGCCGGCGCATCGGGTTTCGGAAAAAGCCGCGGCCTACGGCTCTGAAAAGGATCTGGAACGGCAGGTTACGGATATGGAAGATAAAATGCGCAAAGCCGCCGACAACCTGGAGTTTGAAAAAGCGGCGGAGTACCGCGACCGCATTCACGAGTTAAAAAAAATGATGGTTTTTGATTTTGAAGCCGCAGCCGAATAGTCAAACACCGGAGCAAAATGCGGACGGCCACGGGGCCGGGCTTGCAGAGACTCTGGCCCGCGTGCCGCACAGCCCCGGCGTTTATCTGATGAAAAATTCCGCCGGCAAAGTTATTTACGTAGGCAAGGCTGCGGATCTTAAAAACCGTCTGGGGTCATATTTTTCAAACTCGAGCCGGCTGGATGCCAAGACCGGCGTGCTTGTAAAACATATCTCAGAGTTTGAAACCATTGTGACGGCCTCCGAGGCCGAGGCCCTGATCCTGGAATCCAACCTGATCAAGCGCCACCGGCCCCGCTACAATGTGATCTTAAAGGATGATAAGCGCTATCCGTCCCTGCGCATAGATGTCAACCAGAAGTATCCAAATCTTACGATTGTGCGCAGGACAAAAAAGGACGGAGCCCTGTATTTCGGGCCGTACCCTTCTGCCGGAGCCGTCAGGCAGACTCTTAAGATGATTCACCGGATGTTCAGGCTGCGAAAGTGCCGGTATTCACAGGTTAAGCCCCGCGAACGTCCCTGTTTAAACTATCAGATCGGAGCCTGTCTTGCACCGTGTTGCCGTGAAGTTGACCCTGAGGAGTACCGCAGAATTGTAAACGAGGTACGGATGTTTTTACAGGGCCGCACCCCTGATCTTATCCGCAGAATTGAATCCCAGATGCAGGAGGCTGCGGAATCCCGGGATTTTGAAACAGCCGCCAGGCTGAGAGACAAGATGTATGCCCTGGAAAAGACCATGGAAAAACAGGTGGCGGTTACCACCGACTTTGTGGACCGCGACGTGATAGCATTCAAACGGGCACAGTCAAAAGCGGTGGTCATGTTGCTCAAGGTGAGAAACGGCTATCTTCAGGGGATGCGCGATTTTTCCTTCTCAGACGAAATCTCGGCGGATCAGGAAATCCTGGGAGCATTTATCAAGCAGTATTACGGAGAAAACGAGTCGATACCGGATGAAATGCTGACCGGCATAAAGTTGCCAGACCAGGAGTTATACGGGAGATGGCTGTCTGAAATCCGGAACAGAAAAGTGGTTCTGCGCACTCCCGTCCGCGGGGAAAAAGCCCGCTTGGTACGCATGGCTTATGAAAACGCCGGCCAGCGACTGGCAGCCATTACAGAAGAACAGAATACAGCAGCCCTTCTGCTTTCAGGTCTGCACAAAAGGCTGTCCCTTATGCGCTATCCCCGCAGGATCGAGTGTGTGGACAATTCCGGGCTTTTCGGCACCGACCTGGTTGCCGGTCTTGTGGTATTTGAAGACGGCGCGCCGGAAAAATCCGATTACAGGCAGTACAGGATAAGGCAAATTTCCGCCCAGGACGATTACGGTTGCATGAGGGAAGTGCTTTCCCGCAGATTTGCAGACATGGAAAAAGAAGATGCCATGCCAAAACCGGATCTGCTGATGGTAGACGGCGGCAAGGGGCAGCTCAATATCGCGCTTGCAGTATTAAAGGAACTGGGTATCTCCGGGCGTTTCAATGTAATCGGTATTGCCAAGAAAGACGAGCGCAAAGGCGAGAAAGAAGACAAGATCTATCTTCCCGGCAGGGCCAATCCAATCAATTTTCAGAACAATATAGACGAGCTGCATCTTCTGCAGCGTATCCGGGATGAGGCCCACCGCAGGGCAATCTCCTTTCACAGGAAACGCCGCACCGATCGCTCCCTTAAATCAGCATTAGACGATATTCCGGGAATCGGAAAGAAGCGCAAAGAGGTTCTGCTAAAGTACTACGGCAGCGTGCATGCCATTGGCAATGCCCCGGTCGATGAACTGGCGGCCCTGCCGGGCATGACGAAAAAGGCGGCCGAAACCCTCCGCTCGGAGTTATAAGCTTTACCGGCACAGGGCTCCCGATTTTTACAGGGAAGGCGTTAACCGCCTTCCCTGTATGTCAATTTATTCCAGTCTGGCCATTGCGTCTACCAGCGAGCGAACCGCATCGGCCGATTTTTGCAGATCTGCGGACTCTTCGTCCGTGAGCTTTATCTCAATGATATCTTCTATACCGTTTCTGCCCAGTTTTACAGGAACGCCTATAAACAGGCCGTTAATTCCGTATTCGCCATCCAGGCAGGCGGCGCACGGCAGGATCTTTTTCCTGTCCATCAGGATGGATTCAGCCATTTCCACGGCAGCAGAAGCGGGTGCATAAAAGGCGCTTCCGGTTTTTAACAAAGAGACGATTTCGGCTCCCCCTTTTCTGGTGCGGTCCACCATGGAATCGATACGGTCCTTTGAAAGCAGTTCGGTTATCGGGATGCCGGCAACGGTCGAAAATCTGGGAAGCGGGACCATGGTGTCTCCATGGCCTCCCAAAACAAAGGCGTGGGTGTTTTCCACGGATACGTTAAGTTCCCGGGCAATAAATGTTCTGAACCTTGCCGAATCGAGCACGCCCGCCATGCCCATGACCCGTTTTTTGTCAAACCCCGAGGCATCATAGGCCACATGGCACATGGCATCAAGAGGATTGCTTACAATAATGAGAATGGAATTCGGCGATTTTTCGGCTATATTGCCGACCACGTCTTTTATGATGTCAGAATTGGTTTTCAAAAGATCATCACGGCTCATACCCGGTTTTCTGGGAATGCCGGCCGTGATTATGACGATGTCTGAATCCGCGGTCTCTTCGTAGCTGTTTGTTCCGATCAGGTTTGCATCGTGCTTTTCAACGGGCGCGGCCTCGGCCAGATCCAAAGCCTTGCCCTGGGGCAGCCCCTCTGCGATATCAACGAGCACCACATCGCACAGTCTTTTTTCAGCAAGCCGCTGGGCCGCGGTTGCACCTACATTGCCGGCCCCCACCACAGTGACTTTTTTGTCCATAATACCTCCGCTGTTTTTGGATTTGATGAAAGGGAAAATCCCCCTGATAAAATTTTGCAAAAATACCCCTGAAATCTTTTCCGTAAAAGATATCAAATTTCATTGCCGCCGGCACTTGTCAAGCGCATTTTTTTATTCCGGGCTGCCGCCTTTCGGTCTTGTATGCACCGCAGATGCAAACTCGGACGATTGCTGAAAAAATGTCTTGAGCAAACAGTATTTACAAAGTATTATTTTATCGTATTTTAGCTACCGGCTTCAAAGAGAATTCATATGGACGCAGGAATGTGCTGTAATGACCGATAAACCGGTTTTGAGAGGAAGTCTGGAATTTATTGGACTGGCGGAGCTGCTCCAGCAGCTCGGAGGCAACGCCAGCAGCGGAGTGCTCAAACTGGTAAGCGACTACGCGGAATATCCGGGTTATATTTATTTAAAAGGCGGTGATCCCGTGGATGCGGAATTCGGAACTGAAACAGGTCTGAAAGCGTTTAATGAGTTTTTCGGCTGGAAGCAGGCCGAGTTTGAGTTTATAAACGAGGAGGTGGCCTGTGAGCGGGTCATCAAGAAAAGCCGAATGGAACTTATACTGGACGGTTTGAGAATGATTGACGAAGGACAGATTCCCACCAGAGGTCCGGACGAATCCGGGCAGAAAAAAAGCAGGTCCGAGAGCGCAGGGTTACCGCTGCTTAAAGGACCGGTAGTGGATTATGTTTATGTGGTAGACGAAGAAACCTTTGAAGACGGCCGGGAGATTGTAGCCCAGAACAGATTCGGCAACTGGTTCTGGGTCATTCTGGAGGGTGTAGCAGAAGTCGTGCGTGTAATGCCTGAAGGCCGCGCCCCGATTCTGCGTCTTTCCGAAGGCGCCTATATAGGCAGCATCGTATCGTTTTTAAGAGAAGGAAATGTCAGAAGCGCCAGCGTATACGCGGTAGGCCGGGTGCAGCTCGGGGTAATCGAGTCCGAACTCATAGCCAGGGAGTACTCGAATCTTTCGGAGTTGTTTCAGAACATACTGATTTCAATTGACAAGCGCATGAGGCAGGTTACGGATGTTTGCGCAAAACTTGTTCTCAACCGGTTTGAGGCCGACGGCCAGAGCCCCCCGGGCAAGCTTTTCATCGGACAGGGCAGAAACGAGGACCAGGTTATCAGAATTACAAGCGGACAGGCAGTGGTGTGCATCAAGACCGACATGGGATATGTACACCTGCTTACTCTTGTCCCCGGAGATATTCTGGGCCGGCTCCCTTATCTGAACACTGCTCATGAACCTTATTCAGCAGAAGTTTATGTATCCGGGGAATTTAATGCCACAAGGCTGGATACCGGGCAGGTGGAGCGGGAATACGAGCAGTTGTCAGGCACATTTAAAAACATGATACAGAATATGACCAATGGAATTTCCGTAACAACCGGCCGTGTTTTCGACCTGATCCGGAAGGCGGGAAAAGAGTAAGAAAACCAGCCCTCATTATTTTTAAGGACCTTATAATTATAAGGAGTACAGAACAATGGACAAACAGAAAAAGCGTCGTCAGCAGAGATATGAGTCGGTAAACCTGCTGTCATATGTTTGCCTCGATTCCGAGGGCAAGGAATGGAAACAGGGTATGGGCAGAAGCCTTAATATCAATGAGACAGGCGTCAAGCTCGAGACCCATGAACCAATCGAAACTCAGTACATTGTGCTTCTTGCAATCGGTATAGAAGACGAGGTCGTTGATATCAAGGGACAGGTGGTTTACTGTAATCGGGGCGAGTCAGGGCGGTTTGAATCAGGGATCGAGTTCTGTGAAATGGATTCAGACTCACTTGTAGTGTTAAGGAAGTTTGTGCAGGAGTTTAACAGAAAGTACGAATAAAAGCGGGGAGATTTATGACAAAGACCGTATTTGAAACTCAGTTTGAGGAACTGCCGGTTTTCAAGCGCGGGAAAGTGCGTGATATATATGATCTCGGGCAAAACCTGCTGATGGTGGCCACGGACAGGATTTCCGCCTTTGACGTGATTATGAGCGATCCAATACCGGAAAAAGGGCGGCTTTTGACCCGGATTTCTCTTTTCTGGTTTGAAATAATGAAGTCGATCATAGACAACCACGTGGTTGCAAGCGATGTTAATGAATATCCTGATTCATGCCGCCCCTATGCGGAAATTTTAGAGGGGCGAAGCATGCTGGTGAAAAAGACCCAACCCCTGCCGGTAGAGTGTGTTGTCAGGGGGTATATTTCGGGTTCGGGCTGGCAATCCTACCAGGCTACCGGTAAAATCTGCGGTATTGAGCTGCCTGATGGGCTGCGCGAATCAGATCCGCTGCCGGAGCCCATATTTACGCCCTCCACCAAAGCCGAGCTCGGCGAACACGATATGAACATCGGCTTTGACGAAGTCGTTGAAATGATAGGGGCCGGGCGTGCGCAAGAGGTACGGGATCTGAGCTTGCAGATCTACAAGAAAGGTGCTGAAATAGCGGAAAAAAGCGGTATTATCATAGCTGATACCAAATTCGAATTCGGCTTGGATGAAAACGGCGGCCTTGTCCTGATAGATGAAATCCTGACCCCTGATTCCTCCAGGTTCTGGCCCAGGGACACCTACAAGCCCGGCGGCCCGCAGGAAAGTTTTGACAAACAGTACTTAAGAGATTACTTAAACTCCGTTAACTGGGACAAAACACCGCCCGCGCCGCAGCTTCCCGGACAAGTGATTGAAAACACCCGGCGCAAATACGAAGAGGCGCTTCAAGCTCTTGTCAGTCAGGCAGATGCAAGCTGAACATACGGCAATCGACACAGCTTTTATTGACTTATCAGATAAGCGTTATCTGTTCACGGATCAGCGGGGCATTGACACCCTTGCCGACTCCGTTGGCCGTGTGGGGCTGATAAATCCCCCGATCCTCCAAATGCGACAGAATGGCGATTATAGGGTGGTTTCGGGTTTCAGGCGGGTATCGGCATGTATAAGATTAAATTTCCGGCAGATCCCGGCCCGCACAATCGGATCAGAGGCGGATTTTCTGTATTGCATCCGGATAGCTGTAGCTGACAATGCATCGGCCCGGGCGCTGAGCCTGGCAGAACAGCGCCGCCTGGTGGAAAAACTTTATGATCTATGCGGTTCAAAAGAGGCCGTATCTTCTGCCCTGGATCAGATTGGTGTTTTCATGCCCGGCGAGCTGGTGGAAAAGTTTATCCGCATCTCGACACTTCCGCCAGCCGTTCAAGAAGGTTATGCCGAAAATTATATTTCTCTTAATACAGCCCTTGCCATGGAATCCATGTCCCGGGCCTCTGCAGAAGCCGTTGCAAGGCTTTTTGAAATCCTGCGGCCGACAGTCAATCGGCAGAAGGAAATCCTTGGCGGGTTAAACGATCTTGCCGGCAGGCAGGGGATAACGATTGAGTCGGTGCTCAGAAGCAGGGAATTTGCCGATATACTTGAGGCTATGGATATTGACCGTGGCCGGCGCATGCATTTACTTCGCTCGGAAATTTACAAACGCAGATACCCTGCACTCAGCAGCGCAGAGGCCGAATTTTTCCGGCACAAGAACAATCTGGGGTTGGAAGAAGGCATGGATTTAAAGCCGCCCCAGAATTTCGAGGATACAACATATACTGTTATTTTACGGTTTTCTTCGACCCGGCAGCTTTGCTGCCAGGCTGAAACTCTGGGCAGGATCTGCCGAAACCCTGATTTGGAAGTCATATTAAAGCGCGAAATTGAAGATCAGCAAGATCTATATTGATGCTTCCGCTGAAGACGATCCCCTCGCCCGGCAAATCCCTGATCGGCTTGGAGTTCCTGTAGACCATATCGGCGATCCGGCATGGCTCTACAAAGGTGTGGCAAAAGCCCCGGACCCTGAATCCGCAGGGAAATCGGTTCTTTTGTTGACACGGAACAAAGGGAGTTTTATCCGAAACTGCCCCGGCACATCGCATTACACCTGCTGCGGTTACCGGATTCTCCATATCGGTGCGTATTGCTCCATGGATTGTGCTTACTGCATCCTGCAGGCTTATTATCATCCCCCGGTTCTGCAGTTTTTTACCAATCAAGGACAAATGTATGAAGAGTTGGACGGTTTTTTTGCAGAGGGACACACGGGAAGGATCGGAACCGGGGAGTTTACAGACAGTCTTATATGGGAACGAGTATTTCCGATAGCAAGATATCTTGTAAATTATTTTTCAGGTCAGGATACGGCGATTCTGGAACTCAAAACCAAAACCGCCGCAGTTGACAGCCTTCCGCAAACCGGCCATTGCAAAAAAACCATCATGGCATGGTCCTTGAACACCGAGTCTGTTATCAGGGAACAGGAGCGGAGCACGGCCTCTCTTGAATCAAGGATCGCTGCGGCTGAAAAGGTTCAGGCAAACGGATACCCCCTGGCTTTTCACTTCGATCCCATGATCCTGTATCCAGGGTGCCATCAGGACTATGCCGGGGTCGCAGACAGGCTGTTTTCCCGCATTGATCCTTCAAACATAGTCTGGATCAGCCTGGGTTCTTTCAGGTTTATGCCTGAGCTAAAAGAGGTGGCCGCCAGGCGCTTTCCGGACTCAGGAATCGTATACGGCGAGTTTATTAAGGCATTGGACGGAAAGATGCGTTATTTTAAACCTCTTCGCATTCGTCTCTACAGAAGCCTCATAGAAAGGATCCGCGAAAAAGCCCCTGGAGTTTTGCTTTATTTCTGCATGGAAGACCAAGAGGTCTGGGAAAAAGCGCTCGGTTATACCCCTGAAGCATACGGAGGGCTTTCCCGTATGCTTGATATGCGCGCCGAAAAGATGTGCGGCCTTAAACGGACGGGGCAATAAGGTTTATTTTTGGGGTTCGAGAAATAAACAGCTTGCAAATATATGAAAATGTGCTAAAAAATTAAAACAAAAATGATTTTCGGTGTTAACCTTTAATCCGGTTTTTGAGGCGATCCGAGCGCTATGAAACCAGAAAATGAATCCCACCTGTCAAATGCGCCGCTTTACAACAGTCGTATTATAAAAACCTATATACAACTGCTCAGGAAAAAATATCCGCATGTCAATATTTCGGAGATCCTGGAAGATGCCGGCATAACCTTATGCGAGGTCGAGGATCAGGGACACTGGTTTACCAGTGATCAGATGGACCGTTTCTATGAGGAACTGGTCACAGCAACCGGCAACAAGAATCTTGCAAGAGATGCCGGGCGTTATGCCTCGCTTCCCGAGTCAATCGGCGCAATTCGCTATTATGTGCACAGCTTTTCGAGTCCCGCAAGATTCTACGAAATGGTCGGCAACGCTTTTGCCCGCTTTACCAGAACGGTTTATTCCCGGTCGCGCCATATCGGTTCGGACAAGGTTGAGGTCACGGTAAAACCGAAATCCGGGATAACTGAAAAACCGTACCACTGCGAAAACCGCAAGGGTTTCTTCGAAGCCGTGCTCAGTATTTTCAATAACCGGTTGATCCATATCGAACACCCCGAATGCATGTTTGACGGCGGCAGTGTGTGCCGCTACATTATTTCCTGGAACAAGTCTGCCGGCGATTATTTCCGGATGATCCGGAACTACGTGCTGATAATCTTTCTGCTTGCAGGTCTTTTCTCGATTGTATACCTTCCCGTCACTCAAGGATTGATCGTAGTGTCCACTTTGATGGTGCTGCTTTTGGCAACTGCCTTTTTCGGCGAGCGGTTTGATAAGAGAAATCTGGCGGTTGCCATGCACAACTTGCAGGAGTCAAGCGAGCAACTCGTGGACCAGATCGATATCAATTACAATAATTCACTGGTCACCCGGGAAATCGGACAGGTTGTAAACCGTTACACCAACCTGGAAGATGTGCTGTCTGCCATCGTGGATGTTTTAAGTTTTCGGTTGGACTATGACAGGGGCATGCTTATGCTCTGCGATCCGGACAAGAAAAAGCTGCGGTTTGCCGCGGGCTTCGGGTACACAGAAAAGCAGCACAAATTTCTTAAAAATATCGAGTTCCAGCTTGACAGGCCCGAATCCAGGGGGGTTTTCGTGCTCTCGTTCCGGGAGCAAAAGCCTTTTTTGATCAATGATTTAAACGATATAGAAGCTTCTCTTTCTCCCCGCAGTATTGAATTTGCCAGGCAAATGGGAGCCATCTCCTTTATCTGTTCCCCGATAATCTGTGATAATGAAAGCCTGGGCGTGATAGTGGTTGATAATGTGCGCTCCAAGCGCCTGCTCCTGCAAAGCGATATGAGTCTGCTGGTGGGCGTATCCCACATTATCGGCATCAGCATCCGTCACACCCAGCATCTGGAGGCAAGAGAAGAGCAGCTACATTCCGTGCTCAGGATCATGGTTTCGAGCATTGACGCTCGTGATCCCGTAACCAAGGGGCATTCCGAGTTGGTTGCTGAATATTCCACCGGTATTTGCGAAGAGCTCGGACTGGACAAGGAATACCGCGAGGTGGTGCGGGTTGCGGCTCTTCTGCACGATTATGGCAAGATTGGTATTCCGGATGCGCTTTTAAAGAAAAATGACGGTTTGACCTCCAATGAATATGAATATATAAAGAGCCATGCTGAAAAGACCCGTGAAATCCTTGAACAGATCAATTTCGAGGGGGCGTTAAAGCATGTGCCGGCAATTGCCGGAGCCCACCACGAAAAGATGGACGGAAACGGATATCCCAGGGGGCTCAAAGGGAAGGATATTCCTCTGGGAGCACGAATTGTCGCGGTTGCAGATAATTTCGAGGCGCTTACCGCCTGCCGATATTATAACGTCCCCATGCCTCCGGCCCGGGCCATTGACATGATCCTGCAGAATATCGGCACCTATTTTGACGGGGATGTGGTAGAGGCGTTTATACGTTATTATAACCGTGTTTATCGGAGTCATCAGGCCGGGACGGGCCAAAACAGCCGCAGGATGAGAGGTTAAAAGCTGAATACAATTATTTCAGAGAATTGTAAACCTTGAAGAATTCGTCCGTATATTCCATATTCATTGCCCACAGACAGTATACCCTGTCATAGGAAATCCCTGCGTTTTCCACATAGGAAAGAGGATAGATAAGAACCGGGGTTTTTGCTGCGGAATAATAGTCTTCCATCATTGACAGCGCCTGCCGGAGAATTTCATACGGAGTATTCTGATCGATAACAAAGACGCTGATGCAGTTTGTCAGATCCGACAGGTTCAGGGCGAAGTCTGAAATATTGGCCATTATCACCGCTTTTGCATCATTTCCCCGCCGCAATGCAAATACCCGTCGTTCCCGCCACAATCCCATTTCGTGATACCGGTCGGATAAATCGTTTCTGGTTCGGACCGGTTTTTCAGCAACCAGGTCGAGCGCGTTTATCATTTGTCCGCCGGAATACTGTCTGTAAAAGTCTCTCAATTCACAAAGATCTTCATACTCGGATTGTGCCAGGCTCCATCCACTGGTAAGCTGCTTGCCCCCCCTCGCCAGTATGGTATGGTGATATGAGAATTCGTCTATAGAGCATGCCTCAGGATTGTTAATATGTTTTGCCGCCCCGCCGAAGAAATGTGCGGGGAAATGGTTTGACGGCCTGTAATAACATATCAGGTATGACATTTGTGAAGAGGCCAGCCTGTGGGTGTCATAGGCAAATGAGCTGATCTGGTCCACCATCTCAACACCGGAGCCCAAACGCTTTCCCGTTCTGGCGGCCAGGTGATGAATCAGCCATGTTTTTTCGTAAAAACGCAGCATAGCCAGATGGGCGAGGATAGTGCCGTTTTGTTGCCAGGTAAAGTGTCTGGCCACAGTGGACTGGCATGTGTAAAGTTTTTCGTAGGTCTTTTTTATTTCCTCTTTGTAGGGCCTGATAAAAGCATATTTCTTTGGATATATAAACCCGGTTTCAAAGAAAAAGTCCCACAGCGAATCTATATCCACTTGATTGCATATGTATGAATGAGTGTTTTCCGCCTGGTGAATCAGGGACATCAAGCGTACATGGTCATTGGGGTCCATGTCGAGAAACGCGATGCCGCACCTGATGAATTCCTGCCCCTGTTTTGATGTAAAGCTTCGGGTGTAGGTTATTTGGGCCTGGCACCGGATGCTGAATGCATTGGAAAAATTGATGTTCATTTCCGGTAGGATCAGGCCTGCAACCATGACGGTATCTTTCCTGAACTCTTCTACCGAGATGCCTGCTCCTGAAATGTCAGTCGCCTTGAGATTGACCAAGTGCCCTGTAAATGGATGCCGGAAGACTATATCCGGAGACGGTGAAATCGAGACCCGTCTGCTTCTATACTCCCTGGGGGCAAATCTCTGGATGGTGTCATTTACGGGCTCGAGCACCAGAGTCTTTTCATCCCTCTGGCGGGCTCTCTTGAGTACGCGGCATTCACCGGAATAAAGGGTGCCTTTCTCTGATTCCAGAAGAAGGTTTAAAGTGTTGGTAGTGTTGAGAAACTGGATAGGTAAGGCATCGTCTGACAGGGTCAGTGTCACGCAGAATGCCGAAGCGTTGAAGTCCTTTAATTTCCCTGTAAACATCAATCCGTTCTGTAGAAGCCTGGCATGGATCGAGCGGCACTCATATCTGATAGACAGGCGTGATGATGTAATCTCCGCTTTTTCCGGAAGTACAAGGCAGACGCCTTTTTCACTGGCCGCACGGAGTTGGGTTTCAGCGTAAATCAGTTCGGTGCCCCATGAAAACGAGAATCCGTGTATCCGGTAATTTTCAAGCCCGGTATAAAAAGCGGAAATATTGCGCCACAGGCAAAGCAGGTATTTTTCGAAGCAGGGCTGGGGAATGGCTTCAACGACCAGCTTGCGGGAGGTCTCAACATGTTGGAAATGTATGCGGATGTTTTGGTTTCTGAAATGTCGGAGGTTTAAAATATTGACAAGTTTATTTTTCCCCAGGGTCCTTTTTCCCTGCGAAGATTTGGTGTCAAGATCGGTGTCGATCAGGCGGCGGCTAAAGAGCGTAACTTCGTCATCCTTTTTCCGGGCAGTTGTATGTGAACCGGAGGGATTGCGAAGATAATCCATATACGGCCTCTATGGCAGATCCCTGGAAAATGAACCGGGATCTTTTTTGCCGGTTTGTTATGGGTTTATGAAGTCCGGATTTTATTTCTGTTTTATTTTGTTATTAATACCATTCAATATTTATGATATGCAAGACAAATCCCTCAAGAAGACCTAAAATGGTTGAAAATTTAATTGATATTGTCATATATTATCATGAATTAATCAACGGCCGGGAGGTTTGGATGCAGATAGCCACCACGCACAAAAATACCGATTTTGACGCTCTGGCCTCGCTGGTTGCGGCATCCCTGATTTATCCGGGCACCGTGGCGATTCTCCCCAAAGCCGTCAATCCCAATGTTAAGGCATTTCTTTCCATCCACAAGGATATGTTCGACTTGGCAAGTATTGACGAAATCGAGCTTGCCGGGGTTGAAAAATTGATCGTAGTGGATACCAACAAATGGTCCAGACTTGAAAAAATGGAAAAACTCCGTGACAGCGCCAATCTGGAAATCCTGATGTGGGATCACCATGATGCGGTTGACTGCGATATTGATGCTTCATGGGAGTGCCGGGAAAAAATCGGCGCCACTATTACGCTTATGCTCCGTGCCTTAAAAGAAAGCGGAACACGGATTTCATCAATCCAGGCGACCCTTTTTCTCTGCGGGTTGTACGAGGATACCGGCAACATGACCTTCCCATCAGCAACGGCGGAGGATGCTTATGCCGCAGGTTATCTGCTGGACAAAGGGGCGGACCTGGGCATTCTTAACACCTTTTTGCAGCCTGCTTATGGAGAAAAACAGAAAGATCTTCTGTTTGAAATGCTGAGACATGCAACCAGGCGCAAAATAAACAACTACAGCGCAAGCATCAACATCGTCAATATCGAAGGTCATATCAACAATCTCTCTATAGTTGTTCACATGTACCGCGAGATCGTAAATGTGGACGTGGCTGTGGGAATTTTTGTCCATAAGGAAAACGGCAAGTGCATCATTATCGGAAGGAGCGTAGTAAGCGACATTAACATCGGGTCCGTTATGCGCAGCATGGGCGGCGGAGGGCATCCCGGAGCGGGTTCCGCGCTGCTTAAATCCGTGGCTCCTCAGTCGGTCAGGCAATGGATTACAGAGCTTTTGAAAGGCAATCAGGAAAGCTCCGTTCAGGTGCGGGATCTTATGTCATCACCCGTTATACAGGTTACAAGCGATACATCCATGTCTGAAGTGGCCCGGATTTTAGAGGAAAAGGGGTGCACCGGTCTGCCGGTTATAGACAACGGGAAATTAAGAGGGGTTATTTCAAGAAGAGATTTTAAAAAGCTTAAAAAGCAGTCTCAACTCAACTCTCCGGTCAAGGCTTTTATGAGCACGAAAAATATCACCATTGTTCCTGAGCAAAGCCCGATGCAGGCCGCCAGACTGATGGTCAAGCACGATATCGGTCGTCTGCCGGTAGTAGAAAAGGATCAAATTGTCGGTATTATTTCCAGGTCCGATGCCATGCGGTATTTCTATGATGCGCTGCCGGAGTGAATCGGATAGTTGGTCTGAGATGTTTTGCTTTACGCCATTTCCAGTATTTTTTTTACCAGTTTTTCAATGCCTGCTGCAACCTCGCATATAGACGTCCCGATCATATAGGCCGGAGTTGTGACCAGCCTGTTGTCGGTATCCACATGTATGGAGTCGGCTTCGCATACTGCATGACCACCTCCCATGGCCTCGATGGCTTCAGCTGTTCCAAGCTCGTTGCCTATGGTTACCTGAGGGTGGCGGTCCTCGAGTACCTTTGCCAGCATTGCCGGTGATATGCAAAGGGCGCCTATCGGCTTTTTCGCATCCGCCATTTCAGTAATCAGGCGCCTTACTCCGGGATGCACTTCCGCATCTTTGCCCTTGATGGCAAAATCGCTGAGGTTTTTTGCAGCGCCGAATCCGCCGGGAATCACAAGAGCATCCAGGTCCGCGGTTCGTACGTGCGTGATGTCCATAATTTCCCCCCGGGCGATGCGGGCGGATTCCACCAGCACATTTCTGGTTTCGTCGGTGGGCTGGCCTGTAAGATGGTTGACCACGTGATGCTGGGGTATGTCAGGTGCTATGCAGACAGTGCTGGCACCGTTTCGTTCCAGGGCCAGAAGGGTAACTACTGCTTCATGAATTTCAGAACCGTCATAGACACCGCATCCTGACAATAAGACACCGACATTTTTCATACCGGACTCCTGCCAACAGATGTTTCAGATTAAGTTTTTAATTATAAGTATTAATAATTATCAGTGAATATCCTTTGAGTCAATAATTTAAGGTTCGATCTGCTCCAGGATTCGTCCTTTACCGTCGAGCACGAAAATTAAAAATTCGTTTCTGCGCGCATCTTCCGCCAAGTGATCGAGCATGACCGCCTGGACCTCGTATTTCTTGCCGGTCCTGCGGGGAAGATTTAGCATGCAGCTCAGGGCATCCTCCTTTTCCTTAAATGCAGGTATGTATGAAACTTCTGTTTTTTCATCATAAAGACCCATGAAATTTTCATCGCCGCCCGGATCCTCTACAGCAACATAAATCCAGGATTCGTTCTTGGTATTTTCATTCATAAGCTATTCCTTTTCGGCTGCGGTTGTCTGTCTGATATAGCCTCATACGTGCCTGTATTTTGCATAATTTCCGATATCCGGAATCAAAAGTCAATATCTGTATTCGCATCCGGCTGCACATTGACATGCAACTGTTTATCGATTACTATGTCTGTTTATAAAATTTAACCTTTCAACGTGGATTCTGCTGATGAAAGAACCGAAGTCATATACCGGATATGCAGATCGAATAGAGGCCGAAAGCACGGAAACCGAGACCATGGGCATATGCCTGGGCGCTTCCACGGTCTCCCTTGTGCACCTTGGAATTTCTGAGCAGGGTTCACCCTCCAGAATTATTTCGGCTTCAGCCGGTCCCCACGGCGGCAACCCCAGAAAGACCCTGCTGTCGATGCTCAAAGATTCGGATGCGGAACGCTGCAGCAGTGTAGTGGCAACCGGCAGGCGTTTCAGGGAGTTTGTAAACCTTACCACCATCTCCGAGCCGGAAGCAGTGGAACACGCCTATCGCCATGTTAGGCCCGCCAACACGCATTGTCCGGCAATTGTATCCGCAGGCGGAGAGACTTTCATGGTATATGTACTCGATGAAAGGGGGCGGATCGCAAATGTGCTCACAGGAAACAAGTGCGCTTCCGGCACGGGCGAATTTTTCATGCAGCAGTTAAGGCGCATGGGAGTAAACCTTCAAGAGGCCGCGCACTGGTCCGCCACAGAAACTCCGTATCAGGTCTCCGGAAGATGCTCGGTATTCTGCAAATCGGACTGCACTCACGCCATAAACAAGGGCGTGCCCAAGTCCAGGGTCACCGCCGGGCTTTGCCGTATGATGGCAAACAAGATCCTGGAGCTTTTAAAACACATAGACAAGAAAAATATCATGATAGTGGGCGGATCAGCCCAGAACAAGATGATGATAGACTATCTGGATCAGGCCGTTTCCGGTTTGATCGTGCCTGATGAGGCCCCGTATTTCGAGGCCCTGGGCGCGGCTCTCTGGGCTGGGCAAAATAACGCATCCCCCCTGCCTGATAAAGAAGAGAATCTGTTTGTTCGTGGTGCGGCCTCGTTTGATATTCTTCCCAGGCTCAAAGACTATGAAGACAGGGTTACCTTTAAATACGTCAACAGAAGAGAAATAAAAGAAGAAGACGAATGCATCCTGGGCCTGGATGTGGGCTCCACAACCACCAAGGCGGTGTTGATGCGAATTCAGGATGACGCAATTGTCGCATCCGTTTATCTTTACACTCACGGCGATCCTGTCGGAGCCTCCCGTGCCTGCTACCGGGAGCTTTTAAACCAGGTGGAACAAAAAGTGGACCCCGGCCGCATTTCTGTCACCGGCCTGGGGGTCTGCGGCTCCGGGCGCCAGATCGCGGGCCTGCACGCGCTCACTGACGGGGTTATAAATGAAATAGTGGCTCACGCCGCGGCAGCGGTGCACTTTGATCCCGAGGTGGACACTCTTTTTGAAATAGGCGGACAGGACGCCAAGTATACATATATCACAAGCGGGGTGCCTTCTGATTACGCCATGAACGAGGCATGCTCTGCAGGCACCGGCTCTTTTCTCGCCGAATCAGCGGAAGAAACCCTCGGCGTTGATGTGGAAGAAATCGCCGATGTTGCCATGCAGGCAGAGATGCCGCCGAATTTCAATGACCAGTGCGCGGCCTTTATATCCTCCGACATTAAGACCGCCGTACATGAGGGGGTGGCACACGAGGACATTATCGCAGGGCTGGTCTATTCAATCTGTATGAACTACATAAACCGGGTCAAAGGCAACCGCCCGGTAGGCGGCAAGGTGTTCATGCAGGGCGGGGTGTGCTACAACAAAGCCGTCCCGCTTGCCATGGCCGCCTTGTCTTCCAAGCCAATAATCGTGCCTCCTGAACCGGGCTTGATGGGAGCTTTCGGCGTAGCTCTGGAGATTAAGAAACGCATTGACATGGGGCTGATGGGAAAAAAGGATTTTGACTTGAAAACTTTGGCTGAAAGGGAGGTGGCCTACAAGAAGTCCTTTATCTGCAAAGGCGGCAAAGAGAAATGCGATCGGGGATGCGAAATCGCGGTTATAGAGCTTGAAGGGAAAAAATATCCTTTCGGCGGTGCATGCAACCGATATTACAACCTGCGCTATAATATTGAATACGATATAGAGGCCCTGGATCTTGTAAAGAGGCGTGAACACCTTGTGTTTGACAAGTATGCGGCAGACGGAGCCGATATCTCCGAGATGCGGGGCAGTATCGGCATCAACAAGAGTTTTCTGACAAACACATATTATCCGCTCTATTCCAATTTCTTTGCCGGCACAGGTTTCAAGCCTGTACTATCCCCACGGCCCGAGACCGGGGGGATAGATATGAGAAATGCGGCTTTCTGCTTCCCGGCTGAGCTGTCGCACGGATATTTCTATTCATTGATAAATGATACCGATCCGCCGGATTTCCTTTTCCTTCCTCATGTCAAGGCAATCAGCGTGGAAAACGGCCTTCCCAATGCCCAGGTCTGCCCTTTTGTGCAGGGAGAACCCTATTATTTGTCCACGACCTTCCGCGGGCGCCTGGCTGAGTTGAAGGAAAAAGGAAGCCATGTCCTGTCTCCTTTTATCGACATGACACGGGGGCTGGATGAAGCCCGTCAGCCCCTGATCGATTGCGCCCTTGAGATGGGAGTGGACCGAAAGACAGCCGAGACCGCGTTTGAAGCTGCAAAGCAGAGTCAAATTGCTTGTTTTGAAGAAATGAAACAAATCGGCTCACAAGCCCTGGCACAGCTGGAAGCCGATTCCGATAAAATCGGGGTGGTGATTTTTTCCAGACCTTATAACGGACTGGTGGAAGAAGCCCACATGGGCATTCCTCATAAACTGGCATCCAGGGGTGTCTACGTAATCCCCCTGGATTTTCTGCCCATAGAGCATGAGGATTCCAAACGCCATATGTACTGGGGCATGGGGCAACTGATTTTGAAAGCCGCCAGATACGTAAAAAAACATCCCCGGTTGTTCGGTACCTATATCACCAATTTTTCATGCGGCCCCGATTCTTTTGTGGTCGGTTATTTCAGGGAGGTCATGGGCAGAAAACCCTCGCTGACCCTGGAGCTTGACAGTCATACTGCGGATGCAGGCATCGAGACCCGTATAGAAGCGTTTCTGGATATTGTTGCCGAGTACCGTCAGCTGCTGCTTTCAGGAAGCCAGCCTCAGGAACGGGAACCTTTCACACCCGCCCGGGCATTTATGGAAAACGGCACCCCAAGGGTCAAAATTTCTGACGGAAGCGTTCTTCCACTGACAGACCCGAAGGTTACTTTTCTGATTCCTTCCATGGGGCGGCTGGGCACCGAATTGGTGGCTGCCGCATTCCAGGCATCGGGGTTTCACGTAGCGCCCCATCCGCCGGCTGATGAAAACGTGCTCAAGCTGGGAAGAGCGCATACATCATGCAAGGAATGTCTGCCGCTGATTCTGACAACAGGGACCCTGTTGAATTATGCGTACAACAAGAAACGCGGGGATGAGATTCTGGTCTATTTCATGGCATCCGCGTCAGGACCGTGCCGTTTCGGCCAGTACTCTGTTTTCATGGAGGATTTGGTACGCAGGCTGGAATTAAAGGACGTGGCCATTTTTTCGCTTACTTCGGATAATACTTATTTCGGCCTCGAGCAGCACTTAAATTACTACAAGACGTGGTGGGCTCTTGTGATCTCCGATTTGATGGAGGACATCCGTTCCATGTTGCTTGCAAATGCCGTGGATACCGACCATGCAATGCGGGTATTCGAGTCCCGGTGGCAGCCGATAGTGGACGCAATGATCAGCGGGGGATTCAAGCAGATTATTGGCCGGTTGGAAGAAAGCGTGGATGCGCTTTCCTCAATTCCTATGCAGAGGGACCCGGCAGATGTGCCCACAATCCTGATTACAGGAGAAATTTTTGTCAGACGCGATTCTCTTTCAAGGCAGTATCTGACAGAGCGGCTTGCGGAAAAGGGCTTTGCGGTGATTTGCTCGCCGGTTTCCGAATGGATAAGATATTCGGATTATTGTATCGAAACCGACAGCGAAAACTGGGCCCAAATGTCTTTGGGACAGCGGCTCAAATTCCGGATCAGAAAGCTTTTCATGAACCGCTACGAAAAGCGGATCGCAGAGACTCTTGCAAAAAGCGGTCTGTCTCACAACAATTCCTCAGAGGTTGGCACTGTAATCGAAAACGCTTCCCCTTATATTTCTCCAAGATTGGGAGGCGAGGCTATACTTACCGTGGGCTCCGCCCTGACCGAAATAGCTTCCGAGGTTTGCGGGGTGGTTGCCATCGGCCCGTTCGGATGTATGCCCAACCGGGTATCAGAGTCAATTCTCACCGAGGTAATGACGCGGCGCGACAAGCTGAATATCCCGAACAGGGAAGCCTACACGGAGACCGTTCTTTCAGATGTGGAATCCCTGCCGTTTTTGCCGGTTGAAAGCGACGGATCCCCGTTTCCCCAATTAATCGAAGCCAAATTGGAAGCCTTCTGCCTTCGGGCCAGGCGGCTGCATGAGCGGATGCGAACGCTGAACTGAACTATTCGACCTTTTTTTCCAACCGGCAGCAGGTAAAGGGGCCGGGTTTTATTGTGCAGGTCCAGTTTAAAATAATCTTCAGCGGCTTTCGATTCAACATTAAGTTGGCGGGATTAAAAAGTGATTGAACCGGGCGTATATATTCTCGGTGTGGACAGAAGCGGTCTGTTTGAAGGCATTGATCCGGAAGGGCTTGCCGAAACTCATCCGTTTTGGGCGGCAGATGTAAAGCGCATGGCTCCGTGGAGGGCGACTCAAATACCTGACCGCAGCCGGTACGAAGGAGGTATACCCGCCCGGTATTCCGGGAGTGGGGTCGTTGATTCTGTTGCTCTTATTTGCGGCAGGTGTTCGTCCACTATGGACGTGCTAAGAGATTTGATTCATACAGCGGGGCTTTCCCACTGGGATTCTCTGCTGGCGGTTGCACAAAAACAGGGCAGGGGACAGAAGCAGCGTTCCTGGATTTCCCCGCCGGGAAACCTTTATGTTTCATGGTACTGGCCTGATCCCGGGAAAATCGAAGGTGCGGCTCCGGGTTGGCCGGGCATGATTTCGCTGATAGCGGGAGAACTGACCGCAACAGTCCTGGAGTCTTTCGGTGCGAAGATACGGATAAAGTGGCCCAATGACCTGCTTGTAAATGACCGAAAGGTCTGCGGTATCCTTGTGGAGTATCGGGCCGGACATTTGATCGTGGGCATAGGTTTAAACCTTGCTTCTGCGCCGGAAGCGCACATGCTGAATGATACATTTTCCTTACCTACGGCAAGCCTTTGTGATTACGGCCTGAAGATAACTCCGCTTGAATTATGGCTCAGGCTGCAAGACCTCGGCCGCAGAAGATTTTATCAAATAGTAGGCAATATGACGCCGGAAGCTTTCGTGGAAACGGTGGACAGGCGTCTGGCATGGAAGAACAGCAAGGTTACGGTAAGGAAAAGTTTGCACCAGGCTTATACGGCCGAGATCAAAGGGCTTGCTTGTGATGGCGGACTGGTTGTCGCTAAGAACGGCAAAACTGAGATTATATATACCGGCAGCATCCTTCCGGCGGATAATATCAGGGTAAAGGTAGAAAGTTAGCTGCTAACAGTGAACTGTGGGATCTGCATCTGCGGGCCATTTTTCCAGGTTCACCCGGTATCCGAGCGCTGCCGTGCGGCAAAGTGCGAAAGCGAGATCAAGCAGGGCGGGCTGCTTGCCGTTGGTGCCGTCTAATGAATAAGCGTCATGCGGCAGATCAGACAGGATTTTTTTTACAAGTCCGGTAAGAACCGCCTTGGGCCCAACTTCGATAAAGGTGCGAACCCCTGCTTCATACATGCCGACAATCCCATCGATAAAATTTACGGGTTGAATCAAATGATCGCCGAGCAGGGCTTGCGCAGCCTCCTTGTCTTTTGGATACGGGGCGGCGGTGGTGTTGGAATAAACCGGAATGCTGCCGGGAAAAAACCGGGTGGCAGAGACGAGTTCTTTGAACGGGGCTGCGGCATCCAGTATCAGCCTGGAATGAAAAGCTGCCGAAACAGGCAGTCTGGCTGAAAGGATTCGGTTTTTTTTACAGATTTCCCGCATCCTTTCAATTTCTTCTGTCGGACCGGAGATGACCGCCTGCTTCGGGCTGTTTTTGTTTGCAAGCACTACGTCAGCGCTGTGCTTTTCTATCAGGGCTTCTATAGTTTCCATGGAGGCGCGGACTGCCAGCATTCCGCCTCTGTCTGTCGATGTCCCGCCGGCCTCAGCCATAAATTTTCCTCTTGCCACGGCCAGTTTCATGAAATCTGTTTCCCGTATCCGTTCTCCCGCGCAAAGCGCTGTCAATTCTCCGAAGCTGTGGCCGCATGCTGCATCTGCAAAAATCCCGTGACGCTGAAGGATTTTAAGCATTATCAGGCTTACTGTTCCTATGGCCGGCTGGGCCACGTCTGTTTCCTGCAAAGCTTTTATTTCGGTGTTTTTCGCCTTTCCGGAAGTGTTGTATTCAGGATATATCCGGGACAACAGCGGCGGATTGCGGTCAAAAGTTTGCTCTGCAGCTTTTATGACCGGATCAGATTCCGGGAAGGTTTCAGCCAGACCCATGCCCATTAGCGGGTACTGGCTGCCCTGGCCGGGAAACACGAATGCAAGTTTTCCTTCGGGTTTATATTTCCCGAAAAACAAACCGGGCAAAGGCTGGAAGCTTTCAGGTTGCAAACTTTCGAGTTGCTTTAATGCGTAATCAAGGAGTTCGGGCACAGCTTCAGGGGCCGCCGCTGCCACAAGCATGCGGTAGTCGGCTTTTGCATCAAACTGACTGCGGGTTTTCGCCCCTGTTTCAGAAAGGTCCGATATTGCGGAAAGATCCCGCCTTGCCGATCTTATCTGTGCTACAAGCCCTGGTATGCTATCTTCGCAAAAGGCAAGTATTTCAACATGTCCTGCTGGGGTTTTCATGAACGCTCCTGTTAATACTCTGTCTGCAACTCAAACAAAATTTTTTAACATAAAGCGGCCTTCGGGGCAATATTATAGATGATATACCGGCGGCTCATTATCACCCCGAAATAAAGCTCTTGATCAAATTTCCGTTGTTATGTAATTTATATACTATTGTAATAATGGCCGGGAAGCGGTTTGCCCGGAGGTTAAAAAAATTAGTCACGGTCCGAATATGGAAAAATTTTCAAAATTTGGTAAAAAAAGGTGGTTTTTTGAAAACCGGCCGGGTTTTACGCTAATAGAGCTGATGGTCGTAATCGTGATTTTAAGTATTCTTGCCGTCTATATGATGCCCAGAATCATGGGACGGCCCGAACAGGCCAGAAGGCTTAAGGCCAAGGTTGATATCCAGGCATTGGAAACCGCACTTAAGCTCTACAAGCTTGATAGCGGAAGGTATCCAACCACTGAGCAGGGCTTAGAAGCTTTAGTGGAGCCGCCCGACTCAAGTCCTCAACCCAAAAGCTGGCGGGAAGGCGGCTACATTGAAAAGGGAAAGATCGCAAAAGATCCGTGGGGCAATGAATACGTATATATCTGCCCCGGAGTTCACGGCGATTATGATATCGTATCCTACGGCGCAGACGGTGAACCCGGAGGAGAAGGTCAAAATGCCGATGTCAAGAGCTGGGAAATCGAATAGGATACCCGCACGACCCTCGGGGTCCGGTTGACGCTGTTGAGTCTGGAGGCTCCGGACTTGTCTGTGAAAAATTCACTTGCCGGTACAGCCGCATTCACGCTAATTGAGCTTATCGTTGTTATCAGCCTTATCGGGATTATGCTGTTTTTTGCCGTTCCCAGGCTGGACCGTTCCTTTTTAACGGATGATTCCCGCAGATTCTCCGGCTGGCTGCTTGCAAATGTCCGGGCGTTGAAAAACAGCTCTTTTGAAAAGCATGCCACTTTTGCCCTTTATCTGGATCTGGACGGAGACAGGGCCTGGAATGGCCCGGCAGGCATGGGAGAAGACGGGAGCCCTGATAACGATGGCTCCAAAGGGATCAGTCTGCCGGGAAACAGCCGCCTCACAGATGTAATGTTTTCCGAGCAGGTCAAGGTGACAAGCGGCATTGTCAGGATTTGTTTTTATCCAGGGGGGTATTCTGACAGGGCTATTATCCATGTCCGTAAAAATGACGGCTCCCGCGTGTCTTACAGGATTGAACCTTTTCTTCCCGATGTTTCGGTTATGGAGGGTTATGCGGAATTTTGACACCCGGCCGGTAAATAAAAGCGACCCGAAAGGATTTACCCTGATGGAAGTCCTGGTTGCGCTTTCAATAATTGCGATTGCGCTGATAAGCGTGATTCGACTGCAGGGCCAGACAATCGGCATGTGTGAGGCGGTAAAGTTTTATTCATCAGCCCCATTTTTGGCCCAGGCCAAAATATCCGATGCGGTTATGGATTTCGACTCCTACACCGGCGGAGCTTCCGGGGATTTCGAGCCTCAGTATCCGGATCTTTCCTGGAAAGTGGATATCATCGAAAAACAGATCGGACCTGCGGAGTATCCTGAGGTCTTTGTTGCCGAGATAAAAGCGAAGATTATCCAGAAGGACGGCCGGGGTATGACATACACGGTTTCCACGTATCGGCCGCAGGCGGGAGAGGGGCTTTAGCAGTGAAACCGGGATGCAGGGCAACAGATGGCGCCTGGATGCAGTGCGGATTTACACTGCTTGAAATGCTGATCGCCGTTGCCATATTCGGAGTGATTGCCACCATAGTTTACAGCTCCTTTAATGCTCTGATATCAAGGACGGATACAATCAAGTCGGAAGCCGCTGTTCATGAAATGGCGGCCAACTGCCTGAACCGTATAAGCAGGGATCTGCAGGCGCTTTATGTGGAACAGCCTCCGTTATACAAGCCGCCCGACTACGATGATGATCCCGATCCATACCGGTTTGCCGGAGAAATGGATTATACCGGCAGTAAGCGGTTTTCAAGGCTTGGTTTTGTCTCAAGCGAGCATCTTGTCATGACCGGGCAGCGGCATTACGATCCCGAAGGTAAAACACCAACGCGCTCGGGCCTGGCAAGGATCCGATATCATGTGGACACGTATCAGGACAAGGAGTCGGATTCCGGGTATGCATTAAAAAGGGGGGATAAGCCGTTTCCATACGATGAACTCCACGGCACAACCGAGCCTGAAAAAGACCCGGTCCTGTGTACCGGAATAACCGAATTGTCGTTCGTCTATCTGGATTCAGCGGGAAACGAGTTTGAAACCTGGAACTCCGAGGATGAAGGCAGGGATTATGCCACCCCCCGGGCCGTGCAGGTGGCATTGAAAATCAATGCCGACGGCAGGGAGCATAGTTTTTCAACCCGTATTGTTTTGCCTGTCTATAGGGAGCCCATAGAACGTGTTAAACGACAATAAGGGCATAGCGCTGTTAATTACCCTGTCTGTTGTTGTGATTCTGGTTGCCACGGGTTTTGAGTTAAACCGGCAGATCAGTTCCTCTGCCTCAAACACCGGGATCCGGCGGGATATGATGACGCTGCAGCAAAAGATATCCTCGGGCGTGCGCATTGCAGAGTCGATTCTTGTTGCTGACAAAAAAAACACAGAAGTCGATTCAGTCCAGGAGGACTGGGCTGATCCGGAAATTGTGCAGCAATATTTAAACAAGACCGGATTTGAACAAAGCAGTCTTTCAGTGAATATTACAGACGAGCTGAGCCGTCTTCAGATAAATGCGCTGGTCGGATTTCCAGCGGGAAAAGAGTTTAATGAAGCCCAGCGAAAGCTGTGGGTGAGGTTTTTCGATCTTGCAATAAGCCTTCAGGAAAACAGTGAAAATCAAAATTTATTATCTGAAACACTTGAACCTGACATGATAATAAATCCTGTAAAAGACTGGCTTGATTCCGGAGACAATGACGCCATTACTGGCTTAAGCGGGGCGGAACAGGACTATTACAGAAATCTTAACCCGCCCTATGCCTGCCGCAACGGACGGTTCAGGCATGTTTCCGAACTGCTGCGGGTAAAAAATATCAATGCAGATATGTTTTTCCGGATAGATGAAAATGGAGGCATAAGGGATTTTATAACCGTTCACGGCATGGCGCCCTCGGGAAAGGACCGCAATAATGCCGCATATCCCGGCAAAATAAATATCAATACCGCCCCTGAACCGGTGCTTGCAGCCATGCTGCCGGCAGGCCATGAATTTCTTGCATCAGAAATCGCCGCATACAGAAAAGAGACCGCAGGCGGTGATTTTGTCAACAACCTGCATGATGCCAACTGGTATAAAAACGTCCCGGGCATGGGAGACGTAGATATCGACAGCAATCTGATCACCACGAAAAGCGACCTGTTCCGCATCAGTTGCGAGGCCGGCAAACAGGGAAGCCGGCTTGCCGCAACCGTAATAGTAGGAAGGGAAAAAGACGAATCCGGAAAATGGCAATGCAAAGTGTTGAATTGGGAGTATGAATAGGCTATTGGTGACGGAGGGCAGAAGACAGAGGACAGAAGACAGAGGACAGAGGACAGAGGACAGAATGCGGAAGGCAGAAGGTAAAGGGTAGAGGGTAGAGGGTAGAGGGTAGAGGATGGAACGTAAATGAGCAGCAGAATTTTTGCACTCGATATTCGTGAATCCGGTCTGAGCGCGGTTCTGGTCAAAACCGGCATAAAGGAGAACAGACTGGAAAACCGGATATACGTGGATTTTGCCAAGGCGCCGGATCCTGAGCACAAACTGGACTGGGCGGTCGAAAGGGCGGTCGCAGGTATTGACCCGGCAGGGGCTTATTGCCTTGTTTCCATTCCGCCTTCCGTGGTCTCTTTTCGCAATATTTCGGTGCCCTTTAAGAACCGGAAAAAAATCAGACAGATCCTCCCTTTTGAACTCGAACCCACCCTTCCCCTGGAAATCGAGAAGGTAAAACTTGATTTCATGGTGGTGCGCCAGGCAGAGCAAACCGATCTGATCGTTGCCGCCGCGGAAAGACAGAAGCTGGAGGATACACTCGATCTGCTGGGCCGCCACGGCATCTCCCCCCGTTATGTAACCACGGGCGGAGTGCCTGCGGCGATGTGCCTTGCTGAAAGTTCGGCCTTTGGTTTAAAGGATTTTCTTTTTATAGACAACGACCGGTCCGGTGCAACCGCTTGCCTGGTTGTCGAGGGCAGGGTTTCGCTGGTCAGAACACTGCGAAAAACCCCGCAGTCCGGGGACGCCGCCTCATCTGCAAAAGAGCTTTCCGCCGAAATCCGTCGTATGCTCTCGGCATTCGAATCCATCTATGATACTGAACTAAACCTTGAAAAACTTGTGATTTCAGGTTTTGGGGCCGAGGATCAGTACTTTGTCTCAGCCCTTGAAACCGCTCTGGGAATTAATGCGGACTGCCTTAACTTAAAGAATGATACGGATCTTAATATTTCAGTTGCCGAAGATATGCAGGCCGGCCCTGAGATATACGGGGCGTTCTGCCTTGTCGGGGTCGAGGTCCCGGGCTTAAAGCCTTTCAATTTCGGCCGTCGTCATTCGGCCTTTGAAAAATACTGGAATGAAAACCGGCCCCTGATTATTACGTCCGTAGCCCTGGTGTTTTTTGTTTTACTTCTGTTTATCACCCAGGTTGCCATGGAAGCGCATTTTCTGGAAAGACGGGTTTCCGCTGTAGAAAGACGGATTGTTGAGCAATACAGATCTGCTTTTCCGGACGACGGGCGGATTGTTGCTCCGGTCCAGCAGATGAAAGCAAAGCTCGGGCAGGCCAAGGGAAAAGACGGCTTTGTCAAACAGGCCGGCTCAGATATTTTGAATGTAGATATTCTGAAAAATATCAGCCGGCTGATCCCGGAAAGAACGGATGTAGTAATAACCCGGTTTGTAAGGGACAGCGGCGGTGTTCAGCTGTCAGGTCTGACCGGAAGCTTTAATGCCGTGGATGATATAAAGATGCAGCTTGAAAAATCACCGCATTTGAATCAGATTGCCATAAGTTCTGCAAATATGGACAGAAACGCAGAGCGTATTCGTTTCAGAATAAAGGCCGGGCTTGCAGGTGAGGGTCAATGATCCGGGAGATTTTGCGCATGGTACCGTTAAATATCAGCAGCCGAGAAAAGCTGTTTCTCGGCGCAGGAGCAGGTTTTGTCCTGTTATTTCTGATATTTTTGCTTTTGATTCAGCCGGTGTTCCAAAAGCGTACCCAACTTGCCGGCAAGCTTGCCGCAAAACAGCAGAGCCTGTCTGAAATAAAGCAGATGTACCGGGAATACCAATCGCTTCAATCAAGGACGCAAAAAGCCGAAAAACGCTACTCCGAAAGACCCGAAGGCTTTACCCTTTTTTCCTTTATGGACAGGCTGGCGGGAGAAACCGGGATAAAGGAAAATATTACCTACATGAAGCCGGGTTCAACCGAAGATGAATCACGCGGCCTGAAGATTTCGCATGTTGAGTTAAAGCTCCAGGATGTAACCATAGAGGAACTGATTTCATATCTGTTTCACATAGAAACATCTAAAAGCATGGTCCGTATAAACAGGCTTTCAATTTCCAGGGAGGGCGAGGGAAAAAGCCTGCTTTCAGTGGTAATGCAGGCAGAAACATTTGAAACATGATCTGCTGCTGCGCATTTGGTCTTTTGATTCCGGCGGGTGGTGATGAAAAATATTAAAAAATGGCTTGCATATCTTTTGTATGTGATTGCACTGGCCCTGGTTTTTCTTTATGTATGCTTTCCATCAGAAGCTGTTGTGCGATATGCAGAGCAGCGCATCAATGCTGCGTTTTGCGGTGTTGAAGCCGATATCGGCAGCCTTGGCCCGGGGTTGCCGCCTGCAATAGTGGCTGAAGATATCGAAATCACATATAAAGATACAAAAACGGTCTTAGTTAATCGCCTGGCTGTAAGCCCCAGTTATGCCGACCTCGTGATGGGGAAGCGTTTTTTCAACGTGTATGCAGAGGCTGCAGAAGGCATAATTCAGGGGCTTTTGGGGATAAAGGAGGCTTCCGGGAATTCCACGGAGATTTCTTTGAATCTGGATTTAAAAGATATCCAAATAGAGGAGTTTAACCGGATTCTTTCCTTGCAGGTGGGACATTTTGTGGAAGGCGGACTTGAGGGGAAAATTGAATACACCGGTCCCCCGGATGTTACGGGAAACGGAAACGCGGTTTTAGACCTGCGGAAATGCAGAGTGCGGTTTAATTCGACATTTTACGGTATGGAGGAGCTTGAGTTTAGAAGCGGCAAGGCGGTGGCGGAGATGAAAAATCGCAGAGTGACAATTTCCGAATTCTCGCTTGAGGGAAGCCAGTTTTCAGTAACCGGCAGCGGAAATATAATGTTAGCCTTACCTGTTGAAAACAGCAAAATCAGACTTTCTGCCAGGATTGCTCCGCATCAGGCCCTGTTCAAATCGATCGGAGGCATGCTTCCTGCAAAATATAAAAGAGAAGGGGAGATACCGGTCCGTCTCACCGGAACCCTGGGCAATCCCGGACTTTCCCTTCGTTAGCCGAAACGGAAATCAATGCTGGATAAAGGCCTTAAAATACTCAACCTGGCGCTTGTTGCAGCAGCCGTCTTTCTCGGAGTGGGAATATTTTACGAAACGGTTGAATACAAGCTGGATACGGCGGTTATGTCTGTGCCGAGCGCTAAAGATAATCCCGCCCAAAAGCCTTCCCGGGCGGGCGGCGGCTTCGTGTCCACAAGCAGCGCCGGATTTAGCGAGTACGATGTAATTGTAGAGCGTAATCTGTTTGACGCCCGGACAAAGGAGAAAAAAGAAAAGGAAATTAAGGCTTCGCAAATCGAAGATCTGGAAAAGACAGGGCTTAATCTCCGGCTCTGGGGAACGATTGCCGGCCCTGAGGGCAAATCCTACGCGGTGATCGAGAAGAAATCCAGCCGGCAACAACAGCTCTACCGTCCGGGAGATACTGTTGAAGGGGCGCGCATAAAGGTGATTTTGCGCAAAAGGGTGGTGCTTAGTGTAAACGGAAAAGACGAGGTCCTGGAAATGGAGGATCTGGTGGAGCATGCGGACATGAGTTCCGGGCGGAGCAGAGAAATGGGCCGCGGCTCCGAAATGATAGGCGAGTCCGGGGGCAGCGAAACCACCATAGAGATCGAGCGCGAACAGATTTCTTCTGCAATGCAGAATGTCAGCAACCTGATGCGCCAGGTTCGCATCCGTCCTTATTTTGAAGACGGCAACCCCGGAGGCGTTATGCTGAGCAGCATTCGCAGCGGTTCAATTTTCGAGGAAATGGGCCTTGAAAGCGGTGATATCATCAAAGGGGTAAACGGACGAGAAATCCGCTCCATGGATGATGCCATGCAGTTTTATGAAAACCTGAAGTCTGCCGGTGAAATTAATCTCCAGCTTCAGCGCAACGGTTCACAGCGAAACATTCGTTATAGGATAGAATAAACTGTGCCTGATACGAGGGAAACAGCTATGAAGACATTTTTGCAGCAAAGTCGGCAAAGGCAGCTTGGAATTTCGGCCCTGCCGGTTCTGATAATAGGGATATGCCTTGTTTTTTTCTTTTTCGCCTTCAGTGCACCGGCTTTTGCTCAGAGTCCCGGTGCCAAAGAGTCCGGGCCGGTGAGCTCTGCTGATGCGGAACAGGATTTAAAGGGAAACGAGGAACAACGGGTTTCCCTTGATTTCAATGATGTTGACATAAGCGTATTCATCAAGTTTATAAGCGAGTTGACCGGGCGAAACTTTATCGTGGATCCGAGGGTAAAAGGGAAGATAACCGTGGTCTCGCCGTCGGGAATTTCGGTCAAGGAGGCTTACCGGGTGTTTGAATCAGTGCTTGATGTCCACGGCTATGCAACAGTGGACTCCGGCGAGGTAACAAAAATTATTCCCGCCCCCTATGCCAGAACCATGAGTATTGAGACCAAACTGAAGCGGGAGACTGATTCAGAACAGGACAAAATTATCACGCAGGTACTTAATCTAAAATATGCCGATCCTAACGAAGTCAAGCAGATTTTTGCCCCCCTGGTATCAAAAAGCGCTGTAATAATGTCATATCCCCCCACCAACATGCTTATCGTAACCGATGTTTATTCCAACATCAGGCGCCTGATGCGCCTCATAGATGCAATAGATGTTAAAGGAACCGGCAGGGAAATCAAGGCGATCCCTGTTGAGCACGCCGATGCTGAAAAACTGGTTAAAATCACCAATTCTTTGTTCAATACACGGCAAAAGGCGCAGCGAGGGCAGGATCAGGGAATAGTGGCAGTGGCCGATACCAGGACCAACACCCTTATAATCCAGGCAGGCGAGCAGGACGTAAAGCGCGTTCATAAGCTGGTGGAAATTCTGGACAGACAGATGCCCAAGGGCAGTGAAAAAATTCATGTGTACTATCTTGAAAATGCAAATGCCGAAGACCTTGTCAGCGTTCTGGAGGCGCTTCCTTCGAAAAAAGCCGGCGGCGAGCAGGGCCAGAAGGAGGCGCCGATTGTATCCGAAGATGTGGAGATTGCAGCGGATAAGTCCACCAACAGCCTTATTATCCGTGCGGAAAAGGAGGATTACGAGGTGCTCAAATCCGTAATCGCAAAACTCGATATCCCGAAGCCCATGGTATATATTGAATGTCTGATCATGGAGGTCAGCAAGGACAAGTCTTTCCGCCTGGGCGCGGAATGGATCGCCGGGGGAGAGGCAAGCTACGAGGGCAGGGAAGGGGTTTACGGCGGAGGTTTTTCCGGCGGCACAATGGGCGGGGACAAGGGGTATAACTATGCTTTGCCTGAATATTCCGCAAGCAGCTCAGCTCTTTTGCCGCCGGGATTTTCTCTTGGAATACTTGGTGAAAATATAGAGA
>JAIPDT010000128.1 GCA_021737545.1 Desulfobacteraceae bacterium
TATGTAATTCCGGATATGGGCTATATTGTGCGCTCCAGATCCAGGCTCAAAGCCGTGATCCTCACCCATGCCCATGAAGATCATATCGGCGCACTGCCATATCTTCTAAAAGAGGTAAATACTCCGGTTTACGCAACCGCCTTTACTCTTGGCATGGTCGGACACAGGCTCGAAGAACACGGTCTCTATGCCTCGGCCTCGCTGAATATAATAAAACCGGGTGAAAGATTGGATGTCGGCCCTTTTTCCTTTGAATTTATAAAGGTCCATCACAGTGTGGTCGACGGAGTCGGCATGGCGATCGACACCCCTGAAGGACTGATCGTTCACACGGGTGATTTCAAGATATCGGAATCCACCATCGAAGGTCTGGCAACGGATGTGGACGGCTTTGCAAGATGCGGAGAGCGCGGGGTACTGGCCCTTCTGTCGGATTCGACCAATGTTGAGCGCGAGGGGCGGACCACCTCTGATGCCACCGTACGCAAAAGCCTGCAAAATATTATTGAAAAGAGTCCGGGCAGGGCCATAGTCGCACTTTTCGCCTCCAACATTTCAAGGATACAGCAGGTCGTAAATATAATCAAAACCGGCAGTAGAAAAATCACCTTCAACGGCAGAAGCATTGAGCTTAGTACCAGGATTGCAAAGGAGTTGAATCTTCTTAAGTTGCCGGAATACCTTGAAATTCCCATTGATGAAGTGGATCAATATCCGGATGAACAAATCGTGATCATGACCACCGGAAGCCAGGGAGAACCAATGTCCGCTCTTGCGCGCATGTCGACCGGCACTCACAGACAGGTAAAGATCAAGCCCGGCGATACAGTGATTCTTTCCTCCAAGTTCATACCCGGAAATGAAAAGGCCATTGCCAAAATCATAAACAATCTTTTCCGCAAGGGCGCAAACGTAGTATATGAAAAAATCTCTGATATTCATGTATCGGGTCATGCCTTTCGAGATGAGCTAAGGAAAATGATCGAGCTGACCTGCCCCGAGTATTTTATCCCGATCCACGGGGAATACCGTCACCTTTATCACCATGCTCAACTGGCCGTAGAGTCAGGGATTCCCCCGGAAAAGGTGCTTCTTGCAGAAGACGGCGATGTGATAGTATTTGAACCACAAGGTGCCAGCATCCGCGACCGCATCGCCACCAGCAGGGTATTGGTCGACGGCAAAGGCATCGGGGACGTGGGGCGCCTGGTGCTAAAGGAACGGCGGCTGCTTTCTGAGGAAGGCATGGTTGCGGTCACCATAGCGATAGACGAGGATACAGGGTTCGTGGTATACGGCCCGGAAATCGTTTCCAGAGGGTTTGTTTTCGAATACGAAACCGGCCACATAATCGAGGATGCCAAGTGCGTGATCCTGGAGATCGTGGAAGATGCTGTGGATCTGCCTCATCCCGCCGAAGTTATACGGAAGAGGCTGCCGGGAGCTTTGCGGGAGTATTTTAGTTTTACGCTCAAGAGGCGTCCGGTGATACTTCCGTTCATTCTTGAGGTATAGTCGGCAAAAAGCCCTTTTAATTTTCAAAGAAAGCAATCAGGTGAAATGACTATCCGAAGGGAAATTACAGGCATTTTTATTTTCTTTCTGGTGATCTTTTCCGCGATAAGCCTTGCTTCCTTCAGCCCCGTCGATCCCTCGTTTAATCATGCTGTGGATTCTGGGGGAGTGGAAAACTTTTTCGGGCTTGCAGGAGCTTATGCGGCGGGGCTGATGGTCAGTCTTTTTGGCGTGGGGGCTTTTTGGATCCCGGTTCTGCTTCTTCTTTCCTGTATCAGGTTATATACTCACGATTCACGGATGTCGCCCTGGCTTGCAGCTTCCGGAGGAATTCTTCTGCTTGTTGGCACAGGCGCCATTGCCGCATTGTTTGAAGATAGTTACGTGATTTTCGGCACTGAATACGCTGCAGGCGGAATGGTTGCCAGGCCGGCTGCGGTGATTTTTCAGGAATACGCCAACCGGACCGGCGCGTTTATCGTACTGATACTAATCCTTGCAATCGGGTTTATCCTGACCACCGGCATATCCCTTATAGCAGCTACAAGAAACGGATTTCGGCTGACAGTTATTGCCTGGTCCCGGGTGATCCTGATTTTTAGGCGATGCCTTTACCGGATCAGGCAATTGCGCCTTCCGAGGTTTGACTGGTTCCGGAGAAAAACAAAAAAGCAGAGCAGCGCCAATGGCTTGGCAGGTAAGACCGAATCTTCCGAAAATCCGGTTCCATCTTCTGAGAAAAAGCCGAAGGCCTCGTCTCAGGTAAGAATCCAGGAGCCTGCGCCCAGTGCGGCTGTTGCTGCCCGGGCGCCCAGGCAGCAGGTGCTTGAATCCATGAAACTACAGGAAGGCTTTCATCTGCCGCCTTTAGATTTCCTGGAAGACCCGGGACCCACCGTAAATGATGTGGACCATGAATATCTGCAAAAACAGTCAAAGATTCTTGAGCAGAAGCTGCTTGATTTCGGGGTCCAGGGAAGTGTCACAGAAGTTTTGCCCGGCCCCGTAATTACCAGATATGAATTTTCTCCCGCCCCGGGAATCAAGATCAACAAGATCGTCAATCTTTCAGACGATCTGGCACTGGCCTTAAAAGCCTTAAGCGTGCGCATAATAGCCCCGATTCCCGGCAAAGCCGTGATAGGAATTGAGATTCCAAACAAGAAAAAAGAGCTTGTTGGGTTCAAGAATATCGTGGGTTCTTCCGTGTTTCAGAAATCCGCCTCCAAGCTCACCATCGCCCTGGGAAAGGACATCGTCGGGTATCCGGTGACCGCGGATCTCCAGACAATGCCTCATCTTCTTATAGCCGGAGCTACGGGAACGGGGAAAAGCGTGGCTCTTAATACCATGATAGCAAGCGTTCTTTATAAAGCTAGTCCGGAAGAGGTTAAATTTATTATGATCGATCCCAAGCGGATCGAACTTGCCAATTATGACGGCATCCCGCACCTGATCGCGCCGGTAGTGACGGATATGAAAAAAGCCACCAATGCCCTGTTCTGGGCCGTGCGGGAAATGGAGAGGCGTTACAGGCTGCTTTCGGAAAAGCGGGTCCGCAACATTGAGCAGTACAATGCAAAAATTGCAAAGGAAACCGTTGCGCAAGGAGAGCCGCCTCCGGAAAAACTCCCCTATGTTGTGGTCATTGTCGATGAATTGTCGGATCTGATGATGGTTTCATCCCGGGATGTGGAGGTAAGCCTTACACGCCTTGCGCAGATGGCAAGGGCGGCCGGGATCCATTTGATCCTTGCCACCCAGCGGCCGTCGGTGGACGTGTTAACCGGGCTGATCAAGGCCAATTTTCCTACCAGGATTTCCTTCCAGGTTTCCTCGAAGATCGACTCCCGCACCATTATTGATACCAGCGGTGCGGAAACCCTGCTCGGCGACGGTGATATGCTTTTTCTCCCGCCGGGAACTGCAAAACTGCAGCGTATTCACGGCGCCTTTGTCTCGGAAGAAGAAGTGACGAAAATCATCGAGTTTTTAAAAGAACAGAAGGCACCGAAATACGATTATCAGGTGATCGAAGCACCTGAGCCTGATAAAAAAGACGGAGGAGAAGAAGACTATGATGAGCGCTATGACGAGGCCGTAGCTCTTGTGACCAGAACCGGCCAGGCATCGATTTCCATGGTACAGCGGCACTTGAGAATCGGCTATAACCGGGCTGCAAGAATGATCGAGCTAATGGAAAAAGAGGGCGTTGTGGGACCTTCCGACGGTGTAAAGCCCAGGGAGGTGCTGGTGCGCAAAGACTACTAGAAGCGGTATAAGAGCCGGTCCCAGGATCTTTTGCTATCTTTGGGGCGGGGAAGGAGCGAGCTTTTCCATAAGCGACCACATGCGTTCAATCGGTTTTGTCACCGGGCTGGCAAGCCGGTCTACCTTATAATTTTCAACCGAGCCTTCAATCCGGGCCTGCATTGCCAGCCTCCGGAACATATCCAGGGTGTAATGCTTTATCCAGCCCACAATCGGGATCCGATTGAGCAGCCCGTTTGTTTTGGCCGCTGTTACCAGCAAATCGATTTTCTGCTTCTTAAAGGCCACGTTGTTTTTTAAGCCGAGGCTCCCCTCCAGATGCATGGGAACCGTTCCGCCTGTTAAAAGCAGGTCTTTAATCCTGAGCATCCCGTTTTTTACGTCAAAGGTGCCGTATGCGTCCGTAATGGGACTTTGCCTCGGAAACTGAAGATCGAGCACATTGAATACCGAGGCAATTATGGGAAATTTATATAGCATGCCGTGGCTGATTTTTATTTCGCCGGAACCTTCCAGTGCCTCGGAATCAAGTTTTTTCCCTTTAAGTTCGATCTGCCCGCGAAGGCTCCCTGCGGGGGCGCTTCTGCCTGTTATCCCAAAGGCGCCCATAATGCTTTCCAGGTCCAGTCGGGCGGGTGAAAACTTTGTTTGCCAGGCAAAATCCCTGACAGAGATAAAAGAATCCGTAAAACGTATATTCCCGCCGTATGCGTTTATTTCCATTTCCGGGATTTCGATTCTGCCGTTATTAAATGTAAAGCGACCTGAAAGCAGGTTTGCCTCAAAGCGGTTGAATTTGATCCTGTTTAAATCAAACGCGCCCTTTACATCGACATTCCTGGTATCCAGGCCGGAGAACCGGAGGCGCGCGGTGCCCCCGAGACCGGCCTTAAGATTGCTCCCGCCTGTATCGAGGTTGTGGATTACGGCAGAAACACTTCCTTGATTCGGCATCAAATCCGCACCTAAAGAACGCAGCTCTGCACTTAGTTTGCATTGTCCCGTCAGGCGGGATTTTTTCATGTAGTCTCCAAAAGGAAGGCGTCCGTAGAGTTCTTCGCTAAGAGCGATATTTTCGGATTCCAGGCGAAAATATGCATCAGAGCTGTCTTTTGCGGGAATGGTTCCGCTTCCATGAAATCCGACCCCAAGGATATCTCCGCTGAAATCGGTTATCCTGGTCCCTTTGTCATCGATTGCCAGATGTCCGTACCAGTTGTTTGCAACCGGGCCGTGCCCGCGGTGTTTAAAAGACAGGTTTCTTAAGTCCGCCTGCACCCGAAGTTTTTTTATCGCTTCGGCCGGGGATTTTGTTCCGGGACGCCAGTTGCGTGCGCTTAACTCGACGTCATAACTTCCACTTATTTTCCAGGGCGTCTCATCCATGCCCAGCCATGTCAGCAGTTCCGTGTTGACGGGCAATTGACGGCCGTACAAAGTAAAATCCGCGTTAAGTGGTTCGCGGAATTTTAAAACCAGGTTACCCTCCAGCAAGCCTCCATTGACATATCCTCTGCATTCGCTAAAAGTGACCTGTTCGACACCGGAATTCCACTTGATCCGTGCCGCCGGGCTATTGACGGTAAAGGGAAGACCGGGCATAGAGGTCTGCTGTGCCTTAACGTCAAGATTTATCCGTGTTTCTTTGGATGCCAGTACGATCCTTCCGTTGATTTCGGCCTTTTCTACTTTCATATTTTTCACCACTTCCCGGACATCAGAGGGAAGCAGGAGATACATTTCTTTTTGTGCCGCGACCTCATTTAAAGTAAATTCCAGGCGGTGATCTTTTATGGCGGCGTCTTTAAAGTTTAGCAGTCCGGCAACCCCGACTTTTCCGTTTGACACCCATCCCGTAGAGCTGTGAATTATGATGCGACCCGGGGAAAAGATTTCAAGATCCGCCTCGATGTTTTCCACCCCCGTCTTTATTTCCGGAAAATAAACAGAGCCGTCCCGCACCGATACGTCCGCCTCGTAATCAAGCCCCCTGTCTTTGCCCCAATGAACAAAGGCCCCGATATTTAAGCGTCCTTCGTGTATCTGCGCCTCGCCCCCTTCGTTTATGCGGAATTTTTTGTAAAAATTTTCTATTATAGAGGATTTAATGCGTCTTGCATCCGCCTGCATCCAGGCCCGCTGTATGCCGGTTTTATCAAAGCTTATGCCTGCCGAAGATATCACAAGGCTTCCGCCTGCCGTGTCAAAAATGCCGTTTTCAGCGGTAAGCGTTTTGGTTTCAGGCGAAAAGCGGATCGAAATTTTCCCGGTAAGCCTTTCAGTGATGTTAAGCAGGCCTGGATCAAACACCTGGTCCTGTGTGCGGAATACTGGCAGAGATGACAATTCGAAGTCTTTTGCCTGTATTTCTGCTTCCATAACAGACCCGGACCAGTTCATAATAAATTCAATGCCGTCTTGGCATTTATCAAAACAGGCCCGGCCGGTCATAGCAATCGGGCCTCCCTGAGGGCCGGAGACTTTCAGGTTGTTTATTTGAAGCGGTTTCTCGGAAAAGGGGCTGCGCAGGCCGATATTTCCATGCATAACCTCGAGAGCAGGAATTTTGCCTGATCTGTCCGAATCTGAAGAAAGGGATATGAGCCAGTCAAGCGCGGGTTCGTCCAAGCTAAGTTCCATATCCCGGATCTTGATTCTTTCAGGCAAATAATTGCCCGAGATAAAAGAAAAAAGGGGAATTCCGATCTCCATGCCTGACATATGTATTGCTTTTTGTTTTTTATCCTCTGAATCACCGGGATCTATTATAATAGAATCTATGCGTGCTCCTGTAAAAAAACTGTATTTAAGCCCTTTGATTTCAACTTTGGCCTCAAGCTTTTTACCCAGGGCGCTTTCCATACGCTCTGCAAGCAAAGGGGAAAAAATCAGAAATCCGGCGTGGACTATAATCACCACGCAGAAAATCAGTGTTGCCGCTATGAGATATTTTGTAGCTCTTCTCATAAATTTACCGGATCTATGCGAGGACTTGTTTCCTTAGTTATTTTCTTTGCCGCCGGTGTTTTGCGGGACGTTCGGCTCCTGAGCCGGTTGTTGGGCCGGGCCGTTTAAAGCGGACGGGGCGGGGGTTGTTTCATGAAGGAATTTGCCGCGTATTTTGTCAAACGCCTTTTCCAGTGAAATGTCCATTGCCACCACATCGCCCTGGGTTACTATTAAGCGCTGGAGCTGGGGGATTTTAAGTTCGGCGGATGCGCTCAGATAAACCGGCTGGATATAGAAGACCACGTCCGCGATGGGCAGAATAATCATGCGCCCCCTTTTGACTTCTGATCCGGCCTGGTCCCAAAGGGTAAGCTGTTCGGCTATTTTGGGATCCTGGTCGACCAACGCGCTGATCTGCGAAGGCCCGTAGACCTGCATACCCTTGGGAAAACTGTAGACATAGAATTCCCCGTAATTCGTCTCGTTACATCCGGCTATTACAAGCGAGCGCAGATTGGGGCGATTTTTCGGGCTCATTGGTGATATAAGCAGGAATTCAGGTTCGTTTTCCTCTTTGTCCTCCTTTATAAGATTCAGGGTCAGATAATATGCGCGCATGGACTGAGAGCCGATTTCCCTGACCTCCTTTTCTGTCTGGTGGGCGAATTCCCAGAGATCCTCGCCCCTGTAGAAGGTTTTGGGGTCTTTCTGGTGGTATTTTTTGTAGATATCCGTCTGGATTTCAAAAATATCCTTTGGATACCTTATGTGGGACTTGAGCTCGGAAGGCATGTCTTTCATGGGCTTTAGCAGTCCCGGATATATCCGTCTGTAGGTAGAGATAAGAGGGTCTTTGACATCGGAAATATAGTAGTCCACGGTCCCGTTGTATGCGTCAACAACTATTTTTACGGAGCTGCGGATATAATTGTAGCCATTGTCGTTATCATAGGGTTCTGCGTTTGGATACCACCCGGATCGGGTGTATGCATCCTGTATCCAGAACAGGCTCTCTTTTGTAGCTACAAGGTATGGGTCGCTGTCGAGTTTAAAATAGGGTGTCAAATGCCCTATGGCCTCTTTGATGTTTCTGCGGAACAAAATTTTGCTGTCCCGGTTTGTCTTGGTGGTAAAAAGGATGTTTCTGTCACCGAAATATATGGAGAAAAGCAGTTTTCGGAAAATAGAATCAACGGGTATTCCCGCTTTTCCGTCGTAGTCGGTTCCTGCAAATGAATCGCCCTGCGGATAATCCATTTCTCCTGCGTCATTCGGGGCAATGATATAATCGAGATCTTCAAGCCCGAAATATATTCCCGGCCTGGAAACAGAGAGCCCGAATTTTGATTCGGGCTTAATGCCCTTGATAAACCAACGCATCAATTCTTCACCGCTCTGGGCCGCGGGCGTCATTACGAGTCCGTAGCCGTGAGTGTACTGCAAGTGCCGGTTAATCCAGTTTTTCCCGGTTCCTGCAAGCTTGTCCAGGTTGATTTCCCGGGCCGCAAGGTTGACCTGCTGGCGGCGGTTTTCTACATTGTATCTGTCCACGTCAACCCCTGTGAAATCGTAATAGGGCCTAATGCTCTGGAGCTGGTCATATACGTCTT
>JAIPDT010000129.1 GCA_021737545.1 Desulfobacteraceae bacterium
ACCATTTCCTCAGCGAGGCCGGCTTCCAGGTACGGGTAATCAATCCGTTGATGACTTCGGCGCGAAGAAATGTCGGCATCAGAGGCACAAAAACCGATTCTGCGGATTCCGAGCTCATTGCGCGAATACTGCGGGAAGCCGATCCGAAATTCTCTGCCGTACCGGATGATCAAACCCGTCAATTGCGTGACTTGATGCGCCTTCGATATGAATGCAGCCAAACTCTTATTGCCGAAAAACAGCGACTGACGGCCTTGCTGGATCTGGTCTTCCCGGAATACGCTCAGCATTTTTCCGATATCTTTGGCGCGGCCAGCATTGAGCTGCTTTCTCAATTTCCCACCGCAAAAGATCTGGCTGAAGTGGATCTGCACAAACTGACAAAAATACTTAAAGACTCCAGCAAGGGGCGGATGGGAAGGCAAAGAGCCCAGCAAATTAAATCCTCTGCCAAAAACTCCTTTGCCATAAGCCAGGCTATCGATTCGTTTGCCATAGAGATCCGGTTTATCGTGCAGCGAATGAATCTTCTTTCCTCCCAGATAGAAGAGCTTTGCAGGCAAGCCAAAAACCATTTGGCTGAGCAACAACAACTTCTGCAGTCCATACCGGGTATTGGTCCGGCCTGGGCGGCCACGATCCTGGCCGAAGTATTGCCGGTATTTCATCCCGAGAAAAAAACCGGAGCCCGCAAACTGGTTGCAGCTGCCGGCCTCGATGTTCGGCTCAACGAAAGCGGGGAATCCACGGGAAAAGGAAAAATGTCTAAAAGAGGCTCCAAATATCTGCGTACAGCGGCCATGCAGGCCGCTGAAGTCGCGGCTTTGATTGCCAAAGATCCGATGTTTAAAAGTGTTTATGATAAACAACGCAACAGAGGTAAAAAACACGGAGTAGCTTTGAGCCACACTGCAAACAAAATGCTCCATGTTGTTTTCTCGGTTCTCAAAAACCGTGAACCCTATGAGTTGCGCTTGAATCATTGATATTTAATTTGCCTGATTGGGGGTTGACTCTTTACCGCTTGTCTTTCTGCAAAAATACCGCCCTGGCGGGATAAACAGTTTTTTACGAAACCATCACGTTTAAAACATTTGAAAAGAAAGGAGTTTTTATCATCCATGGCAGAAGTCGCCGAATCAGACAGTTCGCAGCCCGCCAAAGCCAGAAAGCAGTCGGTTAAAATCCGGGAAATGACAATCGACGATCTTGGTGATGTTTTTCATTTAGGCGAACGGCTTTTTGAAGCCCGCAAAGCTCCGAATACTTACCGTGCGTGGGATGAATACGAAGTGGCGGATTTGTTCTACAGCGACACGGAATACTGCCTGGTTGCCGAACACGGGGACGAAATCGTCGGATTCGCGCTGGGCACCACTATCAACAAAAACCGTTCTGCATGGAAATACGGTTACCTGTTATGGGTGGGCATTTTACCCGAATACCAGCGATCCGGAATTGCCGAGCGTCTGTTTTATCGTTTCAAATCAATAATGCTCCACGACGGCGTCCGTATTCTGGTCGTTGATACGGAGGCCGACAATGATGCCGCGATAGGGTTTTTCAAACGTCAGGGGTTTGGCAATCCTCAGGAGCACGTTTACCTTACCATGAATCTCGACCAGGAGCGCCAGCGGATGAAAAAGCGCGAACAGGGCAACTAAAACGGAAACTTATGATAAACCCGGACCGAATCAGACCACTCCTGCAGCATTTGATAGATATTTACAGTCCCTCGGGCAAGGAAAACGATATTCTCGGGTATCTTGATAATTATTTAAAAAAGCACGGGGTTCCTGTAGTATCTCAACCTGTGGATGAAACCAGATACAACCTGATTGTAATGCCTGAAAACGGCCGCGCCGAACTCGCTATGATCGGTCACGTGGATACCATAACTGCATATGATATTGAAGACCATGGTTTTAATGAACAGGGCGATACTGTATCAGGGCTTGGTGCGGCGGATATGAAATCCGGGTGTGCCGCCATGGTAGAGGCGTTTTTGGAATTAAGAAGCGACTGCGGGCCGCAGGTTCCGATAGCCCTGTGCCTGGTGGTGGGCGAAGAGGAAAACGGGGACGGCGCGGCCAGGTTAATCGAGGATTATCATTTCCCCTGGGCGGTTATCGGAGAGCCTACCAATCTTACTGTCTGCCTGGGCTGCTACGGATATCTGGAAACTCAGATGGCAGGGGTAGGCAAACGGCTGCATGCATCGCTTGCAAACAACCGACAAAACACCATAGAGGTTCTGCTGACGATGATGATGCGCGTCTCGTATTATCTGCGCGAACACAGATCGGAGCTTGTCTATAACTTTCGGGATTTATACAGCAGCCGCTCGGGTCTAACCGTTCCGGACCGGTGCGAGGCATGGCTGGATGTGCACCTGCCGCCTGATGCGGACATCGGCGAAATTGTAACCGAGCTGGAGGATGTCTGCCTGCCTGACGATTCCGGGAATTCAGCAATCGAGCCCCATTTTCACATAGAAACAATCGGGGCCGGATACCGTCTGCCTGAAAAAGGCTCCGTGGTCGAGGCGCTTCAAAACGTATACCACGATGCGGGTATCGCCTGGCAAAGCGGAGACTTCCGGAGTCATTCGGATGCAAACCAGGTCTGGGCATCGGGCATCAAGCCTATTGTGCTGGGGCCCGGCAGGCTGGAATATGCACATGTGCACGACGAATGCATATATTTCCCGCAGGTGGTCCAGGCGGCAGAAATATATCAAGGGCTTGCCCGGCGATTGTTTTGCGGCAAATAAATAAAAGGGGATTCGGGGATGAAAAAGATTGGCCGACGAATGTTTTTAATACAGGCTCAGCGAATGTTCGGCCTTGCCGGAGCATCTTTGCTTTTTCCGCCCGCTCTTTGGGCGCAGCAGAAAAATACGGATATAGCCGTGGTCAAAGGGGATATAGAGCCGGCGGTAAAAAAGGCGGTGAAGATGCTTGGAGGAATCGACAGGTTTGTAAAAAATGGAAGCAGGGTGGTAATCAAGCCCAACATGAGCTTTGACTCCGGCCCGGAGCGCGCTTCCAACACCCATCCGGCTGTTGTAAAAACCCTGGCGGAAATGTGCCGCAAAGCTGGGGCCGGACGGGTGCTGGTGCTGGATAATCCTTTGAGGCCTGCCGAGCAGTGTATCGAAAATTCAGGCATAGGCGCGGCGTGCAGCTCTCTTGAAAAGGGCATGGCACAGACCGTGACAGATTCTTCACGCTTTTCGGAAGTAGAGATTTCAAACGGGAAAAGTCTTAAGAAAACCGAGGTTATCAAAGAGGTTCTAAACGCTGACGTGCTTATTGCCGCACCTGTTGCCAAATCTCATTCCGGGGCGGGGGTGAGCCTTTCCATGAAGGGCATGATGGGCCTGATTTACAACAGGCGGGTAATGCATCGGCTGGATCTCCATGAAAGCATCGCGGACCTGGCCTCTCTTCTGACCCCGCAGCTTACGGTCATAGACGCATCCCGCGTGCTGTCCACGGCAGGGCCCGGGGGGCCCGGCAAGGTGCTCACCCCGGAGACCATAATTGCATCCGCAGACATGGTGGCTGCGGATGCCTACGCGGTATCGGCCTTTGAATGGTACGGCGGCCGTTATAATCCGGACCAGATCAAGCACATCCGCCTGGCACACCAGAGGAAACTGGGGCGCATGGATATCGGGAATCTTAAGATAGACAAAACCACGGTCTGAAAATGCGGTTCCGTCGCACGGCCCAGGCCGTCTTTCTGGCAATTTTTTTGCTGATCCTGGCCGGGGCCGGCCCGATTGCGGGCTCAGACCTGTTTTTGCGAATGGATCCTGTCTTAATAGGCGTTGCGGCCCTGGCCGGACGTGCTCTTGCCTGGGCATTTATACCTGCCTTAATCGTTTTTGTTTCTGCAGTTTTATTCGGCAGAATTTTCTGCGGCTATATCTGCCCGATGGGCACCACCATAGATGCGACTGATACGTGTATCTCCCGGCCCAGGTCAATTGATGAAAACAGCCGCCCTATTTCTCCGCGCCTGAAGTATTATATCCTTGCCTTTATTGCGGGCGCTGCGTTAACGGGTGTGACATTCGTGTTCTGGGCAGCCCCGTTGTCCCTGATCACGCGGTTCTACGCCATGGTAGTCTACCCGGTGCTCCTGTTAATTATTGATGCAGCGCTTTCCTTGCTCTATCCTTTGGCCAGCCTGCTGGATATCCGCCCTCTGATGTTTGCCGAAATCCCGAATCCGAGATATTCAGCCCAGATTTTCGTACTGATGTTTTTTGCAGCCGTATTCGCCGCATCCCGGTTTTCCCCCAGGTTCTGGTGCCGGTATTTATGCCCGTCGGGAGCGTTTCTGGGGATGGTTTCAAGAAAGCCTCTGATTCGAAGGCACCTCGAGTCAGGATGCAATCAATGCGGAATATGCGCCGACAAATGCCCCATGGGAGCAATAGACCGGGATTCACCGCAAATTACACGCCACAGCGAATGTATAGTCTGCCGGCAGTGCGCGCAAATCTGTCCTCAAAATGCAATTTATTTTGGTACCGGTCCGATAGAAAATATCCCGCTCCGGGAATCCGTTTCACCCGGGCGACGGCAGTTTCTGGTCTCCGGCCTGGCGGGTGCGGCAACAGCCGCTGTCACATTGACCGGGCTTCATGTGGTTGCCGGCGACGAGGCAGAAAAAGGTGTGGTAAGGCCGGCCCGTCTTATCCGTCCTCCGGGCGCGCTGCCGGAATTCGATTTTCTGGCTGCCTGCGTCAGGTGCGGGCAGTGCATGAGCGCCTGTCCCACAAATACTCTGCAGCCCGTCTGGTTTGAAGCCGGCTTTCTCGGGATATTTTCCCCTGCAGTAACTCCCAGGAGAAAATACTGTGACCCGGAGTGTACTGCCTGCGGACGGGTCTGCCCAACAGGAGCGATAAGCAGAATCCGGGCACAAGAGCGCGCATGGGTTAAAATCGGCACTGCGGTAATTTACCGTCAGCAGTGTCTGGCCTGGGAATATGAAAAAAGCTGCATGGTCTGCGACGAGGTCTGCCCCTACGATGCCGTGGAATTTGAAAAACGCCCGGATCTCGCCTATCCGGTACCCCATGTAATAGAGGATAAATGCTCGGGATGCGGTCATTGCGAGCATGCCTGCCCGGTTTACAACCGGGCGGCCATAGTGGTCACTCCCATGAACGCCCTGCGGTTAAGTCCCGGAGAATCGTTTGAATACGAGGCAAAGAGCCGCGGATTTGACCTGCGACTGGAACCGAAAGATAAAACTGCCGAAACCAGAGCCGGGCCCTACCCGGGTTCTGAGATCCCGGATGCACCACCGCGGGAATCAAAGGGTCTGCCTCCGGGGTTTGATGAGGGGGGATAAGGTTTGTTCTCAAATTGCTCAGATTTCCCAGAGTTTAAATGAAAAACTTTACGGGAGGCAGAGTAAACTATTAAACTGTAAAAAACTCTTTAAAAAAAGAAATAATTCAAAGGTATCATGGAAGAACAGGACGGAAAAAAAACCGCGGTTGAAAAAGCGGGTGAGGATTTGTTCAATTTTGCCGTGGACCGCGAGGACGTCAAAGAACTAATGGCCCAGCTTCCGCAATCAGCCGAGATCGAGGCCACGGCAGTGGAATATGAGCTGCCGCTTTTAAAAATAATCACCGTCGGGTGGTCTGCGGCTTATCTTATGGAAAACAGCCGGCATAAAAAGCCGATCATGGAAGTCTACTGGGATGCAGTCAGGCGGTTTTCACAGAACCTCTCAGAGACAACGGGGCTGATGACCGGACAGGACATTGATTACTTTGAGGTGGTCAAGCAGAGGTTTGACTCTTACCTGGCTGCTATGGACAACAACGCGCAGGCATCGGATCCTGCGGCGGTTATGGGCCCTGAGTTTGCAAGGGCCTGCGGCAACAAAGACGATGTGTTTACCGTGTTGACAGGCTCCAGGATGTTTGTGGGCACTTTAAACTGCGTCAGGGAATACCTTAAAGCCTTTTCCATTATTTAATCCTTTATGCATTCCAGCCATGCAAACTGATAGCCGGCAAGCAGCAGCCCGTTTCCGTTGGCAATAGAGCGGCCTGTTATCCGATCTTTGAACCGATCGGCGGCCGTAACCGTGTTTAACTGATCCTGGGCGACTTTTTGCCGGTTTTCGGAAAAGTTGTTCACTATCAGCAGCCTCTGGTCCCCGTACTCGCGTATAAATCCGAATACATGGGGGTTGCCTGTATCGATTACCTCCATGTTCCCGTTGCACAGAGCCGGCAGTTGCTTGCGCAGCCGGATCAGGCCGGTCAATTCATTGTAAAAACGCCATTCCAGCACTTCCGAATCCGCAATGTCCTCTCTTGCCTGCCAGCGTTGGCGTGCTCTGTGAACCCAGCGGCTGTCGTCCGCCTTGGCAGGATCCGAGAGATAGGTATAGTCGTTTAGCATGCCCCACTCGTCTCCCAGATAGATCAACGGTATTCCGCCCGCACTGAGCATTATGCTTCTTAAAAGATTTATACGGCACACCGCTTCCTCGATCAGTTCGGGCTCGTTTTTTTCAAGCCCGAATTCCAGGCCGGCAAGGGATGCCAGGGTCCCGGAAATGCGAAGGTCTCCGGTATCGGGATTGAACTGAAACGGCAGCCCCTTGGCAAAGGAGCCGGAAAAGCGGCCGGTGTAGAAATCGTTTAAAAACCGCCGGTGATCCTGAGGATTGATTCCCACATCCCATGCGTCATTGTCGTCAAAGGTCCAGCCTATATCGTCGTGGCATCGCAAATAGTTTACCCATGCGCATTCAGGATGGATGCGGGCGCGCTTTACCATGGCGTTGTTTAACAGCTTGACCTCGCGCGTGGCGAGCGCTTCCCATAAAAGGGCCATTAAAAGCGGATTATAGGAAAGCTGACATTTTTGCGGAGAAATATATTTTATAACTTCATCCGGATGGACTATGGCCTCTGATTTAAATAAAAGGCTCGGCGCTGCGATCCGGGCCAGGGCATTAAATGCCTCTACAAGCATATGTGCCTCCGGCAGGTTTTCGCAGGCGGTCCCCAGGCGCTTCCACATAAAAGCCACGGCATCCAGGCGCAGAATCCGGACGCCCTGATTGGCCAGAAACAGCATTTCTTCCGCCATAGCCCGGAATACAGAGGGGTTGGCATAATTGAGATCCCACTGAAAGCTGTTAAAAGTTGTCCACACCCATTTGCCGCACTCAGGGCTGTAGGTAAAGCATCCCCGGCGCACGTCCGGAAAAATATCGCGCAGATGGCGCTGATACTGATCCGGCATGGTGCGGTCGTCAAACATCAAATAATATTCCTCGTAGTCCGGCTCCCCGGATTTGGCGCGCCTGGCCCATATGTGATCGTCCGAGGTGTGATTTAACACAAAGTCGAGCACCAGGCTGATCCCTTCTTCATGCAGAATCCGGGCCAGGGCCGATAGTTCCTCCATGGTCCCGATATCCGGGTTTATGGACCGGTAGTCGCTTACTGCATAACCGCCGTCGCTTTTGCCATGAGGGACTGCAAATAAAGGCATCAAATGCAGGTATGTAAGCCCCAGTTTTTTGAAGTAGGGTATATGATCGTGCAAGCCCGCCAAATTGTGGGTAAAAAGATCCACATAAAGAACCCCGCCCACCATTTCCTGGGACTGAAACCACTGGGGGTCGGCTTCGTACTGCTCGTCAAGGTCCTTCAGGTATTCAGGGCGCCCGGCCCAACTGCGTGCCGCCGTGATAAGGATCTGTTCCAGGTGATAGAAAAAATCATACTGCCAGCCGTATAACTTTACTATCACCCGAAACAGGCGCTCCCAGTAAATTTTTGTTCTGGTTTCAAATTTTTCCCACAACAGATCGTTTTTTTCATCATACGGCCCCATGGCGGTGCGAACCCTTGGCATAAGGCGCTCCAGAGACTTTTCAGCTTGCCGGGGAACCCAGTCTATACTTTGACTCATTATTGCAATATCTCGGGAGAAAATCGTGAATTATTTAGGAAAAATTAAATAACTTAATAATTTTATTATTAATTTTAATTGATTCTCGGAAAATTGTCAAATCCCTGCAGGTTGAAAACAACCGGCTCCAGGCTCTACAGCAGGAATTCAAGGATCAGCAGGAGACAGTTTTTTATTGGTGCTCGTCCCTTAGCAGATCATTTACTGTTTTAACCGGGTTAAAAGTAATCAGGGGCACTTCCACGAAAATCGTGTTCCATCCGGCCATGGCCCCGTTCCAGAGACCCGGAAGTTCAAGGGCTTTCAAATCCCGGCTCTCTTTTGATTTCACGGATATAAAGACCGCCTTCTGATCCACATATTGAT
>JAIPDT010000013.1 GCA_021737545.1 Desulfobacteraceae bacterium
CGCCCTTTCCGGGCCCGCAGGAAAAAACCCGGAAGGACGGTAGCCGTCTTAAGCGGCTACAGCGTAGTTATAATCGTCTGCTTTTGTATTTAAGCACCGCCTGTTTTACGAGTCAGCGGAACTCGGCATGCAACCATTGTTTCCATATCCCCGTCGAAGCCGTTTCGCCCCCTTGATTTGGAAAGCTGTTTCGATGGGTTTAAGAAGCTTTCAATTGTATTAATAAAATAATAAATATTTGCCCGGTTGTCAAATAGCATAAGTATCAAAAACAGGCCCGCCCTTTTTTAGAGGGCGTTTTTTTTGGCGCGGTCCATTTCGCGTTTGACTTCGCGTTCTTTGATGGCTCTGCGCTTGTCGTACTTGCGCTTGCCCTGGGCAAGGGCTATGGCGACTTTGGCCTTGCCGTCCCTGAAATAAACCCTTAAGGGGACAAGTGCGAATCCTTTTTCCTTTATTTTGCCGTAGAGCCTTTTTAACTCTGATCTGTGCATCAGAAGCTTTCTGGGGCGGTCCGGCTCGTGGTTGTCATAGTAGGCAAACGGGTACGGGGCGATGTGCATCTGGTAGAGCCACAGCTCGCCGTTTCGAAACTTGCCGTAGGAGTCCTTCAGGTTGGCCCGGCCCTGCCGGAGGGATTTTACCTCGGTGCCCTTCAGTTCAATGCCGGCCTCGAATTCGTCTATGATGGAAAATTCGTGGCGTGCCTTGCGGTTTTCAGTGACTATTTTTATGTGTTCGTGGTTCATACGGTTTTTCTGATGCTGTTTGATTCGAATGGTGTTTTAAGATTTGCTTTATTCCGAGTAAATGTCTTCGTATAAGAGATCGCCGAAAGAATCGTTGATAACTTTTTGCATATCTTCTTCCGAGGGTTGCTGCAGAATGGTATCCATAAGTTTGCGGACATCCGATACTTTAACCCTGCGGATCAGGTTTTTGATCTCCGGAATTGACTGCGGCGCCATGCTCAATTCCTCTATTCCCAGCCCCAGAAGTATGGGAAGGTTGATGGGGTCTGCCGCCATTTCTCCGCACATGTAAGTTTTTTTGCCTCTGTATCGTCCTGCGTCCACCACATGCCGAATCAGCCGGATTACCGCAGGGTGCAACGGGTTGTAAAGGTGTGCCACGTGGCGGTTGCCCCGGTCTATGGCCAGGGTGTACTGCACAAGGTCGTTTGTACCAATGCTGAAAAAATCCACCAGGTCGGCCAGCATGTCTGCCATTACTGCCGCGGACGGAATTTCTATCATGATGCCGATTTCGATGTCCCGCCTGTGCTCGACTTCTTTCTCCTCCAGTTCCGCGGCCGCCTCGTCAAGCAGGCGAATGGTTTCGGTGACCTCGTCGGCGCCGGAGATCATGGGCAGCAGCAGACGTACATATCCGTGGGCGGCTGCACGCATGATGGCGCGCAGCTGGGTTTTGAAAATTTCCGGCTTTTTAAGGCAGAACCGAATGGCGCGCAGGCCCAGGGCGGGGTTTGCCTCTTCGGGCGTGGGCATGCTGGATACTTCCTTGTCCCCGTTTATGTCCAGGGTGCGGATTGTAACCGGCAGAGGCGCCATTAGCTCCACTACTTCCCTGTACTGATCAAACAGTTCCTGTTCTTCCGGGAAGTCATCTCTTGAAAGGTAGAGAAACTCGGTTCGAAACAAGCCTATGCCGTCGCCGCCGTGGTCTTTTACAGCCACAACCTCTTCGGGCAGTTCTATATTGCCCATGATACGGAAAGACTCACCATCCGACGAGGTGGCCGGCAGGTCACCCCTCCGGATGACCTCTTTTTTGTGGGCCTCGTATCTTTGGGAAAGCTCCTTGTAGCGTTGCAGGGTTTCTTCGGCCGGGTTGACAATGACAATTCCTTCATTGCCGTCCACTATGATCAGGTCTTCGTTTTTGATCAGAGCAGTGGCCCGTTCAAGTCCCAGAACGGCGGGTATTTCCAGGGTTCTGGCGATGATGCTCGTATGCGACGTTTTACCCCCCCGATCCGTGATAAAACCCATGACACGGTCGAGCTGGATCTGGCTTGTCTCTGCCGGAGAGAGGTTGTTTGCAACCAGTACCACCCTCTTGGTAATCTCTGAGATGTTAACATCCTCTGCTCCCAGCAGGTGCCGCAGTATCCGGTCCGTTACGTGCTCTATGTCTGCGGCCCTGGCCTGAAGGTAAGGATCCGAGATGTTTTGAAAGACCGATTTGGCAGTTGCAGAAGCCTTTCTAAGCGCCCATTCCGCGTTTATCTGTTCGTTTTCTATCAGCTCCAGGGTTTTTCCGTAGAGCATCTTGTCCTTGTGCAAAAGAAAGTGGGTTTCCAGGATATAGGCATGCTGGCGCAGATCTTCTGGGATATCTTCTATGATTCCCGAAAGTTCTTTTCTGGCGTGGTTTACCGCCTGTTTGAACCGGTTGATTTCCTTTTTGACGTTCTCTGGGCCGATATAATAGCGCTCAACTACATCAACACCCTCGCGATCCACCATGTAGGCCTTGCCGATGCAGATACCCTGTGAGCCGCTAATGCCGTACAGTACAATTTCTTCTGTCTGGTCTTTTGTCATGAGCCGGGTAATTACTCCTTGAAGCCACTTTCAAAAAGGGTGGAAATTTTTTCAAGTATTTCAGTATCCGAAGGATTTTCTATTCTCAGTGTAATCCGGGATTCCCTGGTGCCGGAAAGCGAGAGAATGTCTATGATGCTTGTGGCGTCGACTTGTTCACCGTTTTTAATAAGCCAGACTCCTGCTTTGGCCTGAAGTGCCAGTTTGGCGATCATTGCGGCGGGCCGGGCGTGCAGACCGAGTTCGTTGACAACAGTGACTTCTTTTGACAAATTTTTTTCCAACTGGTCCATTTTATTCATAATTAGTTAATATAATTTTAAAATTTTAACACGTCAAGCCGTTATATGTCAACAAAATGTTACACGAAATGTTACGTCTAAACAATTGACAAGCAGCCGGGGTGTTGGTATTTACATCCGAATGTTTATCTCGGATATAAGGAAAGGCGTATGGAAAAACAGTATATGATGGAAGAAATCAAGCTGAGCGAATCATGGCGGCTGTTTAAGATTATGGGCGAGTTTGTTGACGGTGTCGAATCCCTGTATGATCTGGGCCCTGCGGTCAGCATCTTCGGTTCGGCCCGCATGACAGAAGAGAATCCATATTATAAGAAGGCAGAAGAGCTTGCCGGTCTGCTTGCACAAAACGGTTTTGCGGTGATCACCGGCGGCGGCGGCGGCATCATGGAGGCGGCAAACAAGGGGGCGGCAAAAGGCGGCGGCCAATCCGTCGGGTTAAACATCCTACTGCCCATGGAGCAAAAGCCCAATGACTACGCCAATATCAAGGTGGATTTCAAGTACTTTTTCGTGCGCAAGGTCATGTTTGTCAAGTATGCTTATGCCTATATAATCATGCCGGGAGGTTTCGGCACCCTGGATGAACTGTTCGAAGCGGTCACCCTGATTCAGACCGACCGGGTCAAGCCCCTGCCGGTGATACTTTTCGGAGTGGATTACTGGGGCGGACTGGTGGAGTGGCTCAAGTGTCAGCTTCTGGGAAATTCTATGATTTCTCCTGAAGACATGGAGATAGTTCATTTAACAGACGACCCGCAGGAAGTCCTGCGGGTCGTGATGCGGGCTTCGGGCATGTAGTGGTTTTTAGCCATGAAAACTGAACACAGGCTTTTTTTTACAGACAGCCGCTCAATGGAGCCTCTTGGCGATCAGAGCATCGACCTGGTGGTCACCTCACCGCCTTATCCCATGATAGAGATGTGGGACGGGGTTTTTTCAAGCCTGGACGGAAATATAGGCTCCAGGATAGAAGAGGGCAGGGGCTGGGAGGCATACGAGCTTATGCACGCAGTGCTTGATCGCGTGTGGCAGGAGGTCTGCAGGGTATTGAGACCGGGCGGGTTTGCTTGCATCAATATAGGCGATGCGGTACGCAAAATAGGCGATTCTTTTTTTCTTTATCCCAATCATGCCAGGATTATACAGTCTTGCATTCAAAACGGGCTTTCGCCTCTGCCTGCAGTTATCTGGCGAAAGCAGACCAATGCCCCGAACAAGTTCATGGGCTCCGGCATGCTGCCCGCCGGGGCCTACGTCACCCTGGAGCATGAATACGTCCTGATTTTCAGAAAAGGTGAAAAGCGGGAATTTTTAACCCCCCAACAGCGGGCAAACAGGCATCACTCCGCAATTTTTTGGGAAGAACGCAATCAGTGGTTCTCAGATGTCTGGTTTGATTTAAAAGGCGCACGACAGCAGCTCGTTGACGAAAAGGTCCGCAAAAGAAGTGGCGCTTATCCTTTTGAGTTGCCCTACAGGTTGATTAATATGTATTCGGTAATGGGGGATACAGTGCTCGATCCTTTTGCAGGCATCTGCACCACTATGTTTGCGGCAATGGCCGCATGCAGAAACAGTATCATGATGGAAATAGAGCCCGACTTCCTGCCCGCAGTCAAAGAAAAGGCGGGTATAGCCGCAAATTTTGCAAATAAGGTAATTGACGGTCGCATCAGGCGGCATCTGGATTTTGTCGAAGAGAGGGAATCCTCGGGCAAGGCGTTGAAGCATACAAATGAGAATTACGGATTTCCGGTGATGACAAGACAGGAAACCCTGCTGACGATTTATCCGATAAAAAGAATCCGCAGTTCGGAAAAAACCTGTTTTGGGGTGGATTACAGCCAGCCGGCCGTGCCGAAAACTTTGGTCCAGCGATCTCTGTTTGAAAAAGAGGACGGATGAATACCGTATTTCTGATCATTGTCGCCGCAGCCTTTGTGTTTGCAGGAGGGCGTCAGCTTGCAGGCGGTCCTCACACCGGAGATACCACGCCCATTGAAGAGGTTTCCAGGGCTGTGGTGGATTCGGCCGGCGGGGCTGTGGAGCTTGCCATAGGGCTGATAGGTGTGATGACACTTTTTCTGGGCCTTATGAAGGTGGCGGAAAAAGGCGGGCTTTTAAATGTTATTTCCCGGCTTTTGCGGCCGGTTATGATCCGGCTTTTCCCCGAAGTCCCCCCGGATCATCCCGCCATGGGAGCCATGATACTTAACATGTCGGCAAACGCGCTCGGACTCGGAAACGCTGCAACTCCTTTCGGCATACGTGCTATGCAGGAGTTAGACAAGCTAAATACCCGAAAGGGTACGGCCACCAATTCCATGGCCCTGTTTTTGGCCATAAATACCTCGAGTATTACATTTTTGCCCACAGGCGTGATAGCTTTGCGCGCTTCAGCAGGGTCTGCCGACCCTGCGGGAATTCTTCCCACCACTTTATTTGCCACCCTGGGCTCAACCATTGTGGGTGTCCTTGCAGCCAAACTCTATCAGAGGTTTTCCAGTCCCGCACCAGCGGAGTATCCGGTTTCACAGGAGACAGAAGAGGAGAAAACAGAGGAAGTACAGGATTCCGGGGAGGATGGCGAACAGGAGGAAATGATTGCAGGAGCTTCACAAGGCTATCCCATGTGGGTGAGCCTGACAGCGCTTTTTTGCGTGGTGGCAATTATCCCGCTTGCAGTGATTTATGGCGAGGTTATTTCGCCGTGGATTATTCCGGGCCTGGTCACGGGTTTTCTTGTATACGGCGTGATACGCAGGGTAAGGATTTACGAGGTTTTTGTTGAGGGCGCCAAAGAAGGTTTCCAGGTTGCGGTAAAAATTATTCCATACCTGGTGGCCATACTGGTGGCTGTGGGCATGTTCAGGGCAAGCGGTGCGCTCGAAACAATGGTGAGCCTGCTTGGTCCGTGGACCTCTCAGATAGGCCTTCCTGCAGAAGCGCTTCCAATGGCCATTTTAAGGCCGCTTTCCGGTTCGGGAGCCTACGGAGTGCTGGCCTCGATTATAAATGATCCGGCAGTCGGGCCGGACAGCTTCGTAGGGTACCTGGTAAGCACTCTTCAGGGCTCGACCGAGACCACCTTTTATGTGCTGGCGGTTTATTTCGGGGCAATACAGGTGCGCCGCATCCGGCATACCATGGCCGCGGCCCTTACAGCGGATGCGGCGGGAATCATATTCGCGGTCCTTGCCTGCACCATGTTTCTTGGGTAGTAATCGGTTTGAAATCATCCCTGGCGCACCTGCAGGGTTCGCATGCGGTTTAGCGCCCCTGCCAGGTCCACGCTGCGGATTTCGGCCAGATCGCCCGTCACGTGCGGGGTAAGAACGTCTATCCCTTTTTCTTTTATGTCCGCTATTACCTTTTCTGTCAATTCCTGCAGGCACATACCGTCTTTCATATAGCGTGCGGCATGATATATGGCATGGGCAACCGCCCGGGTCTGTGAAGGATCGACTATCTGTTCTATGTCTGTTAAATCGATTTCCGTTTCTCCGAAAAGGATTTCCCTTAGCCCCCTTGCCGAGATCTTCATTTTTTGGTTGCGCCTGTACGGCGAGATGCTTTGTTCAATCGGTATGCGTTTTGCTATCCTGCCAAAACCGGTCCCGCCTTCTTCCCGCCTTCCGACCGGGTCTGCGCCGGCAATTGCCTTGGCTGCCTCAGTGGCATCTTCCGGAAGGTATTCGGTCATTCGGATCACCCGGTCCGCCACGTTGAAGTAGTCTCCTGAGCCTCCCATTACAAGAACCGTGGAAACGCCTTTTTCTGAATATAATTGCCGCACCTTGTCGATAAAAGGGGTGATGGGCTCGCGCTCTTTTGCCACCAGTTGCTGCATTCTGTGGTCCCTGATCATGAAGTTGGTGGCCGAGGTGTCTTCATCCAATAAGATCGCCTGCGCCCCCGCTTCTACAGCCTCTATAATGTTTGCCGCCTGGGAGGTGCTTCCGCTTGCGTTTTGTGTGGAAAATGCGGATGTATCCTTATGCATCGGCAGATTGCTGATAAAGGAAGATATGTCTGTTTTTTCAATGTTTCTGCCGTCGCAGGCCCTGATTTTTATCGCGTTTTTGGCTGTAACAGCAAGATGCCTGCCGTCATCAGGGACATGATTGTATACCCCGCGTTCCAGGGCGTGCAAAAGGGTCGACTTTCCGTGATAACCCCCGCCCGCGATAAGGGTGACCCCCCGGGGAATCCCCATACCTGGGGTGGGGCCGTTGTTGGGCAGATCCAGGGTTACGCGGAAGGCCTTGTCTGAATAAAACAACACAGCCTGCGGGTCGTCCAAAGGCCGGTCATCTATTCCGCTTCTTCGCGGCAGCAGGCTTTGGTCCGCAATAAATGCGATCAATTCTTTTTCCGAAAGCGTTGACCTCGCTGCATCCGCGTCTTCGGCGGTCTTGATGTGCCTGTACAATGCCTGTTGGTCAAGTTCGGAAAAAAACATGGAAGAATGTACGATTTCCGGCAGCTCGGAGAAAAACATGGCTGTTGCATCCCTGCCCGCGATTTTTCTGCCAAAGGCGGGCAGGCCCACAAAGCATCGCGCTTCCACAAAGTCGTCATTTATCAAAAAAGAGCTTCGTTCAAGAATCTGCTGGCCGGGGTTGTCAATGGTTATCATGCCGCCTTTTCCGGTTCCCCGCCCACCTTTGGCAACCGTCTTGCTTTGCCGGAAAAACCTGCGGGTGAGAAAATCGGCCAGGGCGACCGTGCGGCTTTTGTTGGCCGTGGTATCCTGCGGAAAACCGGAATTCCGTCTGGCAACCCGCACGCGTACCCTGGAAGGCGAGGCGAATGGATCGCCCTGGACGTAATCTATAAAAAGAATAAAATGTTTGAAATCATATTCGCCTGCTATGTCCTTGTAAGCCTTATATCCTTTTCCGTCTATGCGCTTTAACTCCTGTTCCAGTGCATCAGCCGGCTTTATTCCCATCTGTCCCCCTTTTTTTCAAGATCGATATGGTCGGTATTTCTGCGGTGTCCGCCGGGACGGCCCGGGCCTGAGCCGGGGCGCCTGACGTCTGCAAGCAGGATGTTTAATATCCAGCTTGCCGCGCTGATTATTACGGCGCCTAAAACCGTGCTCCAGAACCCGGCGACCGAGAATCCCGGGATAAGTCCGGATGCGATTTTTAACATCAAAGCGTTTATCACGAATGTAAACAGCCCCAGGGTCATGATATTGATCGGAAGCGTTAAGATCAGCAGAAACGGACGGAATAAAAGGTTTAAGATTCCTATGGCTGCCGCGGCAAAAAAGGCCGAAAAAAAACCGCTTACATGGATGTTTTCGATCAGATAGGCCGCCAGCATGACAGCCGCGGTCAGGATAAGCCACTTGGCAATAAGCACGGGCAAAAGGTTGTCATTGACAGGCCCCCTGCCGCCGCCTCCGGTATGACGGCTAAAATCGATTCTTATTTCTCGTTTCAATTTCTTCTCCGTTTTTTTGATATTCATTTTTGCAGGTATTTTTGATAATAATTATTTTTTTATAATAAGTATTGTCCGGATACCATGCAACTGTTGACAAATACGGCCTGTTTGCATTACCAAGGGCTTCTGTTATCTATCTGCGTGCTTTTTCCCATATATTGCAACCGGGAGAATCGTATAATGTATGTACCACGATATGTGTTTTTCACCAAGGGTGTAGGAATAGATAAGGCATACCTGGCTTCATTTGAGAACGCTTTAAGGGAGGCTGGCATCGCCCACCTGAACCTGGTTCAGGTCTCCTCCATATTTCCGCCGGGATGCAAGATCCTGGACAAGGAACAGGGTCTTGCCAAGCTCGAGGCCGGCGAGATCACCCATTGCGTGATGGCCCGCGAGCAGAGCCGTGAGCCGGGACGGCGGCTGGTGGCAAGTGTCGGTCTGGCTCTTCCGGAGGGAAACGAGCGCTACGGTTATCTATCCGAGCATCACGGATTCGGCCAGACAGAGGCCGAGGCCGGCGAGTTCGCCGAAGACATGGCCGCCTCCATGCTGGCCACAACGCTTGGCATCGAGTTTGACCCTGAAAAGGATTACGACGAGCGCCGCGATATCTACAAGATGTCGGGCAAGATTATTCACTCCAGACATATAAGCCAGGCCGCCCTGGGCGCGGAAGGCAGTCTCTGGACAACTGTAATCGCAGTAGCTATATTCGTGAAATAAGGATGATGGCAAAGTAAAAAGTCCAATATCTGCGTTGCGCTGCATATTTTCGGAATTTCACGTACGATTAAGTACGCTGCATTCCTCGATATTTGCGCGCCTTGATCTTGAACTTTTTACTTTGCCATCTAAAAATTGACTTTTTACGAGACTTTCAGACAATGACACAGAAGCCATTTATTCCGTTCGGCGGCGAAGCGATTCATGCCCGGAGCATTGAAGATGCCCGGGTGGTGGTTTTACCTGTTTACTATGAGGTGGCGCCTTCTTTTGGCAGCGGAGCCGGGCAAGGGCCGTATCATCTGCTCAATGCCTCCTATGAACTTGAATGCCTGGATGAAGAGACCCTTGTGGACTGGCGCAAACTGGGCATTCATACTGCTGCGGCACTTGAGCCCGTAAAAATTCCCGAGCGGGCGGTAGGTGAAATCGAAAATGCAGCGGGCCGATGCCTGGAGAACGATAGATTTCTTTTTTCAGTGGGCGGAGATCATGCCATCACCATAGGACTTGCCAGGGCGGCGGCGGCCCGTTATCCAGATGTCGGAGTTTTACAGATTGATGCGCATCTCGATCTGCGCGACTCCTGGAACGGAAGCCGCTGCAATCACGCATGCGTAATGCGCCGCATAGGGGACGACTTGAAACTGCCGTTCGTGCAGGTGGGGATCCGTTCATTTTGCCCGGAGGAATACGACTATATAAAGGCCCATCACCTGTATCCGTTCTATGCTCACAATCTGAACCCGGCGGATGACTCATGGATGGATGACGTGGTTTATGCGCTTCCCGAAAACGTATATTTAAGCCTTGATCTCGACGGCCTTGATCCCGCCGTTCTGCCCGGAACCGGCACCCCGGTGCCCGGAGGGATGAACTTTCGGCAGGTAGTGGAGCTGATCAGGAGAGTGGGCAACGAGAAAAACGTGGTAGCAGCGGACATAAACGAGCTTGCCAAGGTGGAAGGCTCCGTGGTCTCTGAGTTCACTGCGGCAAAACTTGCCACCAAGGTGTTTGTGCACTGTGTGTAAACAGTGGCCTGTGGCCTGTGAAATATGAATAAGGTTTTGTCCACTGCCTACTGACCACTGACCACTGATCACAAAAAAGCCCCGAGCGTGACCGCCCGGGGCTTTTTTAATTAATTAGATATTTGGTTTTGTCTAGAACAGACCGGAGACCTTTCCTGTTTCAGTGTCTACATCCACCTTTGTGTATGCGGGGCTGGAGCTGGTTCCCGGCATAAACGGAATGGAGCCGGCCACCGGTACCAGGAACTTGGCGCCTGAATAAATATAGATGTCTCGCACCGGCAGTCTCCATCCCTTGGGCACGCCCTTCCAGGTGGGCTCATGGGAAAGGCTGAGGTGCGTCTTGGCCATCATCGTGGAATAATCCTTGAACTGGGGATCGGAATCCAGCATTTCAAGCTTCTTTTCGGCATCAGGCAGCCAGTCCACGCCGTCTGCACCGTAGACCTCGCGGGCGATGGTGTCCACGCGCTCGCGCAGGGGCTTGTCCATGGAATAGAGGAACTCGAAATTGTTTTCTTCCTCACATGCGTCGATTACGGCATCCGCGATTTCAAGGGCGCCGTCGCCGCCGTCCATGAAGTGGGTGGACGGTGCGCACCGGGCGCCTGCTTCCTCTGCCTTTTTCTTGACCAGGTCGATTTCCGCTTTGGTGTCTGTGGGAAAGCAGTTGATGCAGACCACGGGGTTGATGCCGGCCTTGCGGATTACGCCGATCATGTGGACCATGTTTTCAATGCCTTTTTCCAGCAGGTCCAGGTTTTCCTTTGTGTATTCCTCGGGAAGCGGACGTCCCGGAACAACTCTGGGCCCGCCGCCGTGCATTTTAAGCGCCCGGATGGTGGCCGTGAGCACGGAAACGTGGGGCTTTAATCCGCTGTTGCGGCATTTTACGTTCCAGAATTTTTCAAAACCGATGTCAGCGGCAAATCCGCTCTCGGTTACGTGGTAGTCAAACATCTTAAGACCCATCCGGTCTGCGATAATCGAGGACTGGCCCACCGCGATGTTGGCAAACGGACCGGCATGCACAAAGCAGGGCTGATACTCGGCGGTGCACATCAAAGTCGGGTTGATGGTGTTTCTCATCCAGGCGGTCATGGCGCCGCCGACCTTGAGGTCGCCGGTGGTGACCCGGTTGCCGGAGATGTCAAAGCCCACCGTGATGTTGCTCAGCCTTTCTCTGAGATCGGCCAGGTCTTTGGCAATGGCCAGAATCGCCATGCACTCGGAGCTGACCGCGATGTTGAAGCCGGATTCCATGGTATAGCCGTTGGCCCTGCCGCCGAGTCCGATGACCATCTTGCGCAGCGCCTGGGCGCAGTAGTCGATGATCCAGTTCATCTCCACGCGGTTGGGGTCGATGTTTAAGGCCGGAATGCCGGAGAGCTTTTCGATTTTTTCCGGGCCGTAGTTGCGCTCATGCTGCATCCTGGCGGTCAAAGCGACCATGGCCAGGTTGTGGGCGTTCATGATGTCGTTGATATCGCCGGTCAGTCCCAGGGAGAACTCTGTCATGGGAATCAGGATGGCATTGCCGCCGCCGGCTGCAGATCCTTTGATGTTCATGGTCGGGCCGCCCGAAGGCTGTCGAAGGGCGCCGCCTACATTTTTGCCGCGTTTGCCGAGGCCTTCCATGAGGCCCACTGAAGTGGTGGATTTGCCCTCTCCGAGCGGGGTGGGCGTGATGGCTGTGACCTCGATGTATTTGCCGTCAGGTTTGTCCTGCATCCGGTTCATGACATTGAGAAAATCGATTTTTGACAGCCTGCCCATGGGGATCATCTCTTCGCGGGTAAGACCCAGCCTGTCCTGCCATTCCTCGGGCATGGGCATGTTCTGCTCTGCCGCCTCTGAAACCTGCCAGTCTGCCATCTTTGTTACATCGTATGCCATGTTTCTTCTCCTTTGGCGTTTGGGTTAATATTCAATATTATTAAACGGTTACGATCTATTTACACGTACAAGGATTACTCATACCATTTCAATTCCGCTTTGACAAGAATTATCAGAAGGGTTTTTCCTGGAGATGTTTCGGATTTTGTTATCCGGATTCATAATTTCGCGCTTTTATCCCTCTACTTCCACCAGGCGTCTGTAAAACCCGTCTTTGGCCATTAGCTGCTCGTGGGAGCCGGCCTCGATTATGCGGCCGTGATGCATTACAAGGATGGTATCTGCAATTTTGGCTGTAGACAGCCGGTGGGCTATAACAATGACCGTGCGTTCTGTCATCAGGCCCGCCATGGCCTCCTGAATGCTTGCCTCGGTCTCGGAGTCTATATATGAGGTGGCTTCGTCGAATATTATAAACTCCGGGTCCGCGGCAAGCGCCCGGGCGATGGAAATCAGCTGCCGCTGGCCGGAGGAAAGGGTTGCGCCCTGCTCGGCAAGCAGGGTTTCAATACCTTCTGGCATCCTCTCGATAAAGGACCTGCTCCGGGACTGTGTAAGGACCCGCTTAACGGTTTCCGGATCGGGGTTTGAATTCTCACCGAAAATATTATGGAAGATCGAACCTGAGAACAAAAACGGGTCCTGGGACACAAGGGCTATTTTGGAGCGCAGATCAGCGGTCCTGAAATTTCTTATATCAGTCCCGTTTATCTTTATAGTCCCGTAGTCCGGGTCATAGAAACGGACAAGCAGATTTATAAGCGAGGTCTTGCCAGCGCCCGTAGGCCCGACAACCGCCATGGTGCGGCCGGCAGGAAGCGAAAAATCGATTCCCTTGAGCACGGGTTCTTCGGGTGTATATCCGAACCAAACGTTTCGGGCCGTGATTTGCTCAAAGCGCTGCGGCACCGGCGCCGCATGTTGCTGTTCTGCTTCCGGCAGCCTGTCTTGTTCGTCTAAGATCAGAAAGATTCTTTCGGCAGAGGACAAGGCGTTCTGAGTTATATTGTATTTTTCCGCGATATCCCTTATGGGCCTGAAAAACATCCTGATATAGGAGATGAAAATCACCAGTTCCCCGAGGCTTACCCGTCCGGCAAGTATACCGGAGCCGCCGGCAAAAATCACTATTGCCAGCCCCACCGAACTCATCAGCTCGATAAAGGGCATAAACATCGCAAATACTGTGATCTGCTTCATGCCGGCAAGAAAGTTTTCGTGATTGATTTCCCTGAATTTTTCGTAATTGTTTTTCTCCTGGCCGAAGAGCTGGATGATTCCTATCCCGCCGATTGTTTCGGCAAACCGCGTGTTTATTTCTGCAGCCTTGATCCGGAGCACGCGAAAAGCCTGGCGCGCGGTTTTTGCGAATTTAAACCCTGCGTAAAACACAAGGGGAAAGATTGCGTAGACCGCAAGCGAGAGCCGCCAGTCAATGGCAAACAGCACGGCGGTTATGCCTATTACCAGAAAAATATCCTTTAACACGAAGATGATTACCGAGGTCAGCATTTCGTGCATGTTCTGGATATCGTTTGTAACCCGGGTAACAAGTCTTCCCACCGGGTTTCGGTTGAAAAAGCTTATTGATAAGCGCTGGATGTGGGAGAACAAAGTAAGGCGCAGATCGTGCATTATATTCTGTGCCGTGTATTCCATGAGCATCACGTGGGCAAAATTGACCGCAAGGTTGAGCAATATGATGATCAGAAGAATAATCGCCGTGCTGTTTAGTCCCTGAATATCGCTTGTTCTGTCCCCCGGAGTTTTCTTTTCCGCCGCCCTGTCTGAATTTTGGGCGGAATCCGGCTTAGAAACCGGCGCTTTTGCCGACAGACCGGGGGTTACCTGATCCTCGGCTGCATGTTCCGGCACGATGTATTTGTCTATTGCCACCTTGGTGACATACGGCACCGCAAGCTCGAGTACTGTAACCCCGGCCATCAGGATCAATGCCACTATCACAAGCAGCTTGTACGGGGCTACAAACGGACAGAGGCGCCTTATCAGCCCGATATCCGCTGTTTTTCCCAGCTCCTTTTCGGCAAATATGTCCTTTTGCTCGTTCATAAGGGTCTCCGGGTTATTCCTCGTAGCGCTGCAGTATTTCGGTTCTGGCGTAGTATCCGTTGTTTGCCACAAGTTCGGCGTGCGTGCCTGATTCCGCGATCCTTCCATCAGAGAGCACTATAATATGGTCTGCAAACGAGACCGCCGGGATGCGGTGAGAGGCAAGCATTACGGTCTTTTTCCCAGCCAGTTCCCGGATTACTTCGATAATCCGGGCCGCAGTCTCAGTGTCCACCTGGCCGACCGGATCGTCGAGCAACATTATCGGCGCATCCCGCAAAAGAGCCCTGGCCAGCACTATGCGCTGTTTCTGCCCTCCCGAGAGCACAACCCCGCGTTCCCCCACCATGGTGTCAAAGCCGTGCGGAAAAGATTGGATGGTTTCATACAACGCGGACTGCCTGGCCGCCATGATGAGTTCGGATTCTTCCACCTCGCGGCCGAAGGCTATGTTTTCGCTGATGGTGCCTGAAAACAGGTAGGGCTCCTGGGGTACGTAGGCGATTTGCGCACGCAGATCAGAGAGCTTTAACATGCGGCTATCATGGCCGTCTATCCGGACCGTACCCCCTGATACATCATAGCGCCTGAAAACCAGATTTAACAGGGTGGTTTTGCCCGAGCCCTGGGGCCCTACAATCCCCAGCAGGGAGCCTGCGGGCACCTCCAGGTCCAGCCGGTCGATTACGGCCTGGCTGCCGGCCGGATAGGTAAAGGAGACGTCCTTGAATGAAATGTCTCCCCCGGCTTCGGCTATGGGCATGGCCTCGGGAGCGTCGCGGATTTCCGGTTCTGCGGAGAGAATGTTGTTTATCCGGTCCAGCGAGGCGCTGCCGCGCTGGATGAGGTTTGTAAGCCACCCAAGTGCCATCATGGGCCAGGTCAGCATGTTGAGATAACTAATAAACGCCACGAAATCGCCGGGGGTGATCTGTCCGCCTATGGTCAGCCGCCCGCCGAAGAATACCACTATGGTAATGCTAAGGTTGGTGAAAAACACCATCAGCGGGAAAAACGAGCCTGTTATGTTTACCAGCTTGAGGTTGTCGACTATATAGTTGTCGGAAATTTTTTTGACACGGTTGAATTCGGTCCCTTCCCGGTTATATGCTTTTACCGCGCGGATGCCGGCAAAGCTTTCCCTCACGATCTCGGTCATCTCCGAGAAAGTGGCCTGGACCCGGGTATACAGGCTGTGCATTTTAGCCCCGAATATCCTGGTGAAAACCGCGATCACCGGCATGGGCACCAGTGCCAGTGCGGTGAGCTTGACATCGATGTAGGCCATAAACCCGATGGCCGCACTTCCCAGAAAAGCCGCGTCAGTAAGTGCCACCATGCCCATTCCCACCGCCATGCGCACGTTGTTAATGTCGTTTGTGGCATGGGCCATAAGGTCGCCGGTGGATCTCTGGTCGAAATAGGAGGCCGACAGGGTCTGGATATGGGCGAACATCCGGTTGCGCAGCCCCTCTTCAACCACCCGGGAGGTGCCGATCAAGAGCTTGCGCCAGAAAAAACGCAGCACCGTCATGGACCCGGCGATCAGTACAATCATCCCCGCGTATCTGCCCAGGCCCGCCAGGTCGATGGTTCCGGCAGTGAGCTCGTCCACTGCCCATTTGACCACTCTGGGGATAAAGAGCTGGAGCACATCCACCACCATCAGGCAGACGATGCCGATTAATACCAGTCCGCGTCTTTGTGAAAAATAGGGTTTTATCAGGTGTATCGAGCGCATGGGAAAATCCGTTTTTTTGGTGGGACATGGCTTACTATGCCGGGCTGGCAGTGTAAAGGTTTTTTTCGCGGTTTAATCGAAATCGAAATCGGGATCGATTTCGGTCCCCGTCCGATCCGATCCGACAATAAAACAATGTGTCTAATAATAATTTACCGGCAATTGCTGAATATGGACAAAGTGCATTGATATTTGGGATATTTGTATGATAAATTAAAATTTAAATTTTGCTGTGTTTTTTTCGGATTTCGGATTTATTCATTGAAAGGCGGCAATGAGTCGCACCAACCCTTGGTTTAAAAAATCATATCTACCCGCGGCTGCGCGGATCTCGGTTTTTGCCATATCCGTTCTTTTCCTTATTGCCTTCGCCTGTCAGGTTCATGCCCGGCAACAAGCATTTGACCCCGCGCAAACCGCAGAAGCGGGCTCCGGGCTTTACCGGAGCCTTGAACAGTCCTTTGACCTGGCCGTGGAAACCGAAACCGGGAAGCTGGAGGAGGTTTCCGACAGACTTAAAGCAGTAAAGGCCGAACAAGAGGAGTTTGAAAGCCGGATCTCCAGGCTCCGGCTCATGACCGCAACCCACTCAAATCTTCTGCTGCTGCCCGAGGCCGGCATTCATGCTCTGGAGCGGGCTCGGATAAGACAGACGGTCGCAGCCGGCTACATCCAGGAACAGACCGGCAAAACAGAGAAAAAAATCAATACGCTTAAGACCGAACTGGAAGAAACATCCGAGCAGATGGCCTTCTATGAGAGACAGGCCAAAGAACTCCAATTCCGCCCTCCCCACGTGGAGGTTGACAGGACACTTGCAAAAAATCTGGATGCCCTGATTTCCATTCTAAAAACCAGGCAAAAAAAGCTTGAGCAAATCCTGGAGATCTATACCGGCCGTGTGGAGCGATTCAAAAGATTGCTGCCCGAATTGGAGTCTCTTTCCGCAAAAATTGACAAACAGATTGAGGAGCGGAAAATAAGCCGGATACTGGCGCACACTCCGACACCGGTGATGCGCTTGTTGGAAGGGGATTTAAAGAAGGATTTATTCGCCGCGATTCAAAGAGGCCGTAAATGGCTTTTTCACACAGCCTGGAAGCTGCCGGATTTTTTAAACCTGAAGGAATACTTAACCTTTCTAAGCATATTCCTCTGTTTTCTGGCGGTGCTGGAAGCAGTGTTGTACATGGCCGGCAGGTATTTGCGAAGGCTTATGCAGCAGTGTCTGGAAGCAGACAGGTTCTGGCAGCATCTGTTTGTAAGGCTGATTCAGAAATCGCTGCTGCTGGCAGGTGCAATTGCTTATATTTACTTTTATCCGGTCAAACCGGTATACCGGATGGCTCCGGTTTTCGTCCTGCTTCCGCTGGTGATACGTATTATGGTTCTGGTTATGGTGGTCCAGTGGGGTCGGGTGTTTTTCAAGGCTGTTGCCGCCAGGACCGGAGATGTTCTTTTCCGCCGCCTGTATGGTCCCATAAAACTGTTGCTTTACGGGGTGATGGTCTACGGCGCGGGGTATTACTTTATAACCCGGGTGGTATGCTACAATTGCATCACATTGGTGGCCTGGAGGCTTTTGTTTGAATTCCTTTTGCTGGCGTGGGCGATCCGGTTTTTTGTCTTGTTTGCGCGCAAGTGCCCGGATTCATGTTTTGCCGAAAGGCCGTGGTTTAAATGGTTTGAGCCGGCTTTTATTTTGTTCGGATTCGGCTTGGTCCTGCCGGGAATAGCGGCCGAACTTTCGGGATTCGGAGGCCTTGCGGTATACTGGTATAACGGGCTGGCCAAAAGTGCCGCGGTTGTTTTCTGGACTGCAATACTTCTGCGTCTGCTGAGCGAATCCGATGTTCACGCCCATATCGAGCGTTCCGAGGATGTGGACGAAGATGATCTTGCCGGAAGACAGCCTTATCCGGTTAGATGGCTCCTTGTGCGTCTTTTCCGGCTGGCCGGGGTTGCGTGTGCGGTTTTTATGCTGGTTTTGGCCTGGGGGGCGCCCAAAACCTTTCTTGCAGAGATCCTGGATGCAGTAAATTATAAGATCACCCTCGGCGACTTTCAGCTCAGCCTGATAGGGTTTGTATATGCTTTGATAGTGCTGCTGGTGATACACACTCTGGCGGTTATTACCAAAGAAGCTTTGCGGCGATGGATCTTAAAGAATGTCGAGCTGGAAGACGGGTTTAAGGACTCCATTGTCAGGATTACAGGCTACGTCCTGTGGGCGGTCGGAATCCTGGTCGCCCTGCGGGTGGTGGGTGTGAGTGCCACGGCCCTGACCGTGGTCTTCGGTGCCCTGGGTATCGGACTCGGTTTCGGTCTGCAGAATATTTTCAACAACTTTTTAAGCGGCATCATCCTTTTGTTCGAGCGCCCCATACAGGTCGGAGATGTGATTGAAACCGGCGGGATATTGGGCACTGTAAGAGAAATCAACGTGCGTTCAACACAGGTCCGCACGTTTGACAATATGGATCTTATTGTTCCCAACTCGGATTTCATCAGCCAGCGCCTGACAAACTGGAGCTTCAGGGACGCCCGGATCAGAAGAACCGTGGAGGTGGGGGTGGCCTATGGGTCAGATATAGAGCTGGTGCGGCAGATCCTAACCGACGTGGCCTATCGTCATCCAAGGATTCTGAGGCGTCCGCACCCGGAGGTGCTCTTTTCCGATTTCGGCGAAAGCGCGCTGATTTTCCGGCTGCGCTTCTGGGTGTATATCGACTGGTTTTTGACCGTTGAAACAGATGTGCGATTCGATATTGACAAGAAATTCCGGGAAAACAATATCACGATTCCCTTTCCGCAAAGGGATCTGCACTTCAAATCAGACAACCGCGCCCTCTTGCCCGGCACAGGGGCGCAGGAGCAGGAGACATGACGTTACAATTTGTTTTACTTGCAATACTGATACTGCTTTCAGGGCTTTTTTCATCCTCTGAAACAGCGCTTTTTTCCATCAGCAGAACCAAGGCCAGACACCTTGCAAATTCGGGCGGCCGCGCCAGCCAGATAATCGTCCAGATGAAGGAGAATCCGCACAGGCTTCTTTCAACGATTCTGATCGGCAACAACCTGGTTAATATAGGCGCATCCTCGCTTGCAACCGCAGTGACCATACAGTATTTGTCAAGCTATGCTGTGGGCATTGCCACAGGAGTCATGACATTTCTTATACTCATTTTCGGCGAGATTTTTCCCAAGACGCTTGCCACCCGGCATAACGTTGCCATTGCCAAAACGGTGGTCCTGCCGCTTTTCTGGCTTTCCTTCCTGTTTTATCCGGTGATCTGGTTTTTAAATTTTATTCCGAAGCTTGTCGGTGCATCCCGGGGCAGTCCCCCGGTGTCTGAAGACGAACTTATCACGTTTGTGGACGTGGTCCATGAGGGCGGTGAGATCAACCCGGAGGAACGGGAGCTGATCTACAATATTATCAAGCTCGATGATGTAAACGTATCAGAGATCATGACCCCGAGTGCGGACATGTTTGTTATAGAGCGCGACAAGGAGCCGGACTTAGAAAAGATCCTTCAGTCCGGATTTACCCGCATCCCGGTAATAGAAGGGGATATTGATCACGCCGTAGGCATCATAAACGTAAAAGACCTGTTTAAACAGGAGATTCGTTCCGACAGGGGCGTTGACATAGAAAAAATCATGCGCGCTCCCTATTTTGTCCCTGAACACAAAAAGCTCGACCAGCTTTTAAACCAGTTTAAGCGCAAAAAGGAGCATGCGGCAATCGTGGTAAACGAATACGGCGAGGTCTCTGGCATGGTCAGTCTCGAGGACGTGCTAGAAGCAATCGTGGGTGATATAGTCGATGAGACCGATATCGTCAAGCCGGAGGTCGTCAAGTTGCGGGACAAGGAATGGCTGGTGCTCGGCTCTGCCGACATAAAGATCGTAAATGAAAAGCTGCGCATGAATATCCCGGAATCCGGTTCCTACGAAACCTTTACAGGATATGTCCTCGAACAGATCGGCCGCATCCCGAGCGAACAGGAGCAGATTGTAATCGGCAAGCACGTGGTCACGGTAAAGGAAGTCGAAGGCAACCGGATCATCTCCTTTATTGTCCAGAAGCAGTAGGTTTGATGGTTTCGTAAAAAGCCGGTTTCTTCGCTCAGATGTCGCTTGGAAACTATTTTTTACGATTCTGTCATTGCCAGGGTTTATTCGCGGCTTTAGGAAACCAGATCCTTTTTCTTTTCTTCAAATTCGGTTTTCTCGATTTCGCCCCTGGCATAGCGTTCCTTGAGGATCTCAAGCGATCTTGTGGAATCCGCAGTGCCCGATTTGCCGGGTTCCGCTTTGGTGCTCTGAACCAACCATTTGATCAGATAGATCAATCCCACGATGACCAGTACCCATACCACGAGCATAAAGATTCCGCCGAACCATCCGGCAACGCCCCATCCGCCCATCATTCCGGGGCCCATGTGCCAGTCGCCGTAGTTGCCCCGCTGGGCAAGCGCGGGGTGGCCGGCCTGGAAAAGCATCAGCGACAGGATAAAGGCAAAACCGAAAGATAAAACACGCCGCAATTTCATGATTGTTCTCCTTTTTTAGTTTTTTCGAAGCTTTGTCGAAATCGGGATCGATCCCGATTCCCATAAGACCAACCTCGCATTGACTGGCCTTGTGCATGTGCTTATTTATGTGTATATTGGCCGCAAATCAGATAATGGAAACTATATATTATAAAGTTTTCATCTTTTCATAAAATGCAATAAAAAGTCGGGAAATATATATGGAACCGGGAACCATAGTTGAATATATAGATCAGCAGAGGATTTTGTGCGCTGCCGTCCTTGAAGAAAAGGGCGAGCGTCTCAGACTGTTAAATGAAAACAACCGGGAGGTCAACCAGAAGTGCGGCCGTTTAAGCCATGTCTCCCGCACAGGGCTGAAGTTTGCCCAGGGTCGGGACAAGCTGGTGGATTCGTTAAAGGAAATTGCATCGCGGCGCCAGGCTTTAAGCCGGCATATTGATATCCGTGAAATCTGGGAAGCGGTGCATTCGATAGAAGAGTGGATTGATCTTGAGTCAATGACCGGGTTCTGTTTTTCCGGCGAACCGGACAGCGATCAGGAGGCTGCGGTAATCCGGGCGTTTTTTGAAAACCGGATCTATTTCAAGTTCAGCCATGATTGGTTTTATCCGCATCCCCAGGAGGTGGTGGAAAACAATATAGCCCGCCGGGAGGCAGAGGAGCGGCAAAAGCGCCTGATTGAAGAAGGCGGCAGATGGATGCGCAGAGTGTTAAACAACGGCAAGGCTCCGCCTGAAGTCGATGCCGGGATCGTCGATATTTTAAAGTCTTATTATTTGCATGGAAAGGAAAGCTCCAATGCCGCCGCGGCAAAAGCCGTGCTCTCCAAAGCCGGGGCCGAGGGCCCTGAAGCCATTTTTTCAACCATGGTGCGCGCCGGCCGGTGGGATGCAAATGAGAACCTTGATCTTTACCGATACGAAATCCCCACGGAATTTCCCGACCCGGTCATGGAAAAAGTCACCGAGTTGCGGGCTATGGCGGAAAATCTGCCTGATGATCCGCAAAGGCGGGATTTAACCGGCCTGGACGTCATTACCATCGACGGTCAGGGAACCATGGATTTTGACGACGCGTTAAGTGTTGAGCAGCAGGGCAAACATCTGCGTATAGGGGTCCATATCTCGGATGTGGCGTTTTGGGTGGAAAAAGGCGGTATAATCGACCAGGAGGTAATCTCCCGGGGTACATCGATTTACATGCCGGATCTCAAGATTCCGATGCTGCCAAACGGCCTGGCAGAAGACCTGTGCAGCTTGATTCATGATCAGATCCGCCCGGCTGTCAGCATATTCTTTACTGTGACCGCCCAGGCCGAGATTGTTGATTATGAACTCGTTCCCTCCTGGATTTCAGTGAATCGGCAGCTCACCTATACAGAGGCCGACAACCTGGTTCGAACCGACGAGGCTCTGCAGTCTCTTCATAAAACAGCGCTGGCTTTCAACCGCAGGCGTCTTGAAAACGGGGCCGTGCAAATCCTGCTGCCGGAGTTAAATGTGCGTGTATACAATGATAAAGGTATCCGGTTAAATGTAATGGATCGTGACAGCCCGGGACGCCTGCTGGTATCCGAGATGATGATTATGGCCAACTGGATCACGGCCCGTTTTCTTGCAGCCAATAAGATGCCCGCGGTTTTTCGTTCCCAGCTGCATCCCAGGGGGCGTTTGTATTCGGGTGCGGATGAAGGAACCCTTTTTCAGAACTGGATGCAGCGGCGCATGTTATCGCGCGTGGTGCTCGGAACCGAACCGGAGCCGCACTCCGGCCTGGGTCTGGAAGCTTATACTACGGCCACATCGCCTATACGAAAATATTTCGATCTGTTGACCCAGCGCCAGATCCGGGCCTGTTTCGGAATGGAAGAACCCTACAGCACATCCGAGATCGAAGAAATGCTGCAGATGCTGCAGATTCCGCTTTCCCGCGCCCGCTTGGTGCAAAACCGCAGGCTGCGGTTCTGGATACTGAAATACCTCGAAGGCATGATCGGAACCAAGGCAGAGGCCATAGTGCTGGACAAGCGGCGGGACTGCTATACGATTCTGCTGCCCGACTACCTCATGGAGGCCCGGATGTCGGTTTCTTCGGGTATCGAGTTAAAGCCGGGCGATCTTGCCCGGATTACCTTTCAGCACGTGGATGCGGCCAGGGACAAGCTTGCCGTGTTTCTGGGGTAGGGGGAGGATATGCCCAAGACCAAGATCGTTTGCACAATCGGACCGGCATGCGCCGATACAGAGATTATCGTCCGGATGATCCGCGGCGGCATGGGGGTCGCCCGGCTCAACTTCTCCCACGGCAACCGGGAGACGCACGCTGAGATGATCCGCATGATTCGGGCTGCCTCCGGGCAGACCGATACGCCAGTGGCAATTTTGCAGGACCTTCGGGGGCCCAAAATCCGAATCGGGGAGATTGCGCCCCCGGGTATTCATTTGGATCCGGGGAATATGCTTATATTGACCACGGAGCCCGGCATAGGAGTGGAAAATCGGGTTTTCGTGAGTTATCCCCACCTTCCCGGCGATGTTTCGGCAGGCGATACAATTCTGCTGGCAGACGGATTAATGGAACTGGTTGTAATCAGGACGACTGAAAAAGAAATCCATTGCAAAGTCATTACCGGCGGGACCCTTACATCGCACAAGGGGATTAACCTGCCGTCCGGCACCATCCGGACTCCGGCGATAACTGAAAAAGACCGCGCGGATCTGGCCTTTGGACTGGCACAGGGGGTGGATTATGTTGCCATGTCTTTTGTGCGCCATGCAGAGGACGTGCGCTGCGCCAGGGAGATCATAGCGGATGCCTGCTGCGATACACCGGTGATTGCCAAGATCGAAAAACACGAGGCATTAAATGATATTGACAACATCATAGAGGCATCAGACGGGATCATGGTGGCCAGGGGGGATCTTGGCGTGGAAATTCCTTTGGAAAAAGTGCCCGGCACCCAGAAAATGCTGGTACACAAGGGAAACGAGGCCGGAAAGCCCGTGATTATAGCAACCCAGATGCTTCGTTCCATGCTTGATTCGCCCAGGCCCACCCGGGCCGAGGCCACTGACGTTGCAAACGCGGTATTAGATGGTGCAGACGCCCTGATGCTCTCCGAGGAAACAGCCACCGGCAACTATCCCGTGCAGGCCGTGGAATACATGGCCAGAATTATCAGGGAGACCGAAGAAAAGTATCCGTATGAAAAGTCCTTTCAGGCAATACTACAGACCCGGATTTCTGAATCAGTGGCCCATGCAACCTGTATTCTTTCAGATCACCTCGCGGCCCGGGCCATTATCGCCACCACCAAGAGCGGTTATACAGCCCACCAAATTGCCAGGTTCAGGCCGAAAAGCATGATTATAGCCGTGTCGCCTGATGTTCAAACCGTGCGGAGGCTTGCTTTGTACTGGGGATGCATGCCCGGTCTTATGGATTATACAGAAGACACTGACGAGATGTTTGAGCGCGCGTCAGCCTTTGCAATTGAAAAGGGGCATGCGCAAAAAGGCGACCTGGTGGTAATTACCGCCGGCCATCCCATGTGGGAGACCGGCACCACAAACATGATCTCGGTCAGAAGGCTTTCCGGCGGTGAATAGACTTTATAGATTCTTGTTTTTTGTTTTCGTCCAAATCGCAAGGGCCTCCTGATAATTTCCGGTGACAAGGGCTGCGCAGGCCAGGAGCCGGTCTGACGAGGGTGTGCGGTAAAGGGCGAAGGAGCGTGCGGCATGATAGTACATTTGTTTCCATTCCCTGTTGTTATATGCCGCGATAGCTTTTTCTATGTGCCGGGCCGCCTGATCCCGGATTTCAAGCAGTCGGCCTATGTCGGTTCCGCATCTGTGGCAGTATCGCTTCTCTTTGTACGGAGCCTTGCATGTCGGGCATCGTTGAATCTGATCTGTCATACGGTTATTCCAGGTAAAACAGGAGATCTTCCAGATCGGCGCCGATGTTGCGTGCCTCTTCCGTGGCTCCCGTGTTAAGGGCTCCTTTGATGTCTTCGAGTAAATTGATTATCTCGTCGCGGTCTTCTGCCGGGGCCGTGTCCAGTATGGATTCCGCCCGGCCGATGAGATTTGCCAGATCCGCGGGAGCTTCAGGTTTCTCGGCGGTTTTGGTGGAATCCGTCTTTTTTTCGTAATTTCCGGTATTGTCCCAGAGCCTGTTGATCCGTTCGCCCGAGGCGGCCAGTTCCTCTTCTGTAAATCGGGATATGGCGTTTTCGATTGTTGCCTGAATCTTGCCCCCGGTCTCCTTTTCCACAGCCTCAAGCTGCAGGATGCCGTTTATGTCCAGATCAAAGCGCATAATGACCGGGCTTTGGGCCGGGGCGGGCGACAGCTCGAACATGTAATTGCCGATCATTACGTTGTTTCGGGCATCAGGGCTTTCTCCCTGGTATACCTTGATTTCCACTTTTTCCTGCTCGTCGCACACAGTGTAGAAGACCTCGCTTTTTGATGCCGGAAGCTTGGTGTTGCGCCGGATCATGGGAACGAACAAATCCGGGGAAAGCTCGCCGTATAACTCGCCGATCGCTGAGGTGCCGAAAGTGTACGGAGTGATATCGATTAATACGCCCGCATCCGAAACCCCCATTTCCCGGCCGGCCTGAAGCGCCGCTCCCAGCGCTACGCACAGGTCGGGGTCGATTTCGTTTCTGGGCAAAATCCCGGTTTTTTCTTCAAGGAGTTTTGAAATTGTCGGTATCCTGGTAGATCCGCCCACCAGGATGATTTCGTCGAGATCCGCGGCTGTTAGTCCCGCGTCTTCCATGGCCCGGCTGACAGCGTCCATGGTTCGGTCAAGGTCGGGTGTGAGCATTTTTTCAAATTCTTCGCGGGAGAGCTCGCATGTCAAATGTACGGGTGTTTCATGTTCGGCCGCTATATGATCTTCTTCGATTACGGCATAAGGAGCCGAGGAGAGCCGGATTTTAGCTTTTTCCGCCGCCTGTTTTAACCTGTGCATTACCATGGGATCGTCGGTGACTTCGATGCCGTGTTTTTCTTTGATTTGTCCGGCCAGCCACCCGGCGATCATTTCGTCGAAATCGTCGCCGCCCAACCGGTTGTCCCCGGTGCTGGCCATCACTTCAATCACGCCGTTTTCAATCTTTACTATGGATACGTCAAACGTGCCGCCGCCCAGGTCATATACCAGAATCTGTGCTGTCTTGCCGGAAGTGTTTTCATAGGCCAGGGCAGCGGCCGTGGGTTCATTAATGATACGAAGCACTTCCAGCCCGGCAATCCGGCCAGCCTCCCGGGTGGCCTGGCGCTGGCTGTCTGTAAAATAGGCCGGCACCGTGATCACGGCTTTTTCCACAGGCTGTCCCAGATATTCTTCCGCCCTTTGCCTGAGGGTTTTAAGGATCAGAGCTGAAATCTCCTGAGGCAGGTATTGGTTCGATCCCAGAGCAATACGTATTTCTTCGCCCATTTTGCGTTTGATCGATGAAACGGTACGTTCGGGCGCGAAAGCCGCCTGGTTTGCGGCTTGCCTTCCCACCAGGATATTGCCCTGTGCGTCAAGGCCAACGCAGGACGGAACGATTCCGTTATCCTGTTCGGTTAATATTTCCGCGCATCCGTCAATTACAAATGCGACTTCCGAATTGGTGGTGCCCAGATCAATGCCGACAATGGGTTCCAATACCTATGCTCCTTTCTGCGGTTCGTTAACAATGACTTGCGCGGTGCGGATGATCTCTCCGCCTTTTTGAAAACCTCCGGTCTGTTCGGCCAGAACCACGCCGGCGGTTTTGTCAGGATCGGATCGTCTGTCCACGGCTTTCATTGTTTTCGGATCAAACATGTGGTCAATTGTCTGTACCGGGGTGATGCCGGCGTGTTCCAGGGCCCTGTCAAAGCGGCGGATGGCCATTTCGTAGCCTTCGGCAATAGCCGCAACTCCTTTGGGTTTGCGGCGGAACCGGCGCTTTTGCGTCATGAAGGTCAGGCTTGCCTGATGTCCCCGAACCAGGGCGTCGCGAACATCGAGAAACGGCAGTACCGCCTTTTTTTCAGCATTCTGCCTGATTTCGGGCTCGATCCGGTCGATCCGCTCCACACTTTTTTCAAACAGGTTTGCACTTTTCTCCCATGCCTCGGATATCCCTGAAAGCGCCCGGAGGTTTTTGTGCTGCTCCCTGTTCTGCATTTTTATTTCCTGCCTGAGCGCCGAGAACTCGGATAAAAGCGTGTAGAGGTCGCAGGCTTCGGCGCTGGCCTTTTCCGACGGAGGTGCTTTATCCGGCAGATCACCGAGCCAGGCGGAAAAATCCTCCAGGACTTGCTGTTTCCAGTCCGGCCGGGGGCTTTCAGCCGTTTCGGGGGTTTCTTTTTTGCCAAACAGGGCTGAGAATATTTTTTTGACGGGCTTTTCTTTTGGCGCCATTTTTTCGTTTCTTATGTGTTTTTATATTTCCTTGTTTTTTTCTGCAGCTTCGAGCATTTCTTTTAATCCGGTTCTGCGCCTTTTTGTTTTTGCAGCCTGCGCCAGCTTGAACAACTCGTTTTCCCAGTCCGGCATGTCCAGGCATCCGAAAAGCTCGGACCGGATCCTGCTTCGTTCATCGCAAAGCGCATTGTATGCCTCGGTAATACGCCTGAACATAACCGGATCCGATTCCGGCGGGTATTTTTTGACCATTTCAAGATAGCGCTGCCTGATGGTTTCATCATCTGAGCCCGGCGGCAGATCAAGTATCAGATAGTGTGTAAGCATAATCGCTCCTGTTTTATGAGCTTTCCAAAAAAAGAATTCTGGCTTCCCTGGAGAGCTGTTCTATGATCTCGGGGGGAAAGGAAAGGATAATATTTCCGACAGACTTTGTTTCAGGCCGGCTTTTGTGTACGGCTGGTCTCATTGTCCGCAGAACGTAATCCGGAGATCCCCTGAATTTCATCCTGTCAATTAAGGATTCGATCTCCATTATGATCTCCTGCGGGCTCATTCCCTCGTAATATTGCCCTGCATCCGGTTCCGGTTGCCGGGCGGTGTTATCGGAAATATTCGGTCCGAACGGTATATCATCGTCAAAATCGTCTTCAAAAAAATCATCATCGCTGTCATCGAAAAAATAGTCGGAAGTAAACATTTCAAAGTCAAAGAATCTCAGGGCAATGTTCAAGGGGCCCAGGGCATGTTCCGCCAGTTTGTCGGCCGCGGCCTCGAGTTTGCGGCGGGTCTCGTTGCCGGCATTTTCAACGAGCTCTGCAAGATGATCGAAATCGGTGGTTTCCCCGGTCAGGTCGGCTGTCACGGTGCGGTAAAAATCGATCAAAGGCCGCTCCGCCGCCTTTTTCCCCCGGATTCGTCGGTTTAGTTCCGCACGGACCGTTTTATACCTGCCCATTTCCATAAGCAGGTCGCAAATATTTAAAACCCCCTCGTCTTCAACCGACTTTATGAGCCGCGAGATTTCCCTTGCCGGAAGAACCCTGGCCGGGCTGTCCGCAGCCTTGGAAGATGGCATTGCACGTTTGAGATCAGAGGGTACGGGATCGAGCAGGTTTGCCATTTCGTCTGCGCCCAGATCTGTTATTTCTTTTATTCCGTGTTTGATTCCGGATTTTGCAGCCTGCAAAGCTTTGCCTGCCGCCTTGTTTTCGCCTTTGTTTGCAGATAGTTCCATGACCAGCAAACAAAGCGTACAAACCCTTTTAAGCGGCTCCAGCCCGGCAAGCATTTGATCCATGTATTTGTCAGGTTCCGCCGGCCGGTTTTCTCCGGTTAATTCCAGGGCCATGCGCTTTTCCAGTACAAACAGGGCCGCTTTGCGGCAGCCCTGTTCCTCGGCTTTTTCTATATCCCTGCGTGCAAGATGGTGTTTATCTTTGCCGAGGTTTATTTTTGCCGATATAAGAAAGGATACGGCTTTTTTCTCGATTACCCGGCTGTCGTAGGGGGCCCGCCGGGCGGCTTCTTCTATGGCCTTTTCAGCCTTTCGAAAAGCGCTTTTTTGCTGATAGAGTTCGGTCAGCTCGAGAAACGGGAAAGGGTCTTGCGGAAAATGCACCGACATTTCGTTTAGCGCGTCTTCAACAAGATTCTTCCCCTCTTTTGATGTCCTTGGCAAGGTGACGATCAGTTCATACCATTGCCGGTTTTCAGGGTCCCATGCAATGCCCTGCCTTGCCATCTGCAGGTATGCGGTTTTCGGGTCTTGCCGGCAGACGCCCAGGTGTTCCCAGTTTATTTCAGGCACGTCAAATCCGTAGGCGGTGGTATCGGTATCCATTTCATATGAAATGCTGTCTTGTTTCAGACTGTTTTTGACGGCATGAAAAAGCGCCAGGGATTTGGCGATGGATTGTCGGCGGGGTTCGGAAAACAAGCGAGGAATATGCTCCATGTATTGCGACGCGGCATTTAACGGCATGCTGCTTGCCAAGTCCACCCGGAAGATAATAGGGAGGGCTTTTTTACGGGGCAGCACCGCGGTGATCAGCTCAAAGAAGAAATCGCTGGACATTTCGCCCTGACGTATTCTATTGGAGAGTATCTCCAGGAGCGTGGATATGCATATTTCCGGATTTTCGGGATAAATCAGCGGGCCCAGTTCTTTTATCAGCCTTGCCGCTTTTTGGCTTTTTTGTTTTTTAACACTGTTGACAAGTTCCGTAATTTTGCCGGAAGCACCTACTGCGCCCTGGAAAAAAACCCGGATTGTCTCCTCATTATCGCCAGTCACAGCCGTGCCGGCATTGTCCATACAGGTTTTTAATCGGGACATGACCGGTGTAAGGATAAAATCTCCGGGGAGCATATTTGTAATCTTTTGCAGGTGCGAGTCTTCTTCGCTGTAAAACGCGCACATGGCGCGGCACAGCATTTTCAGGGGTGCATACGGAGAGGACCGGGGAATGGAGCGAAGTTTTTCAAGGGCGTTTTCCCATTCTCCCCGGTTCATATGGGTAACCGCTTCAGGCACGGCCTCAGCATCCCTGCAAAGCGGTGACTCAGAATCCAGGCGATTAATCAGGTGCCAGCATTCGGATTGGATCAGCCGGTTGACAAGCCTGGTTTCTATTGCTTTCGAAGGCCTGTTTTCGGCAATATATTGCGCATAAATTTCAAAAGCTTGCTCTTGCCGGCAAAGGGAAACAAAACAGACCAGATCCTCTTCGGATATCAGGCTGACCTCCGGCCTGCAGGCTGAGGCCTGCTCGATGGCCATGCTGGCTTCTGTGTGCATGGCCTTGTTTTTGAGCTGTTGTATCCGCGCAAGATAGGCCCTGAATAAAAGCGGCCGGATAGTATCCGGATCATCCTGTTTTTTCCGGGCGGCTTTCAGGCAGTCGACAGCTTCTCTGGCTTTGTCCGCAGATAGTGCGGCTTCGGCCTTCTGGATTAACTGCGAAAATGTATGTTCCCTGAGCCGGGCCTGCTTTTGTTCTTTTTTGGCTTTTTTGTTTTTTTTCTTTTTGGCCAATTGTTTTCAGCCGATCATGTTTGATTTTATTAATACTTCAGACCGGCAGTAGTCAGTGCTTGAAGCTGCGCTGGCCTGTGAGTACCATGGTGGCGTTGTATTCGTTGCACGCCTCGATTGACTGATAATCGTTTAACGAGCCGCCGGGGTGAACCACTGCTGTGACCCCTTCGCGCAGGCCGACATCCACGCCGTCGCGAAACGGGAAAAAAGCGTCGCTTACCATGGTTGCGCCGATCAGGTCACCGTTTTTCGCCTGGACCTGTCTGTCTATTTCCATTTTCCGGTCAGGATCCTGCAAGTCGTTGTAAGGCATTTGGAACTGTTCAAAGCAGTACCGGTCCGCCAGCTTCCGGTAGGCTTTGTCCCGGGCTATTTCAGCCACGCCTACCCGGTCCTGTTCGCCGGTGCCTATACCTACGGATACCCCGTTTTTTACATAGATCACCGAGTTCGAGGTCACGCCGGATTCGAGCAGCCAGCCGAACCGGATGTCTGCAAGCTCCTGTTTTGTGGGCTCCCGGTTTATTTTATAGTTTTTGCCTTTGTATTCGCATTCAGCAAGTTTAAAGTCCGACTCTGCACGGGTTTCCGGAACAAAGGACCACTGGGTTATTATTCCTCCGTCGATCAGGTTTTTGAATTCAACTACCCTTTGTCCCACAAACGAATGAAGACGTTCTATGTTTTCGATCTTTATTACGCGCAGATTTTTGCGTTTCGAAAGAATATCCAAAACCCCCTTCTCGTATTCCGGGGCCACAATTACTTCGGCATACTGGTTGGCCACGGCTTCGGCGGTGGTTTTGTCAAGGGCCCGGTTGACAGCGATACACCCGCCGAACGCCGCCACCCTGTCGGCCAAATATGCCTTTTCATAGGCGTCTTCAAGGGAGTCTGATAATGCCGCCCCGCACGGATTGTTGTGTTTGACTATAATGGCGCAGGGCTTGTCGGTAAAATATCGCAGGATATTTAAGGCGTTGTCCGCATCAGTGAGATTGGTTTTGCCGGGGTGTTTGCCTGACTGGAGCAGCTCCACGTCAGAGGCAAGGTACTGTCCCGGCGAGATGGTTCGTGTCTGGCCCAGCACCAGATTGCCGTTTACCAGCCTGTAAAGCGCTGCTTGCTGGCCCGGGTTTTCCCCGTAGCGAAGTCCTTTTCGCACACCTTCGATCACCCAGTCCACCTTTTCATAAAAAAGAGTCTGGCGGGTCTGGTCGTCCACGAAAGCGATCTCCATGCGCGGAGGAAAGTGATCGTCCATGACGGTTTTATACATTTTTTTAAGATCGTTGCCCATATCATGTCACTCCATTATCTCACAGTATCTCTTCATATGCCTGCTGAATGTCGGTAAACGAACTTTGCCGCAGGTAATTTGCAATTGCCTGGTCATAGGCGGCCGTGTGTAAAAACGCCTTTTTGGCGAGTTTTACGCGGGTTTCAAGAGATGTCATGCTCTCCACCGATCCGAGTTCTTCTATTAGCAGGGGGTAATCCTCAGGATCCACAACAGAGGCGACGCGGATGAAGTTCTTGGCCGCTGCCCGGATCATGCAGGGCCCGCCGATATCAATGTTGCCCCTGGCCTTTTCAGGGGTTACATCCGGCTGTTCAATGGTTTGCTGGAACGGGTAGAGGTTTGCCACCACCATGTCTATGGGCACGGCATCAGTGCGCTTTAGATCCTTTTGATGATCCGGATTGTGGGTTTCGGTGAGCAGGCCGAGATAAATTTTAAAATCCAGGGTCTTTACCAGACCGCCCTGGGTTTCCGGCTGGCCGGTGTACTCTGATACAGGTGTTAGCACTTTTCCGGCTTTTTTGCCCAGGATCTTTTCAATGCGTTTGTAGGTGCCGCCTGTGGAAAAAATTCTGATTTTGGGATTGTGCTTGACCATTGCGGGCACGAAGTCCTCCAGCCCGGCTTTGTCTGATACGCTGATTAATACGGTGTTTACTTTAACCAGATCGTCGATTTTTTTTACGATATTTTTGCTCATTCTTCCTCCGTGCGGTTTTGACTCGCAGATATTTTATAAAGGCACCGGGTCGATCAGCCCGGAAAGGCTTTGCCTTACAAACGCGGGCAGGGCAAAGGTCGCTTTGTGGATTTCCGGTGTGTAATACCGGGTGGCAATTCCCGAGGCCTCCACGCGTTGCGGATTGAAATCCCGGATCGGGCAGGGGCCCCTGGAGGCGAACCCGAAGCTCCACAATCCGCCCGGATAGGTCAGGGTGGAAAACGTATACATATGGATTTTCTCAAAAAAAGGGCGTTGATTGGAAAACATGGATTCCTGGATCTGGCTGTCGTAAAACGGTGATTCGGACTGAGATACCATTATGCCGTTTTCGCTCAGCAGCCCGGAGACGTTTTTGTAAAAGGTCTTGTCAAACAAGGGCTGGGCCGGCCCTATGGGATCGGTGGAATCTATGAGCACCACGTCAAAAGCATCCCTGCATTGCGCTGCGTACTTTACTCCATCGTCAATCAGCAGTTCCAGCCGGGAATCTTCCAGGGCCGAGGCAATAGAAGGAATGTGGGCTTTGCAGGCATTTACCACCATTTCGTCGATTTCAACCACTACGGCACGCTCCACTGTGGGATGGCGCAGCACTTCCCGGGCCGTGCCCCCGTCTCCGCCTCCGATAATGAGTACCCGTTTAGGGTTTGGGTGGGTAAAAAGTGGCACGTGGGCAATCATTTCATGGTAAACAAACTCGTCTCGCTCGGATACCATGACAATGCCGTCGTTTAACAACATGACACCGTGTCCCGAGGTCTTGACGACATCGACCTGCTGATAAGGGCTGGTGCCGGAGAAAAGAGTCTCTTTGACCTTGAATCCAAGGGAAACTATATCCTGGTGGGTTTCGGCCACCCACAGATCAAGTTTATTATGTTTATCAGTCATCCGGGGTTTTCTCCTTTTTATAAAAGATGAAATTTATAACATCTTTGTTCAATAGAGTAAAGAGCCCCGAAAAGTATAATCCGTGGTGTTTTAGGGGAATGCATATTTGAGGTTTAACTTTAGCCCGTAGAGTGCAGTAAAACCGGCATTACATATGCTCCGGAATAAAGGTGGCAATTTCCGGGAATGCAACAAGAATAATAATTGCCACAAGTGCTGCGAGCAAAAAAGGCCAGATGCCGCTGAAAATGGTCTGCAGTCTAACATCCGGGGCGGCCCCTTTTAGTACAAAAACGTTTAAACCGACAGGAGGAGTAATAAGGCCGATCTCTAAAACAATAACCATTAAAACCCCGAACCAGATGGGATCGATACCCAGGACTTCAATAACCGGAAAAATAATCGGCACCGTAAGGATCATAATGGCATAGCAATCCATTACACAACCCAAAGCGGCGTATATTAAAACTATAAGTGCAATAATAACGCTTCTGGGAAGATCCAGACCGCCCATGAAACCGGCAAGCTCCATTGGAAGCCGTGTTATACCCAAAAAAGAAGAAAAGATATTCGCGCCTATAATAATTAAAAAAATAAAAGCAGTGGTTCTGCCTGTTTCCATAAGGCTGCGTATAAAAGTCTCCTTGTTTAACTTTCCGCTGAAAACCGCAAAAATAAAGGCACCAAAAGCGCCCACTCCACCGGCCTCGGTGGGTGTGAAAATACCGAAATATATGCCCCCCATTACAATCACAAATAATAACAGCATCGCCCATGTGCCCCTCAATGACCGGATCTTTTCCATCCAGGTTGTCGAAGGGCCGTGTGGTCCCATATCCGGGTTGATTCTGCATTGTATATAAATCGCGATTATAAAAAGAATACTTAGCAATGCGCCCGGAAGGATTCCGGCCATGAAAAGTTTTCCTATTGAAAGCTCTGTTAGTATGCCGTAAATGACAAATCCGATGCTCGGGGGTATCAAAATTCCGATTGTCCCGCCTGCGGCAACACATCCCGTGGACAGCCTGTTATCATATTTGTGCTTCTGCATTTCCGGAATCGCCACCTGTCCCATGGTTGCGCCGGTGGCAAGCGATGATCCGCATATGGCAGCAAAGCCCGCGCAGGCCAGAATGGTTGCCATTGCCAAACCGCCCCGGAATTGGCCTATCCAGGTATAAAGTGTTTTGTAAATATCGCTGCTTATGCCGGAGACCAGAATAAATTGGCCCATGAGCACGAAGAGAGGAATAACGCTAAGGGTATATGAAGAACCAACAGAAAGTGGAACAATGCCCAGCAGATTGATGCCGGCATTAGAGCCAACCAAAATACACATTCCCACAAAGCCTACCAGGGCCATGGCAATGCCGATATACATTCTTAAAGCAAGAAAAACAAATAATACCCCGATCCCTATAATTCCGATTAACTGTGGACTCATAAATTATTATCCTATTCTTTGCTTTTAAAAAGCTTAACCAAATCCCTTATGTACTCCAGGCAAAATACCGCACAGCCAAAGGCGAGAAAAAAAACAAACGGATATTCCGGAATCAGAAGGTTTGGCGACTGCTGCCCCACTTCCTTCATATCCAGGGCTTTTACAATCCCTCTCCAGGTAATAAGAATCATTAAGACAAGACATATAAGATGGTTTAACGCGTCCACAAAATAACGCATTTTGGGAGGAAAATTATTAAATACCAAATCCACCGATATATGGGTTTTCCATTGCTGAGTAAAACCCAGGAAAGAAAAAATCAAAAGCAACACCAGGAATTCGGTAATTTCAAAAACACCTAATATCGGGGTATTGAAAATATAGCGCCCCACCACATCCGCCATAGTCAAAAGCATCATCACTATCAGCACAAAACAACCCAGATAGGCAAGTATTTCACTTATTTTGCCGCTTGTTTTCATAAATTTTTCAATCGGCATCTTACGCACCCTCTCTCAAATTTTAAGAACAATGAAAGTGCCACCAAATTCAGGTGGCACTTTCTGCGGAATAACAATAATTATAATTGCCGATCCATTATTTGAGCTTTATTCTATTTTCTTGCTTTCTTCCAAATATTGAAGTGCCTTATCCAGAACTTTCTGTCCTTTTAATCCCTTTTTGTTCATTTCTTCAACCCATTCCTTCCTTAGCGGCTTGACCAGATCCCTCATCTTCTGCCTGTCGGATTCCGGGATATCGACCACTTCAACCCCGGCTTCCACACACTTCTTTTTAAGGGCAGGCGAAACCCCGGCAAAAGCACGGCCGCAGTCAAGAGACATGGACTTGCCGGAATTTTTCTCAAGCACGTCCTTTACATCCGGCGGCAGGGAATTCCACTTGTCCTTGTTCATAAG
>JAIPDT010000014.1 GCA_021737545.1 Desulfobacteraceae bacterium
ATTGCCGGCGTTGGCCAGGTTGTTGACAGCTACTTCCATTTGCCGCATCCGGGCCAAACCGCCGGATAATGCACTGTAAATGCCGGAACCCATTTAAAGAGCCCCCCTTTTTAGTGTTTGGTGCCAATCAACAAACTCGAATTTCTAATATCGAAATCCGATACCCGGATTTTTTCTTTATCCTTTTTCTTCTTATCGGCCTATTTCATTAAAGCTTTAGGAAGCTTCATCTACGGCCTGATTCTCTTATGCCGATTCCTTGCGTGAGTCGGCGAGTTCTATCATCTGCTCGGCTTCATTCCGTGATACTTCCAGGATTTCAGCAATATCGGAAACCCCGAGACCGGAACGTATAAGCTGTGACACGTACCGATATTTTGACGAAACAACGAACCGCCCATACTCCCTGGTCTCAAAACGCGACTCAAGCTGTTTTTCTGTCAGCCCGCCGCCCTTGCGGGTGTCCTCGTGTTTTACCCGGGATTCCGCCTGCTGCAGCCTGGTAGTCAAATCATCGATTTCAGCCCGGTGCCGCCTTAATTGCCTGCAAACCCGAAAATAGAATATCATGGCAAGCATTGCCCAAAATACACATATCGCCCCTGTCAGGCACAAAAACACGATCTCTGCCATTTCAATCCGACCTTTCAGTGCCTAATTTCGCAATGCAGCCTTTAACTTGATTAAAGCCTGGCTGTGTAACTGGGAAATACGGCCCTCGGAAAGCTCCAGGACCTCTGCGATCTCTTTTTGGGTAAATTCTTCGTAATAAAACAGGCTCACCACCAGCCGCTCTTTTTCCGATAAATTATCAAGCGCGCCGGCAAGCTCTCTGACCCGCTCCTTTCTGTCCACCGTGTCTTCAGGGCTCTGACCTGCGTTATCCTCGAGCTTATCCATAAAAGTATCCCCGCCGGAAGCCTCGTCCAGGACCTCGTGGAGACTCACGATTCCGAGGTGCCCTATTTCGTTTAACACCTGCTGGTATTCCTCCAGGGTCATGTTCATTGATTCTGCAATTTCTTCCTCTGCGGGCGGACGACCCAGTTTCTTTTCGAGTTGTTTGATTTCATTTAATACCCGGTTATGTTTTTCGCGCATGGAGCGGGAAAACCAGTCCATTTTCCGAAGCTCATCGCGCACCGCACCCCGGATCCGGGTTTCGGCAAAGGTTTTAAACAGCACGCCCTTGCCGGGATCAAACCGGCTGGCAGCCTCCATGAGTCCATGCAGAGCCGCGCTTCTCAATTCGTCAATGGAAACATATGCCGGAATCTGAGGCCGCATCCTGTAGATCACGAATTCCACAAAATTCAGGTGCGCCCTGATCAACTCGTCTCTTTGATCATAAGCAGTTGCGTGATACATATCCTTTTCATCTCCCTTGCCGGAGCTAGTTAGTATCCATCCAGAAATTGCTAATTTGCCCAATTTCTGGATGGATACTAGTTAAAAGACAGCAATCTTTCCCAGAAAAATTGCTGAGTTCCTTTTGGTTCATGACTTTCGGACCGCAATTCCAGGTTTCCCACAAGTTCTGCAAACGCCGTGCTGGGCTTTGAGGCCGGATAAAGTTCCGCAAGAGCCTGCTGTCTGCGCACGGAATCCGTAAACCGCTTATCCAGTGGGATTGCGCCCAGAAAATCAATGGAAATGTCTATAAAACGGGTACTGACAAGTGTCAGCTTGTGATAAACATCCAGGGCTTCGTTTTCCGAAACAACACAGTTTACGATAAGCTTGAACTGCTTTTCATAATAACGCGTGGAAAGCAGCTTCATCAAAGCGTAAACATCTGAAATTGCTGTGGGTTCAGGAGTTGTTACCACCAGGATCTCCTGTGCGGCCACGTTAAAATAAGTAACGTTTTCAGAAATTCCGGCCTCTGTATCGATCAACACAACATCGAACTGACCGTGCAGGGCTTCCAGGCCTTCCATGAGGTTTAATTTATGAGCGGATTCCAGGTTTGTATATTGCTGAGCCCCGGAACCTGCGGGCAAAACCGTGATACCCTCTGCGGCCGGCACCAGAATTTCATCCAGACTTTTTTGCCCGGCAAAAAAGTGATTCAGGTTAAACTGCGGGCTCAGCCCGAAATAAATATCAATGTTTGCCAGGCCCAGGTCCGCGTCAATTACCAGCACCCGGTAGCCCTGCCTGGCCATTACCACCGCCAGGTTGGCCACGCAAACCGTCTTGCCGACACCGCCCTTGCCGCTGGTCACAGACATCACACGGGCCGCCCTCATCTCCTTTTCTTGTGGGCCGTTTTCCGCTTTGCACTCCCGGCTTAACTGGCGAAGCGTTCCGGCCTGGTCTCTTCTTCCTTGATATTGCATTTTTCCACTACCTCATCAGGGTTCAGTATCATTTTGGCCAGCACACGGGGCTCGGGCAAAAGCAGGTCTTCGGGGACCTTCTGACCGTTTGTCAAAAAACTCAAAGGACGGGCCGCCTCAAGCCCCACGTTCAGAATCTGCCCCAGAACATCACATTCATCGAGTTTGGTCATAACAAGCCCGTGAAGATTTAAATGCCCGAACCTGTCAATTGCTGCGTGCAGATCGCGCTCTCCGGTCGCGGCCGAAAGCACCAGGTAATTTTCGGTCTGAAGGCAGGGATCCAGAAAATCGGCAAGTTCCTGTTGCCGGATTTTGTCTTTCGGACTTCTTCCTGCGGTATCCACAAGAATCAGATCCTTGTCCTGATGCCTGGAAAAAATATCTCCCAACTCTTCGGGCGACCGGGCGACCTCGACCGGCACTTCCATGATCTGCCCGTAAATCTTGATCTGCTCCACCGCTGCGATCCGGTAGTTGTCAATGGTGGCGAGCATGATTTTTTTACCGTAATTGAGCATGCAGCTTGCCGCCACCTTGGCTATCGTCGTGGTCTTGCCTACACCGGTGGGACCGATAAAAACCAGGCGCTTCTGTCCATGCCCAAGACCTGTCAGGGGATTTTTCATTTTCAGGGTCTCGGAAATAAAACTCTCCAGGAAACCTCCCAGCCTCTCCGGGTCTTTGGCTGCCTCCATGTCCCCGGAATCAACAATGACGTGCGAAATCATCCGGCTGGCTTGGTCTCCGATGCCCAGTTCAAAAAGATCCGGGCAAAAATCATTTATGCCTTTGCTATCGCCGGCTTCCGCCTTTTCATCCGTTGGAAACCCCGGCAGCCGATTTGCCGCTCTATGGTCCTTGGCCCTGGAAAATTCCTTTGCCAGATCCTGAAACGAGTGCCTCATCTGGCGCAGCTCTTCGAGCAAAGCCGCATCTTCCTTTGCCTCGGGCTTTGCGGATGCCGTCTGTTGTTCATGATTTTTCAGATAAGCCTGAAAATCTTTGGCCGGAGCGTGGTCTGTTCCGGCGGCATCCAGATCAGTGTCAACTGCCGCGGTGACCTCGACGCCTCCTTTACCGCGCATCCCGAACCGCCCTTTGGCCGCACTTCGGGTCGATAAAATAAGAGCGTCCGGGCCAAGGGCTTTTTTGACCTTCTCCAGGGCCGAGCGCATATCCTCTGCTTCAAACACCTTAACCTGCATTTAAACTCACCGTGCCAAGAGATTGAATTTTGACCTGAGGGGCTATCTCGTTGTGCGAAATAACCGTCAAACCAGGGAAATATCTTTCAGTCAGTTTTTTGACATGCAACCGGATTGCCGGCGGACACAATAAAACAGGACCGGTGCCGCCGGTAAATTTTTCAATATGCTTGCCTATGGCCTCGAGTATGGATCTTGCCTTGCCGGGTTCAAGAGTTATAACACTGCCCTGCCCGCCGGACTGGATCGAATTCTGAATGGCTTCCTCAACCTCTTGATCCAGGGTAATAATGGGAATTGTATCGCCGTCTCCGGCAATCGAGATACTGATCTGCCGGGCCAGGGCCTGGCGCACGTATTCTGTAAGCAGATCCGGGTCCTGAATATGGGGGGCATAATCAGCCAGAGTCTCCAGGATAGTCCGAAGATCCCGGATAGATACATTTTCTTTTAATAAATTCTGCAGCACTTTCAGCACGCCTCCTAAACTCATCAGGTTGGGAAGTAATTCCTCTGTCAGTTTGGGATACTTCTTGGCAATATTATCTAGCAAGTTCTGTGCCTCCTGCCGGCCCAGCAATTCATGAGCATGTTTTTTCACCACCTCGCTGATATGGGTGGCCATGACAGTGTTGCAGTCGACCACGGTATATCCGGCCATCTGGGCCCGCTCCTTTTTGTCCTCGGAAATCCAGATGGCGGGCAGACCGAAGGCCGGCTCCACCGTGGAAACACCCTTGAGCTTTTCAGTAACATTGCCCGAGTCCATTGCCATAAAATAGCCCGGCATCATCTCGGCCGAGGCGACCGGCACTCCCTTTAACAGCAGACGATACTCGTTGGGCTTTAACTCCAGGTTGTCCTTGATATGAATGGGCGGCATGATAAATCCCAATGAATAGGCGAACTGTTTTCTAATCGAGCGGATCCTGGTCAAAAGCTCTCCGTCCTGTGCGACGTCCACGAATCTGATCAGCCCGTATCCCACCTCGAGTTCCAAAAGGTCGACCGAAAGCAGATCCTCATAGTTGTCTTCTGCTTCCTGACCTTCCTGTTCCGGCTCCGCCTCGACTTCGACTGGCGCAGTGGCCTGCTGCTTCTGAATAAAATAGGCCAGGGCAAACAGCAGAAGCGAGAGCACCAGAAAGGGCAGAAAGGGCAATCCCGGAATCAGGGCAAATCCCAGCAGAATTGCGCCCACCACCCATATGGCGCGCACGTTGAACCCGAATTGCTTTTTGATCTGACTGCCGAAATCACCCAGGCCGCCGCTTCTTGAAACCAGAATACCCGCGCCGGTCGAAATGACAAGGGCCGGCACCTGGCTTACCAGGCCGTCGCCGATAGTCAGGGTGGTATAATTCCGGGCGGCTTCGGCCAGCGGCATGTTCTGCTGGAGCACGCCGATAATAAAGCCTGCGCATATATTGATCACCGTGATTGCAATTCCGGCGATGGCATCTCCGCGAACGAACTTGCTCGCCCCGTCCATGGCCCCGAAAAAATCGGCTTCACTGGTAATTTCCTCGCGGCGGCTGCGGGCCTGCTCCTCGTTGATCAGCCCGGCATTTAAATCGGCATCAATGGCCATTTGTTTTCCGGGCATGGCATCCAGGGTAAAGCGCGCCGAGACCTCGGCCACCCGTCCCGCACCCTTGGTTATGACAATAAAGTTGATGACCACCAGGATCAAAAACACCACAATGCCCACCACGTAATTGCCTCCGACGACAAACTGGCCGAACGACTGAATTACCTTGCCGGCGGCATATTCGCCTGTATGCCCCTGAAGCAGGATCAGACGCGTGGAGGCAACATTTAGCGACAGGCGCAGCAGGGTGGTGACCAGCAGCACTGTCGGAAATATGGAAAATTCAAGGGACTTTTCCACGTAAAGCGTAATGACCAGTATCATCAGGGCGATCGTGATGTTTAACGCCAGAAACAGGTCCAATAGCATCGGGGGCATGGGAATGATCATTACCAGCAGGATCATTACCAGCCCCAGCGACACAAACACGTCGCTTCTTACCAGCACACGGTCCCATCGTTTTTCCATTATTTCGCGAATCATGAGTTTTTCCTGTTTTTCAGGCTATATACGTATGCCAGGATTTCGGCCACCGCCTTAAACATCTCTTCCGGAATTTCGTCCCCGACTTCCACCTGGTAAAGCCCCCGGGCTACCACCGGGTTTTCCACCAGGGGCACGTCATTTTCATACCCGACTTCCCTGATTCGCCGGGCCAGGTGATCGGCGCCTTTTGCCGCAACCACCGGGGCATTCATTTCCTCGCGCCTGTAGCGAATGGCCACGGCGTAATGGGTGGGGTTGGTAATTATGACGTCTGAATCGGGCACATCGGACATCATCCTCTGCCGCGCCATGTCACGCTGAATGGAACGGACTTTCTGCTTGAGCTGCGGGTCGCCCTCGGTTTCCTTATGCTCCTCCTTGACTTCCTGCTTGGTCATCTTCATCTTCTGTTCCATTTCCCAGCGTGAAAACAGATAGTCGATCACTGCGATAAAAATGAGCAGCACACAGCATTTAAGAAGAATCAAAAACATGAAGTCAGCCATATACGCCACGGCCGCACTAAGCTCCATGCCCGCAAGGCCCGGGAACTCATCAAAACGCCCCAGCAGGGTCCAGTAGGCCACCATCCCCACAAGAATAATCTTGCCGAAGGATTTCAGGGCCTCGAAAAAAGAACGCTTGGAAATAAGCTTTCCCAGGCCCTTTATGGGATCAAGCTTATTTAGATCAGGCTGCATGGGCTTGCCTGTAAACAGGAAACCCACCTGCAAATATCCGGATAATAATCCGAGCAGCACACCGGAAAACAAAAGCGGCCACAGGAGGTCTGCCGATTTTTGGATTATAAAAAGCAGCATTTGCTGGAAAGACAGAGTCGTAATTTCAAGCTCGGAACTCATACGCCAAAAAAAGGCTAAAAACGCCTTTAAATCCCTCCAGAACACCGGGGCATAAAACGACCACAAAAGCAGCAGGCCGGTGAGAAGCATGGCGGTATTGACCTCCCGGCTCTGGGCCACCTGCCCTTTTTCCCTAAACTCCCGGCGTCTTTTCTCAGTCGGCTCCTCGGTTTTTTCTTCCTGCTGCTCGTCTGCCAATTCTTCCTCCCTTTAAAGCATCTGCAAAATCCGTGTAAGCCGCTGCTGCAGACCGAAAAACTCCTGTTCCAAAAGCAAAAGCACCATTTCCATGCTCAGCCCGATCAAAATCAGGGCCAGAGCAATATTGATCGGAAAAGAAAGCAAAAACACCTGCAACTGTGAAAACACCCTGGACATGATGCCCAGTATAAACATAGAGAGCATCAAAACGATCATGACCGGGGCGACAAGCTGCAGGCCCAGCACGAACATTCTGCCTGTAAGCTGTATTAAAAAAGGAATCGCATTTCCGGAAAAATCCAGCCCGCCCGGGGGCAAAAGCCTGTAGGAATCAGCCATTACCCTGAGGATTATGTGGTGAATATTTAACGCCAGAAAAATGAGAATCGCAAAAACGTTCTGGAACTGGGAAAGAAGCGGCATTTGTTGCTGATGCTGCGGATCGAGAATATTTGCCGCAGCAAACCCCATTTGATAGCCCACGATAGTGCCGCCAAGCTGGACGGCAAAAAATATAAGCTGGGTCACGAATCCGAGCAACAGCCCCAGAAGAGACTCCCTGATTATTACAAGGCCGAAGCCCACCGGGCTCATTTGCTGCGGGGTCAAAGACAGATCAAGGACAGGAAAAAGAACCAGGGATATTGCCACGGCAAGCCCCAGGCGCAGACGGAGGGCGGCCTGTGAACTGGTGAATATGGGCAGAGACCCTATGGTAGAGGCCATACGGGCTAAAATGGCCAGAAAAACGTACCAATTCTGCATTGAAAAAAGTTCAATTTCCAATGATCATGCTCCCGAAAATTTCGCTGGCAAGCCCCAGCACGATATTTAAAATCCAGGGCAGGGCAATAACCAGTGCGACCAGCACCGCCACGATCTTGGGGGCAAAGGTCATGGTCTGCTCGTTGATCTGGGTGGCGGCCTGAAAGATGCTCACCAGGAGGCCAACCACCAGGCCGGCGATCATCATGGGAGAAGCCGCCAGCAGGACTGCTCCCACCGCACGCCGGATTAGTTCAACCACCATTTCTTCAGTCATTGAAACCCCCTTTCCGCCTTGCTTTGTTTAATAAAATCCCTGCATTAGCGATCCTGCAATCAAATTCCAGCCGTCGACCAGCACAAAAAGCAGCACCTTAAACGGAAGGGAAATAATAATGGGCGGCAGCATAAGCATGCCCATGGTCATGAGCACTGAGGCGGTTATCATGTCGATGACCAAAAACGGCACAAAAATCATAAACCCGATTTGAAAGGCGCGTTTTAACTCCGAGAGCATAAAGGCCGGGATCAGGGTAAGTGTCGAAATTTCCTCCCGATTCTCGGGATTTTTTTCGCTCGCGCCCATCTGCGTCATTAGCTTTAAGTCAGCTTCACGAACCTGGCCGAACATGAATTTTCGCATGGGAACCGCAGCCGTCTCCAAGGCCTCTTGCTCCCCGATCTGCTCTTCTAAATACGGCTGAAGCGCCTTTTCATTAATTTGATTAAACACGGGCGCCATGATAAAGAAGGTCAAAAACATGGCCAGGCCAATTATGATCTGATTGGGCGGCATCTGCTGGGTACCCATGGCCTGGCGCAAAAAAGAGAGCACCACCACGATGCGTATAAAAGAGGTGGTCATAAGCAAAATGGCCGGTGCCATGCTCAGCACGGTCAGAAGTATCAGGATCTGAAGCACGGTGGAAACCTGCTGCGGTCCCGTGGATTCGCCCATGTTCACGGACAGGCCGGGGACTTCCGCAGCAAGGGCAGCCGCCTGGCCGAGCAAAATAATCCCCCCAAAAATTGCGAACAGTAATAAAAATCTCATTCCCTTCATTTTTCCGCCTCTACCCGTGCCTGGAGCTCATCCTCAAAACAGCCCGCATCCGGCGTCCCGTTGAAATGATAAAGCATATTCACCCGGTCGTTTCCCACGCCCAACAAAAGGCGCTCGCCTTCGATTTCCACCAAACACAAGGATTTGCGCCCGCCCATGGGGCGGGTTTCCACGATCTTAATCCGCCTGGACTGCCGGCTTTCAAGAAACTTGAAGCCTTTGCGGTTTAACACGTGAATCAACAGCATAATCCCGATTACAACTGCCATCCCTACAAACAGCTTCACACCGGAGGAAAAAAAATCAACCGGCTCCGGCGATGCGGCCCACAGCCGGGACGGCAGAAGCATAAAAAATATGAACAGTGCGCGGGCCATTAAATCTTACCTCAATTTTTCAATACGTTCCGAAGTACTGACCACATCTATCAACCGCAGGCCGAATTTCTCATTAACCACCACGGCCTCACCCCTGGCGATTAACCTGTTGTTCACATACAGATCCAGCGGCTCATCAGCCATTTTGTCAAGCTCGATAACCCCTCCCTCCTTCATCTGCAGAAAATCCTTGATCAGCATTCTTGCGCGGCCGACCTCCACGGAAACCTGGAGCGGAACATCCAGTAGAAATTCGATTCCGGCAGCTTCTCCATGGCCCCGTTCGTTTTGCGAGTCGCCGGGATTTTTTGCCTCCGGCTTTTCATTGTTCCGGTCCTTGGACGGGGCGGTTTTTTCTTCTGATTGGCCCTGATTATTTGTTTTGCTGTCCACCATAACTTAGTCCCCCACGGATTCTTGTTTTGCAAGGCGTACCACCTTTTTTCCATTCCTTACCCCCGGCTTGGCGGAATACTTGGTTTTTTCACCGGCCATCACCTTGATCGGAGAAGTCTCCTCATAATCAAAGCTAATGATATCCCCTTTGTTCAGGCTCAGGATCTCTTCAATTGTCAGGAACAATTCTCCCCAGACAGCCGAAACCGACATCTCCATTTTTCCAAGCTCGTTTTCCAGATGCTTGCTCCAGTTTCCGCCCTTTTTGCCTTCTTCCGAGAACTGGAAGCCTTCATCCCTGAGCCGATCCTTAAACGGCTCCAACGAAAAATATGGTATAACCAACATGATATTACCTTTGAGCGACCCCACCTGAACTGAAAAATCCACTTCAATCACCTCTGTTTCCGGTGCCAGGATATTTATCAGTCTCCAGTTTGTCTCCACACGCGAAATTGCCGAATTCAACTCCCCCATCGGCCTGAAAGCCCGGTTAAAGACCCGGCACCCTTCGGACATCAAGGACTTGATGATATTGATCTCAATGGCGCTCACGTCCCGATCAAGCACAACGAAATCGGTTGCCCCTGACATGCCGAAAAGCACTTCCACCAGGCCGAAACACAAATTTCTGTCAAATACAAGCAAACCGCTGCCCTTGAGCGGATCAAGCGACACCACTCCCGGCACCCCCGCCTGCTTTTGCTCGACCAGCAAATCCTCAAAAAAACGGGAAACAACATCGCCCTTGGAAATTGTGACCCCCTGCTGCAGGCTGTTTGAAAGCGCAATAGAGTAGTAGCGGGCAAAGGAATTAAAAATCACGTCCAGGTTGGCGATCCGCCACTTGCTGTAGTTCTGCCCCCGGATTAAATCAATGCTTGAGACCTTTTTCCCCTCTGCACCCCCAGAAGAAGAGCTCTTCTGGTTTCCGCTCTGCAGACCGGCATCGATATCTCCGTCGTCAAAGGCTGACAGAAGCTCATCAATTTCTTCCTGGTTTAATATACGTTCCAATTTGCACTCCTGTTATTGAACTACAAAATCGGTAAAATATAGATTAGTAACCTCTCCCTGCCCTGAAAGCTCCTGGATCCGGGCAAGCAGATCTGCCTTTAACTGCATTTTTCCCTGCAGGTCCTTTATTTCGCTGTATCGCTTATTGCCCAGAAGCATCAAAACCGCGTCCCGAATCTGAGGGGCCCGCTTTTTTATCGCCTTGCTGCCTTCCTCGTCTTTTACCTCCATGGAAATGCCCAGCTTTAAGAACCGGCTGCTATCTTCGTGCATGATATTGACAACAAAGTCCTCCATTTTAACAAGAGGCCCGAGCTTCTCGTTTTCCCGCGCATCGCGCCGCTGCTGGCCGGCTTGCGCGGACCCGCCTGAATCAAATACACCCATGAAATAAAACCCTGCGCCGCCGGCGGCAAAAAGTAAGATCAGCAAGGGCAGGCAGATAAGAAAAATCTTGTTTTTTGATTTTGCGGGTTTTTCCTGAGTTTCTTTTTCCTTGGCCATTATAGCCGCTCCTTAATTTCGGGTTTTGTTTCTAAAACGGCAGTTGCTCGCTGGAATCTATGAGGTAGGGAAGCGATTCCCGGTAATCCCCGCCAGATTCCAGCACGAATTCCACACGCCGGTTCAACGAACGGTTTTTTTCTGAAGTATTCGGAACCAAGGGTTTTTGGGTTCCATAGCCCACTGCTGACAGCCGGTCCAGGGCAAGCAGTTCATTTTCCGCAAAATACTTTAAAACCGAAATTGCCCGCTGTACGGACAAGTCCCAGTTGGTACGGCTTGGGGCTTCCAATGCCCGATTGTCGGCATGACCCTCGATGCGCATTTGAAAAGGCAGGGGCTTTACCAGTTTTGCGATTTTTTCCAATACCGGTCCCGCTTCTTTTTTCAGGCTGACAGCTCCGGACTCAAAAAGTATCTTTTCTTTGATGCGAAGAACTATTGCGCCCCGATCCTTTACCAGTTCAATATCCTCGTTTAATTCCAGGCTCTCTATGTTCTGCATGATTCTTCGGTATACGCTCTGCAGCATTTCATAGGGGATCGCCTCTATTTCCGGTACCACCGGCTGGGGTTTGGTCTTCTGCTGCGGCGTGGAATTGATAATCCCAAAGGCCCCTTTCAATGATACAGCGGCGCGTTCGAACTTGAGTTTGTCCATCTCGGCCATTGAAAGCATAAGAACAAAAAAGGTGAGCAGCAGAGTAACCATGTCGCTGTATGTAACCATCCACGCAGGAGCGGACGGGCCGCCGTTCTTTTGTTTTTTGTTTTTTCTTCTAAGCGCCATGGAAAATCTTCTTTCCTATTTCTTTTTTTTATTAAAAACGCTCTGACGGTCCTTGGGCTGGAGATAGGCGTGCAGCTTCTGCTCCATGATACGCGGATTCTCCCCGGCCAGAATCGAATTCATCCCTTCGACTATGAGCTCTTTTTTCAGGATTTCATGCTGCGATCGTGTTTTGAGCTTGCCGGACATGGGGAGAAATAGTACATTGGCAAGAAGCGAGCCGTAAAACGTTGTCAACAGGGCGATTGCCATTGCAGGCCCGATGCTGGAAGGATCATCCATGGTTTGCAACATCTGGACAAGCCCTATCAGAGTGCCCACCATACCGATTGCAGGAGAATATGTTCCCAGAGAGGCAAAAATCTCCGCCCCGCTTTCGTGGCGTTCCCTTATATAATCAATTTCACGGACCATCATATGTTCTAACGACTCGGGCTCATGGCCGTCTGCTGCCATCTGCAGGCCCTTGACCAGAAACGGGTCTTCTACCTGCTTGGCCATGGACTGCAGGGAAAGCAGGCCTTCTTTTCTTGCCTTGCCGGCAAATTCGGTAAGCTGCTCAATAAGGCGTGTGGGGGCAACATCCCTGAAAAAAAAGGTTTTGCGGGCCACGGAAAACGCACGCATCACCTCGCCGAAGGGATAGTGCACCAAAAGGGCACCAAGGGTGCCGCCGGCCACAATCATGATCGACTGGGGCTCTATAAAGACCATGAGGCTGCTGCCGCTCATGATAGCCCCGATCATCAGGCCAAAGGCTGCAATAATACCGACCAGCGTTGAAAAATCCATAGCAAACCATCTCCTTTTCGCTTCTCTATGTTGCAATCATCATACCAAAAACAAAAGGCAGGCAAACTTGCCGCAGGACAGGTGATTTACAAACAAAAAGGCCGATCTTTACAGACCGGCCTTTTTAAAAAAGACAAATTTTTGACCCAAAACTTGACAGTTTCATAAAAAGTCAATTTTTAGATGGCAAAGTAAAAAGTTCAAGATCAAGGCGCGCAAATATCGCGGAATGCAGCGTACTTAATCGTACGTGAAATTCCGGAGATATGCAGCGCAACGCAGGTATTGGACTTCTTACGAAGCCATCAAACTTTACCGCTTCATATTTATCACCTGATTGAGCATTTCGTCCGTGGTGGTAATAGTCTTGGAGTTTGCCTGGAAGGATCGCTGGGTGGTAATCATCTTGGTAAATTCCTCAGCAATATCCACAGTGGACTGCTCCAGTGAATTGGAAAAAATGCTGCCCAGCCCGGAGCCCGGTGTGCCAACATCCGCCGGTCCGGAATCGTTGGTAGCTCGAAAAAGATTCTTCCCCAGTTTATCCAATCCATTATTGTTTGCGAATTTTCCCAGAGCCAGCTTGGCCAATCCCCGGGATTCACCGTTTGAATAGGTGCCGGTGATCACGCCTTCCTTGTCCACGGAAATATCATTTAAATACCCGGATGAATATCCGTTTGCCTGCTGGGTGACCACTTTCGAGTCCGTGGCAAACTGGGTGATGTTCATTTCGTAAGTCAAGTCCTCTGAAGGAGGGTTTTCTGTGTTTGTCCAGTCCAAATAACTTGCGGAGATCGTGGTAGTAGACGTTCCGGAATTCGGATCAACAGCCGATCCGTCGAGTTCGTCCAACAACCCCTGATCATTAAAACCCAAACTGCCACTACCAACTTGTACAATCGTGCCGTCAGTACTTACATCTTCGCCAGTACTTGAAACCTCCTCTGCAGCAACTGTCTGATAGTAATTCCAAGCATTTGTCCCGCTCTTGCAAAAATAAGTAGTTATTAAATGGGTATTTCCAAGAGAATCATATACTTCGGAAGTTGTTGCAAAATCAGAATTGCCCGCGGGATCGTCAATATTCCAGGTTGAGGCGGAAGTATCGGTCTGGGCATTCAAATTGGTTGTTAGGCTGACCTCGGAAGAAGCCTGGGCCGGAACCGAAGACCGGGTGTTGATCTGGATATCGCTGGTCAAATCTTCATATCCTCCGTCTCCACGGGCGGCATACCCCTGGGCAATATATCCCTCCGGATTTGTCAGGTACCCGGATTCATCCAGTCTGAAGCCGCCGGCACGCGTATAATTATTGGTCTGGTTCTCCGGATTGCGGACAATAAAAAATCCGGCGCCCTCTATGGCCAGATCCAGATTGGAACTCGTGCTCTCTATGGAGCCCTGGGTAAAAATGTTATCCACGGTAGAAAGGCCAGCGCCCCTGCCGATCTGGCTTGTACCGCCGGAACCGTTGACAGTGTCCGGGATCAGATCTGAAAACAAAGTGCGGCTTGCCTTGAATCCGGCAGTATTCGCATTGGATAAATTGTTTCCGATCGTACTCATGGCATTTGAAAAGGCCTGAAGCCCGGAGACGCCGCTGTTCATTGCACCGCCCAAACCCATAATCAATTCCTCCTGTTCTTTATTTCGATTTTTTGTAAAATATAAATAAATTAATCCTGACAGAATCGTAAAAAGTTGTTTCTGAGCGACATCTGAGCATTTTGAGCGCGGAGCGAAGAAATCGACTTTTTACGAAACCATCAATCCTGGGATCCCGCGGCCAGTGTCGAATTATTGACCCTGGTAATTTCTGAAAACGGAATCCGACCCGAAGTGGTCAACAGAATACTCTCTGAATCCGAAAAATCCACTCCGGTAACCCGACTTTCAACCATGGGCGTGCCTGCGATTTTCCCGCCTTCGGCCGTGGATCCGGCAACCTCTATATAATACTCGCCCTCCGGTACAGATTGCCCGTTCTGATCCGTTCCGTCCCATTGTATAAAATTGTTCCCATCCAACGGCTGCTTCACTTCCACCTGGTCAAAAATTTGACCATTGCTCCCCTTGATGGTCACGGTCGCCTTTTCAACCGAATCTGAAAACCGGAAGCCCATTTCCACCGGCTCGCCGTCAAACTTCAGTTTATCGGTTTCAGCCGTCACCTGCTTGTCGATTAAAGACAGGGCCGACATGCGGCCGAATTCCTCTTCCATGGAGCTTAAGCCATCCATACCTTCACTGATATTTTGGAGCTGCTCCAGAGAGCTGTATTGAGCCAACTGCGAGGTAAACTCGGTGGGATCGCTCGGTTTGAGAGGATCCTGGTTTTTAAGCTGCGTTACCAGGAGGTTTAAAAAGTCATTCTTGCCCAGCTCCTGACTGGCTTTGTCCGTTTTGTTCCCGGTTTGGACACCCATTTCCTGCAACGCGGATACGCTATTCATATTATTACTCCTCCTTGTTAAACCCGTAAACTCAATCCCTGTCCATGCCCCGCGGCCGGGGTGACCGGCTCCGGCTCGGCAGCCGCAGGCATCTCGTCTTCGCCGGCAGACTTACCTGCAGGCGTATGCCGGTTGGAATCGCCGAATCCATGATCTTCAAATTGCGATTCACCTTGTCCGCCGCCTGAACCAACGCTTACCTGGAGATTTGCCACTGACACCCCCTGTTCTGTCAGGGATTGCTGCAATCCCGGCAGATGTCTCTCCAGAACACCCGCAACCTGTTGGTTCTGTGACTGCAGGTGCACGTTTAAACCGTTTTTGTCTGAAATAATACGGACTTTCACTCTGCCGAGCTCCGGCGGATACATCTGAACGGTCATATTCTTGAAGCCGTTCTGGACTCCTGCGGAAAGGCGAACCGAAACCTGGCTGATGATCCGGCTTTCAGCGGCCTGCAACTGTCTGTCAAACCCGGTGTTTGCCTGTCGAACAGGTGTAGCGGGATTGATGGATTTTTCTCCGCCGACCGTTAAAACCCTGGCGATATCCAAAGTTTCACGCCCGGCTTTATCCGAACTTAAATTTTTAAGCGCCTGTTTTCCAAGTTCTGCACTTTGTGCCGGATCCTGCGGGCTTTCTTTTAACACTGACAAAATCTTCTTGGCTGCTTGCGTGCCTTTATCCCCGGAGGCAGAAAGCAGTGCCTGAAGCCGGCCGGCTGCATCAGTTTCTCCGCCATCCTTTGATCCCTCTGCACCTCTTGCCGTATCTGCTGTTATGGAACGGCTGTTAAGAATATCTGAAATTTCCGAAGCTGACTGCGAAAAATTCCTGCCCCGCGCAACTTCCCCTTCCTTTACTTCCATACCTGAGAATAAAGCCCTGAGTTGTTCCCGCGCATCTGCTGGCCCGCCACTCTTTGAACTGTCCACACGATTTGCCGTTTCTGCAGTCATTGACGGGCTGTTAAAAGCTTCTAAAATCTTTGGAACTGACTGTGAAACTTTCCCGCCACCGCCGGAATCACCCTTGCTTGCCTCCATGCCGGAAAATAAATCCCGAAGATGTCTCTGGGTCCCTGTTGTTTCGACCTCATTTAATCCGTCTGAACGGTTTGTGATATCTGAGGATACTGCCATGTTGTTGTTCAGGACCTCGAAAAGCCGAACTATCTGCTGAGAAAAAGAAGAGCCCCCGGCGGCATCCATATTCTGCTCACCTTTAGCGGACATAAGCGACAAGAGCCTCTTTAGAGAACCTTCTGTAGCGCCGTCATCGGACAACGCATCCACATCCTTTTTTTCTGACTGCAGTTTAAGCGCAACTGCCTCCAGCAAATCAGCAATCCCGAACTCTTGTTCCTGCAAAATATCAGATTCCTGAAGTCCCGGGAAAATACAGGCATAAAAGGAGCCGTCTTCTGTTTTGTTATCAGACTTAAACATGTCGGCCGGATAATTTGATTTTAATAAATCGAGCAACTGCTTTTCTATCTGCGCCCGGCTCGGAGAAGTTTCCTCATTTCCGCTGCCCGGCTTAATTCCTCCTTTTTCGGATTCCGTGCATGCAATTTGCGCCAATAAATTTAAAAAATCCGAGTCCTGCCGGCCCTGCCCTGAACCATCGGATTTTGCCGCTGCACTTTTTTTGCCGGATTCACCGGCCGCATCGGAAGATATGCAGGTTTTTGCATCCAATAGTCCCTGTGCTGAAAAAATCATAAATATAATCCTTATTTATCCAGCTGTCCCAGCGAGGTGCTATAGTCCACGGCGGTAGCTTGTTCCATATTGTCCAGGATTTCGCCTGCATACTTATCCCGCATCCTGGACAGGACCGAAACCGCCAGCTCTTTATCCATGGCTGCCAGGCTTGCAGCCGCTGCCGCGGGTTCCCGTTTCTGGTATATTTTGCTGAGCTTTTTCACTTTTTCGTTTTCCCCCTGCTCTTTTTCAGCCAGCATTTCTCCGAGTTCGTCTCTTAGCTGCTTTAATCGCTCGATTTTCTTATCGACCTCGGCCTGTAAAATCTTTAATTCATTTTCCCGCTTATCAATCTCTTTTTCACGCCGGGAAAACTCGGCCCGTTCTTTTTTCAGCCCCGAGAGCACCCTTCGGGCCTGCACCCCGATATCACCGCATTCAAACACGACCTTTGCATCCTGGCAGTAGCCGCAGATAGTAAAAAACAATACCATCAGCATGGCCGCAGGCATCAGGCAGGTCTTTTTTAATAATCTTTTTCTCATCTGCCGCCCCCGAAACCGAACACCGCAATTTCGTCCATAAACATCTTTTCCTGGCGCTCTTGCTTGCTTCGTTCGGATTCCTCACGTTTTTCTTTGAGAATTTCTAAAACCCGCTTATTCTGGCGGGCTTTGACCAACTCCTGCCTCTTTTCCCTGACTTTTGTATCGGCCCTGGTCAGTTGATATTTCAAATCCTGCATTCGACGCTTTTTTGCATGGATGCACTGCTCGTAAAGCATTATTTCCTGTACTCTGAAATTCCCGGTTTTAGCTTCCTCCAATTCAGTACGCAGCCTGTGTATATCTATTTTTTCGGCCTCATTTGCTTCGGCAATTGCTTCGCGTTCTTCCATACAGAGCTGAAGCGTTTCATAGGCTTTATCAGCGAGTCTTTTCCGGTAGTCCAACAGCGACTGGAGTTTAAAGGGCTTCATTAATCCTCCTCTTCGAACAGTTTGTTCATTTCAACCCGGGTTTGATCCAAATCGGACTTTTCTGCCAGATCCTGGCAAAGAAAACGGTTCACAGGATCGATATACTTGAGCGCCCGGTCGATTTTCGGATTGGTTCCCGGCTTGTAGGCACCTATATTGATTAGATCTTCCTGCTCTTTATAAAGCGCAAGTATTTCCCGAATGCGGCCGCTTTGCCTGGCGTGATCCGCATCCACGATCCGGTTCATAACCCTGCTGGTTGAATGCATAACATCAATGGCAGGGTAATGATTTTTTGCAGCCATTTCCCTTGATAAAACTATATGCCCGTCAAGAATGGAACGAACCGCATCTGCCACGGGTTCGTTCATATCATCTCCTTCTACCAGCACCGTAAACAATCCGGTAATACTGCCCCTACCGACAAAATTGCCCGCCCGCTCCAGAAGCTTGGGCAGCCTGGAAAACACCGAAGGGGTATATCCCTTTGTAGTGGGCGGCTCTCCCACGGCCAGGCCGATTTCCCGCATGGCCATTGCAAACCGGGTCACCGAGTCCATTAGCAACAGAACATGTTTGCCCTGAGAACAGAAATATTCCGCAGTCGCCATGGCCATAAAGGCCCCTCGCATCCGCAGAAGCGGGGATTCGTCAGAGGTGGCGGTAACCACGACGGAGCGTGCAAGTCCGTATTCGCCCAGGTCCTCCTCAATAAATTCCCGGACCTCCCTGCCCCGCTCTCCGATCAGAGCTATCACGTTGACATCGGCCCGCGTATTTCTGGCCATCATGCCCAGCAAAACGCTCTTGCCCACACCCGAGCCGGCCATGATACCCATTCTCTGTCCCGTACCGCAGGTAAGAAGTCCGTTGATAGACCGCACGCCCAGATCCAGCGGCTCGGAAATCCGGCTGCGTTCCATGGGCTTGGGAGGCAGCTGATAGAGCTCCTTTTTTTCATTGTATTCCAGGGGGCCTTTGCCGTCGACGGGCTGAGCCATGGAATCTACAACACGGCCCAGCAAAGATTCGCCCACTTCCGCATGGGCGCTGGGGGCCAGCACCCGGATCAGGCTTCCCACGCCCAGCCCGTGCATTTCACCCAAAGGCATGAGAAGCGCCACGGTATCCCGAAATCCCACCACTTCGGCCCGAATCGAATCGCCGGTGTGCAATGGCATTATTTCACATAAAGAACCAATGGCGGCCATGGGGCAATACCCTTCAATAATCATTCCCACGATCTTGGTCACTTTTCCCCTGACCCGGATCGGATTAAGATTCTGAAGTGAATCGACAACCTGTTCCACAGCTACATCACCGCCTGGCAGAGGTGGTCCTTAATTTCGGATAACTGGGTTTCGATGGTCGCATCCACATCCCCGGCCCGGGATTCGGCCACACAGCCCCCCCTGGATATGCTTTCATCAGCCATGAAATGAATGTTTTGCAGTCCTTTCATAGCCGCCAGGAACAGGGGCTCATGCTCTTTGACAATGGCAAGGTCTTCGGGATGCACCCGTATGTAATATTCATCTGCAGCAACTGCGGCTTCCAGGGTTTTTTTGACCGTATTGACAATAATATCTTCTTTTTCCTCCACATCCGTCTGGACCACCTGGCGGGCAACTGCCATGACCAGCCGCACCATGTCTTCCTTGCTCTTTGAAAGCAGGGATTCGCGCAGCCGACTGATCTGCTCCAGAGCGTCGGCCAGGGACTGGGCTGTGGAATGCAGTTTTTTTTCAACTTCCGCCCTGCCCTCTTTTTTGCCCTTTGTGTAGGCTTCCTCCCTTATGGCCTCAATATCGACAGGCTGCTCGGTTATCTGCTCTTCTGTATGCGGGGCGGTCTGCCGGGCCTTGTTTGCGGGCGGATCCTGGTCGGCTGCTTTTTCTGCAGGGTACAGGCGTTCAAAAAAACACCCTTCGTTTCCGCCCCCTTCCAGGTCGGCAAAACGAACGTTGTATACCTCGACATCGCTTTCGGCTTGAATGATTCTAGACAAGAGTTTCCTGCCCCTTTCCGGGCAGCACGAGCTGCCCTTCTTCTTCGAGTCTCAATGCGACCTTGACAATGCCCTGCTGGGCCCGTTCCACATCCGAAAGTTTAACCGGGCCCAGCGCTTCCAGGTCTTCGGCCACCATTTCAGCGGCCCTTTCACTAATGTTCTCATAGATCTTTTCCCTGATGTTTTCAGGCGCGGTTTTCAAAGCAAGGGTGAGGGTGTCGTTCTGGATTTCCCTCAGGATCTTCTGCATACCCCGGTTATCGATCCTGTGCAGATCCTCAAAGGTCACCAGTGAATTGCGGATTACTTCTGCGGTATCCGCGTCCACATCTTCGATCCCGGACAAAATCTCCTGCTCCAATCCTTTTTCCATCCGGGTCAAAATCTCGACAACCTTGTCCACACCGCCGACGTGGTGCTGGTCTTTCTTGACAAACCCCCCGATTTCTCTTTGCAGAGCCTCCTCTATCTGATGGATAACTTCCGGGGAAACCTTTTCTATCCGGGCGATTCTGTAAACCACGTCCGAACGCAGGTCCTCGGGAAGATACTCCAGCACGTTGCCCGTATGATCGGCCTTCTGGGTGGAAAGAATCAGAGCTATGGTCTGGGGATGTTCATTTTTCAGCAAATCCGCCACCATGCGCGGCTCCATCATGGAAATGGTCTCTAACGGCTTGCCATCAAACTCTGAATTAAGATCTTCCAGCAGGGATTCCACGCGCTTGGGATCGCCGGTGGAAGAAATGGCATTGTTTATAAACTCCCCGCCGTCTACAAATAATCCTGCATAATCCATCTGGGTCTTGCGGTAATGGTCCACCACCTGCCGGGCAAGATCGGCCGGAACATGATCCACGTTTCTCATGTAGCTGCTTATCCACCGGATCTCCTCATCCTTTAACTCCTTGAAAACTTCGGCAGTGGTCTCCTCGCCGAGACACAAAAGAAGATAGGCCGATTTTTCCGCACCGGTCATCTTGGAGAAATCTTTTTTCATCTGCTTACCCCTCCTTTAGCCAGGTCCGGACCACCTGAGCCGGTGTTACCGAGGAATTCTCAATTTCTTTTCGCAGCCGGGCCGGTGAATCCATGGATTTTGACCCTTCTTCCGACTCATAGGCCAATTCAGGCCAACTGTCTTGCTGATATGATCCGGTTTCTCCGCGCAGGGTTTTTATTACGGGCCGCAGTAGAAACAAATATACAAGCAGAGCGCAAACAAGCACTATTAAATACTTGATGTAAGGCAGATAATCATAGATGCCGGGCTCTGTCGTTGAGGGTCCGGCATTGAGCACCTCCTTTTCAAAGGGCATTGAAACAACTTCAACCCGGTCGCCCCGGCTGTTATCCAGGCCAATCGCACTTACGACCATTTTTCGGATAGATGTGAGTTTTTCATCAGATAGCGGCACATATGTACCCTTTTCTCCACTGCCCCCGGGCTTGAACTTATCTGCGACCAGCACCGCAGCCGAGATATTCTCGACTTCTCCTACCGGCCGCTCAACCTGCTTTACTGTTTTGCTGATCTCATAATTTATAACTTCCGAGCTTTTGGTGGACGCTGTCGAATCGCCGGTTTGACGGGCTTCTCCCAGATTCGATTCCGTGCCTGGCACCCCTCCGCTTTGCCTGCGGCCGGATGTGCTTTCCGTAATCTTTTCACTCCTGGGCACCAGGCTGTCAGGGTCGTATTCTTCGGAAGTGACCTCCTCCCGGGTAAAATCAAGTTCAGCAGTAACCCGGACCACGGAGTTGCCCCGCCCCAGGGCCTTGTCCAGCAGTGACTGCACCCGGTCCTCCAGGCGGGACTCCAGGGTATTCTTAAACTTTAGCTTGTCAGGAAGCATCGCCATCCCGGATTCCCGCCCTTTGCTTTCACTCAAAACCCGTCCCTTGGTATCAATCACCGTTATACGGGCCTTATCCAATCCTTCAATGCTTCCTGCCACCAGGTGGATAATCGACTGAGTCTGGCCGCCGTTAAGCCCGCTGCCGACGGCAAGGTCCACCACCACAGAAGCCTTGGCAGGCTCCTGCTGTTCTTGCAGCAGCCGGTCTTCGGGCAGAACCAGATGAACCCGGGACGATTTAACCGGCTCCAGCGCCGATATAGTGCGTGCCAGCTCCCCCTGCATGGCGCGCTGAAAATTGACCTTTTGAGTAAATTTCGTCACCCCGAAATTCTGCTTGTCAAAAATCTCAAAGCCTACGCCGCCCTGCTTGGGAAGCCCGGCCCCGGCCAGGTTAAGCCTTGTTTCATAGACCATGCCAGCGGGCACGTAAATCGACCGCCCGTTGTTTTCGAGCTTATACGGCACCCCCTGTTCCTTTAGCCAGGCAGTGACCGAAGCGGCTTCCTGCCGCGGCAGTTCCGTGTACATGGGACGGTATTCCGCCTTGCGGGCCTGAAAAATAAGCAGACCGAAAAGAAGCATGCACAGCAGGGTCATCCCGGCCAGGGCAAGTTTACGTGAAAACGGCCAGTTTCGTATATTATCTACAATGCTTTTGTATGGAGTTTCCGCCATAAGTATTCATCCGCAAAAATTTTTTGTGATCATAGATTTCTGAATATTTCGTAAAAAGCTCAATGTCGTTTTCAAAAACAGACCCCGACCTTGGCATCCTTGGAAATTACACCTGCATGCGCATGATTTCTTTGTAGGCATCCACCGCCTTGTTGCGCACCTGTACCAGAAGCCTCAGGGAGATATCCGCCTTTTCCATGGCAATCATCACATCGTGCAGTGCCGCCGGGCCGCCTGTATTGGTCTGCAGAATCGACTGATCGGCCTGTTTTAAGTTCTGGGCGGTTTCATTTAACATTTTTTCAAACGTATCAGCCGGACCCGTACCTGATTTAGCCTGTCCAGCCTCGGCGGCCTCGGCCATTATTTTACCGGCCCCGGCACCCTGGGATATCGGACTTGTCATGATATCTACCTCCCGATCTCAAGTGCTTTTGCGGCCATGCGCTGGGCAGTCTTTATGGCTGTGACATTGGCTTCGTAGCCGCCCTTGGCGTTCATCATGTCTGTCATCTGCTCAACCAGACTTATATCCGGTTTCCGCACATAACCTTGGGCATTGGCATCCGGATGTGACGGTTCATAAACATCCTTGACGCTGTCCGGATCCGTTTGAATCTGCCGGACGCGCACGCCCTGGGCCATTTCCCGGGTGCTGTTTTCCAACTCTGCGGCAAATCCGGATTCCTGAGTGGTAAATACCACCGACTTCTTTTGATAAGGTCCGCCCTCAGGCGTCCGGGTGGTTTCCATATTTGCGAGGTTTGAACCGATTACGTTTAAACGGACCGTGTGTGCCCGCAGGGCCGAATAGCCGATGTCCATGGCGCCTAAAATATTCATTGGTTGCCTCCTTTATGCCCTTTCCTGAATTACAGTTTTTAACATATTGAATTTCTTTGATAACATCCGAATTGCCGCCTCATATCGAATCCGGTTTTCAGACAGATCCGTCATTTCCTGTTCCAGCACGACATTGTTGCCGTCGCCGATGACACTCTGCGCGGGTTCCCTGTATACCTCGGCTTCAACGAATCCGAGATTTCCCTTCCCGGAAAAACCAAAATGCCGCGGATGGGTTGCCGCCGGCCCGGACTCATTGCCATTAGCCGCCCCGGCCAGAGCCTTTTCAAAATCCATTTTCATCCGGGAATACCCGGGGGTTTCTGCGTTGGCTATATTTGCGGAAATAATCTGAAGCTTTTGACTTCGCAATGAAAGCGCCTTTTCAAGCGTCTGGATGGTTGTGTCAAAAATCGGACTTGCAGACATACCTATTCTCCCTAGTTGATATGATCGAATTCAACGGCTGCACCGGCCAGCTCCAGCCAATACTCCTTTATATCCATTTCGGTCATTTTGCGGTAAATATTAAGCGCCCGGGACTTTTGGTCCAGGCCGGTATATATTTGAACCAGACGAAACCCTGCCGCTCCCTTGTAGCCCGGGGTTGCCAACAGTTTTTCATACAAGGGCGCGGCTTTTTCCCCGGCCTCAAGGGAAAAAAGCGCCTCGGCCCGCTTGAAACGAATTTCTCGGGACAGATCCGGATCCTTTGCGAATGCCGCCCATGCAAGATACTGTTGCGCAAGTTCGTATCTTTGCCTGTCAAAAAAAAGCATTCCCGCCAAATAATCGAGCTCCGGTGTGTGGGGCCTTTTGTTTTCGTGCAAAAGCTCGGCGGCCTTGTCCAGCTCGCCCTTCTCCATTAAGGCATGAGCATAAAAATAAAGAATCCTCGTCCTGTCGCCTCCCCTGGAATACTTTTCAAGATAGGCAGAAGCATACTTTATTACCTGGTCATAATTTTTCTGCTGATGAAAGATCCGGATTAACGGAATAAAAATCTTTTCTTTTTTTTCAGATTTTTTCTCAAAATCCATAATATAAAGGTATGTGGATGCTGCTTGCCCCAGAAATCCTGCCTGACGATAGCTTTCGCCTAAGTCATGGAGAAAATTATAGGTTATACGGGCCTGGGCAAGAAGATCCCTATGTTTGGCCACCAGTGTCAGGGTCTCAAAAAATGCACCTTTTTTCACCTGAGACTGAACCACACCCGGAAAGATTTCAACAAACAAGCTTCTGGCCTCGTGCTGAAGCGGGCCTGCCCAGTAATCGTCAAAAAAACGTCCCAGCAGCCGTACCGCTTCAAGGTCGTTGCCGGCCAGATGTGCGGTCAGGATCTGCTTGAAAAACGCTTCTTCCCGCACCTGCCGAATATCGGCCCGCTCTATGATCTCCTTGTACTCCGGGATCAGGCTTTTAAAATCAGCTTCCGGGTTGTCAATCACATCCATGTCCATAAGTTTCAACCAAGCCCGAAATCCCGGTTCGGTTCCAGCGGCATTTTCATCTATTTCCCAAAGCATCAGTCGTGCCCGCTGCGGCTGCCCTGCGCCAATCCGGGCCATGGCGGACCAGAAGTCAGCAAGCTTTTGCTGCTCCGGCAGTTGCCCTTTAATCGCCTCGGAAAGAAGGAAAAAATATCGATATGCCCGCCCATATCTCTGCTTTTGCCTGTAGAGAAGCGTTGCCCAGTTGGCCAAAGAGCATGGATGTTTTCGGAAAAAATGCAAATCCGAAGCCAGATTTGCGTATCCGTCAAATGCTTTGTCAAAGCGGCCCTTTTCATAAAATGCATCGGCACGGCGCAAAACACTTGCGCGAACGCACTCCTCCTGATCCCTGCAATCTGCTTGCAGATAATGCAGCGCTTTTTGCGGATTTTCCATGGCAAGCGCAATCTCTGCTGCAAGTATGGAAAACCAGGGCTTTAGACCATTTACCTGCATAGCGCTCTTTTCATGCTGCTCCACAAGGCGGTCCGCCTGAAAGTTCTTTTGCTCCAGAGCCAGGGCGTATGCCTCGTAATAGACCTTCCACGCCCTGATCGGATCATTGTCCGAATCCGAAGCGATGCGCCGTAGCACTTCGCGTGCCTTTTGGCTTTTTTTCTGCCGCAGCCGGCATTCGGCCAGAAACAGCCGGTAAAAGTCAGCCTGCTGACCTCCGGCGCCTTCTTCCAACAAACCGGCAACACGCTGTTCGGCCTGGTGCCATAAACCGCTTTTGGCCGGCTCCTGGAGTTTTTCAGGAAAAAATGCCCGGTTTTCTTTGATCATGGGACCCGGACCCGCCGGGAATGTAAAATGAATCGGGATCTCTATATTCGGGGGCCACTCGAAATCCCTGAAAAAATCGATCCAGCGGCCCGAATATTCTGAAGTTATTACCTTTTCAGCCACCGTTCCGTCCCGGATCGGTTTTAAACGGCCTATCTTACGGTCCAGGATAGCAGGACGGCTTTTCATGCGTTTTCGGTCCCAGAACACATTTACGGTAAAGCGCTCATGCCGGGCATCGGCCGCCACGTCCACGAATTCTGGAATATCCTGAAAATAGAGTTCAACCACGCTTTTTCCCTCGGACTCCCTGGTTTCCACCCGTACCAGGGGGGCTGAAACCGCGTTGTCCGAAATTTTTTGAAAAGATGCCCCAAACCTGGTCTGCTGCAAAACCACTTGAACTCTCTGCCCAGATTGTTTCACTTCAAACTCGGGTATCATCTGATCGAAAACAAAGGAAAACCGGCTCATATCTTCTGTTTGTGCGCCGGTCATCTCCCTTAGCTTTGCCGGTGCCGCCAAAGCTGTGCTGTTACAGACCCAGATCAATATTAAAGCAAATCCGACCACCTGAACGGTCTTTTCCATAATACGCCTCCTGGAAGCCTTTGATGCAAAACCAAGGCCAAAGTGTTTTCCAACAAGCCGGCAAATCCATTGTGAACCCCCAAAAATCCAGCGCTGAAAAAATTTTGAACTTTTGGTTTTCAATCATTTTCCAAGCAGAAAGACTTCTTGACAACTCCGGCGGATGTCAGTAATTTGACTATAATCAAATTCAGGAGAATATTTTTACAAAGTGGGCGGTACATGCTGAAAAACGTTTCGCTTCTGGTTGTCGAGCCCGGGGAAACCTCTGAGAGCAAGATGATCAGATTTTTAAAGAGTTCGACCGAAGCTGAAATTTACCATGCCAAAAAACCGACAGAGGCGTTGGAATTTATCAGCGAGCCTAATAAAATTACGCTACTGATAACCGACCTGTTTTTGCCCGAGAAAAAAGGGCTGGAATTAATCCAAAAGGGCATCGGCGCCAACCCGGCTGTAGTTCCCATAGCAATCATACCCGGCGGTGATCGTACCTGCATTATTGAAGCCCTCCAGGCCGGAACCTGCTACTATATCCAGACCCCTTACTATGAACAGGAAATCCTGGAAGTGGTCAAAAATGCGCTTGAACATCAAAGATTGCTCCAAATCAGCCTTCAGCGCAACCTGCGCCTGAGAAAACACGACGGGTTCCTCGGGATCATAGGGGAATCCAGTCCCATGAAAAAACTTTTCAAAACTATGGAACAAATATCTGCCAGCAATTACGGCAATGTTTTGCTGTGGGGAGAAAGCGGCACCGGCAAGGAACTGGTGGCCCGGGCAATTCATGATCTGACCCCTGAGAGAAACCGCTATAGCTTTGTTCCTGTCAACTGTGCCGCAATTCCTGAAGAACTTCTGGAGAGCGAACTTTTCGGATATGAAAAAGGCGCTTTTACAGGGGCCAATCGCGCCAAAAAAGGAAGACTGCAGCATGCAGACCATGGCACCCTGTTTTTAGATGAAATAGGGGATATGAAACCGGGGATGCAGGCAAAACTCCTTCGTGTTCTGCAGGAACATGCATTTGAACCCATTGGATCGGTCCACACTATAGAAGTAGACATAAGGGTGATTGCGGCAAGCAACCAGAACTTAAAAGAGGCTGTAAAAAACGGAACCTTCCGTGAAGACCTTTATTACCGCTTAAGCGTGGTGCCTATCAATCTGCCGCCTTTAAGAAAGCGCACGGAAGATATTCCACAACTCATTGAAAAATTTCTGCTGATGTATAACAGAGGACGGCGGAACGCGCCGCTGGGGTTTACAGACCGGGCGACCGAAAGGCTCAAGGCCTATGACTGGCCCGGAAACGTGCGGGAATTGCAGAATCTGGTCCAGAGAATGTGTATCCTGCACAGCGAAGACACGGTTGATGCCGATGCTCTGCCCAAAAAATTCCGGAGTGCAGAAGAACCAGCCGCAGAGACGGCAAATCCCGGGGGAAAACCTGATGTGAAAATCGAAAACAATCCCGGGGAGCAGGCCATGGATTTTCACGCCATGACCAGTGAATACGAAGCACAGCTCATTTTAAAGGCCCTTAGCGCCACCGGCTGGAATAAAAAGGAGGCTGCCCGGCTGCTTAACATGAAGCGCACCACGCTTCTGGAAAAAATCAAGAAAAAGAAACTGGACCGGGAAAACTAATAGCAAAGGTAAAGCCCCGCTGCTACGGGCTGCTCCATGAATCTCTTGCGGACTGCGGCCGGATTGGAAGGTTTGGATGGAGGATTATGGGGATTTTTTTACAGTCAGCACCGGGCATGGGGCGTTTAGAATCAGGTACTGGGCGGTGGAGCCGAAAATCAGCTTGCCCATCCTGGAACGCTTGCGTATTCCGATTACCATTTCATCTATCTCCTGTTCTGCGGCATAAGACAACAGGTCTTCAGCAGGGGCCATTCCGCGCACCAGCAGATGGGTTTCACAAGGAATGCCCTCCTTTTTCAACTTATTTTCACCGGCTTTTAATGCTTGTTCAAGCTGGCCTATGGTTTTTTGCTCCTCTTCGGTCCCTTTTTCCAGCGATGCCACCAGATAAATCCCGGCATTCATCGCTTTTGCCCGCTGGATTGCAGTATAAAGCGCCTCGCGCGATTCACCGGATCCGGTATAACACACCATTATTTTCATATTAACCTCCTTTCCATGACTCAACAAATAAACTTATTGTTCTTTTAGCTTTCCATGGCGCTCTGAAAGGCAAATGCCGCGAATCTGCCGTGATGACTGAGGCTTATGTCAATCTCTGCGGCATTTGTCCTGATATAGACCATAGGCGGGCCGAGTCCTTTTATGCTCCTGTGACGTCTGATTCCAATATCCGCAGCAGACAGATTCATGAATTCGGAAATGCTCCTGACGGCCGCCCGTCTCACGGCCGCGGATTCAAGCTCCGGATCCGAACCCGTAAAGAAGCTAATCCCTGAATCAATTTTCTCCACACCCCGTATAATCGTATCCGGACAAACTACGCCCGGTGTGCCGCCGATACAGTGGATGTATTCTCTGTTTACAAATAGCAGCACCCTGACCGGATCCAGAGGAGTTTTAACCATGGCAGGGCACGGGGCCCGAAAAATGTCGTCCTCAAAGACCACATCATAATGCCGTGGCCACGAGGCGACGTCAGGGTTGGCCTTTACAAGAGCCTTGTAGGCGGTTTCCTTGGCTGCCCACACCGCCCACAGGTATATGTCAGGGGACTCGGCCCGGCCAAAGCAACGTCTTTCAGCCCCGGTCAAGACCCTGCGGACAAACCGAATATCCCCGGTTTTATCCGCTGTTTCGGCGGCATGCAGATCCACTATATCATTGCCAACGTGAAGCGAAATATCTTTTCTCCATATCGGCAAGATGTTCAATGATCTGGCCGGCGCAGGCCCGGTAGGCGCGCAAGCCCCTAAGATTCGTATACGGCCGGCACTGTTCCACCATTACGGTAAACTTTTCACCGAACTTTGGAAAATCACCGTAGGTGGTCTGATGGTCCCCGCGAAGATATATGCACATTACCCTAACATTTTCAATATTGCAGAACCATTTGCCTACATTGTAGGTATAGTCGCTGGTATTTATCCTGCCTGTACGCGAACGCGTGCCTTCCGGGAAAATCATAAGATTCTCCCCTTTGTAAAGGAGCCGGACGCACTTTTCCAGGCTCAGATTCACCACGTCCCGATCTCCGCCCCGCACAACAGGAATGCACTTGGTAAGATAGCAGAATCCCCCCACCACCCGGTTGCGGTTAAAATTCATGTATTCCGGCATGTTCCACGGCACAAGGCGGAAATGAATCATGTACCTGTATGCCGGAAACATGACATATGCCAGTATAAAAGAATCGATCAAGGTGAGGTGATTGGCGCAGATCAGCCACGGCCCTTTGTGGCGCCGCATCAGCTCGTTTACCCTTCGCCGGATCCGCACCAGATTGCGTACCCTATATCCCACCAGCCTGATGACGAGAAAAATCAATGGAGCGGTAAACAGCACTGCAAACCGGCCCAGGGCTTCCTGGAGATCAAGGGATCGCTTTATCTGATCTTCCATAAGCTTATTTGACGGTCTGATCCGACTGCAGCCGGCCTGCAATATAGTTTACCGCATCGCCTATGGTGCGAATGTTATCCGCATCGTCATCCTCGATCTCAATGTCAAAAGTATCCTCGAACTGAATAATGATATCTACCAGCCTTGCTGAGTTGACCTTGAGATCATCGAGAATGGAGGTGTCCATATCCACGTTTTCCAGCCGCGACTTATCTTTTACATACTCCTTTATAATGCCGATGACATCGTTGAAAATCTGATCTTTATCCATTTTTCCCTCCGTATTTTATTAATGAATCTTGATGGCAAAGTAAAAAGTCCAATATCTGCGTTGCGCTGCATATCTTCGGAATTTCACGTACGATTAAGTACGCTGCATTCCTCGATATTTGCGCGCCTTGATCTTGAACTTTTTACTTTGCCATCTAAAAATTAACTTTTTACGAGACTGTCAATCTTCATATCACATATCACATATCACTTACCACTGCCACTGTTTTCCCATTTTCGCAATATAAGACATGAGTTCACATCCCCGAATCCGAAACATGCCTTGGCGATTGTTTTAAGTTCCCGTATTTCCATGTATTCGCGAACCACACTCCCTGCAAACTCTTCTAATTCCGGATGCAGGTCTTCGCAGTTGATCGAAGGATGCAGAAATCCCTTAACAAGTTCCAGGACTGCAGCCACTGTTTCAATAGCACCAGCAGCGCCCAGGCAGTGGCCTATCATGGATTTTGTGGAATTAATCCAGGGGAACCGCTCCGGACCCTTTTCAAGTGCTGCAGACCAGTTTTTGACCTCGTGAGGGTCCGCAAAGGTCGCGGTCAGATGACCGTTTATGGCATCTATTTCCCCGGCATCAATGCCGGCATCCTCAACAGCACCCCGGATGCAGCGCTGAACACCTTCCGGGTTGGGCGCTGTCATGGATCCGCCGTTTCTGTGGCCGCCGCTGTTGACCATTGCACCCAGAACTTCTGCATAAATACGGGCGCCACGGGCCAATGCGGTTTCAAGATCTTCCAGAACCAGGGCTGCAGATCCGGCGCCCGGCACAAAACCGCATGCTGATGCGCTCATTGGCCTGGAACCCTTTTCAGGGTCTTCGTTGAACTTGCGCGCAAGCACCCGCATGGAATCAAAACCGCTCCAGGTATAGGGCGAGGCCCCTTCGGCACCTCCTGCGACCATCCTTTTGGCCCGTCCGATCCGGATCTTCCAGGTGGCTTCCGCCACTGCCTCGGATCCTGTACTGCATGCCGAGGAATTCGAAGTAACCTGGTTGCCAAGGGCAAGAATACCGGCAAGCCTTGCACTGGTGGCACTTCCCATAACTCGCTCCACCACCCGCGTGCCGAGCCTGCGCACTCTTCCTTCATTCACGGTCGGCACCACTTCTGATGCAATTACCTCCATGTCCGAGATGCCGCATCCGAAAACCGTACCCGTATCCCAGTCCGGAGGGTCATCGTCGGCCGGCAGAGAAAATCCGGCATTCTGCCAGGCGTTCATTGCCGATACCGCAGCATACCGTATGGTTTCGCTGAAAAAAGACTGCTGCCGCCAATTTTGAAAATACTGACCGCACGAGTCCTCAAAATTCGGCGGTATGCCGCCGATACGGCAGCCGAATTTAAGATTCTCCAGTCTGGGGATAAACTTTATCCCCGATCTCCCCTGGCGAATGGCCTGTTCAAACTCTGAAAGACCAATGGCATTGGGGCTTACCACCCCCATTCCGGTAATCACCACTCTGTTATACATCGAGATTGACTCCTGTTCCCATAAGAACGCCGGTGCATACGGATTCCCCGTTTTCGCGAGCAATTCCGGCCCTTGTTTTGATGCTGCCCCTGCGGAAATATATTTTTTCCCCGGAAATGACCACTTTTTCTCCCGGGGCCACCAAACCGGTAAATTCAATGGATTCCGCAAAAGTAAACAGCGTCTTCATCGTACTTATCTCGGAGACCGGCTTTTGCTGATGCAAAAGTATCCCGATCCCCAGGGCTACAACCCCGGCCTGCGCCATGGTCTCAATCAGTATCACGCCGGGGGTTACAGGATGACCGGGGAAATGGCCCTCGTAAAAGTATTCGTCTTCCCGGAACCTGTATACTGCAGTAATTTTATTCTCGTCAACTTCCAGGATATCGTCGATAAACCGGAAGGGCCGTTGTTGAGGGATCAAATCAAAAATCTGACTTACCATAGACGAATCAGCCACCGTACATCCCTCCGTTTACATGAATTACACTTCCCTGAATATAAGTTCCGCCCGTGGCAAGAAATGCCACCACTTCTGCCACCTCTTCCGGTCTTCCGATGCGTCCCAGAGGTGTGTTCTCAAGGATTTGCTGCCGGATTTCCTCGGAGAGTTCGCCTGTCATCTCCGTATCAATAAAGCCCGGGGCCACGGAATTGACCAGTATATTGCGGCCGGCGACCTCCTTTGCAAGCGACCTGGTCATGGAGTCAATGGCCGCCTTTTCCATGGTGTAGGCTATCTGGCCTGCGTTTCCGGTATGGCCCACCACGCTGGATATATTAACAATCCTTCCTTCCGAGCGTCGAAGCATAAACACCCGCAGCACCCGTTTGGTCAGATACCATGCACCTCTTGTAACGACACGCTGAGCGTCAAACGAGTCAATTTTCATGGAATATATCGGCTCATTTACGGATATGCCGGCATTGTTAACAAGAACATCCAGCCTTCCGGCTTCATCCTTGATCTGTTTGACCATGGCATCTATTTGCTGAGTGTCGCCAAGGTCGGCCTGAAGAAGAAAACCGCCCCCCTCTATTTCGGACAGAAGTTTTTCAGCCGGCTCCCGGCTTTTTCTGAAATGAATCCCCACCCGAAAACCTTTGGCGGAAAGTGCCCTGCAGCAGGCCGAACCAATGCCTCCTGCACCGCCGGTAACGAGGGCTACCGGCTTATCTGTATTATCTGTCATAATTGGTTGACCTTTTCCACGGAATTTAGGCTTAATGGTTTCGTAAAAAGTCGATTTCTTCGCTCCGTGAGCATTTTGAGCGCGATTAAAATGCTCAGATGTCGCTCAGAAAGGACTTTTTACGATTCTACCAAAAACTAGTTTCCGTCTATCTCATCAAGATCCTTGTCATCCTCCGGATAAGGATAGTTCTTATATGCAATACCTTTAAAAATTCCGGATCTTGCCTTTTTAATTGTAACAACCTGTTTGTCGTCGGCGAAAATGACCGCGTTTGCCATCACTATACACGATCCGCTGCTTTTCATATCCCGGAAACGCACCACATCTATTTCAAAACGTACCACTTTATTATGGGGGCGAATCTGACCGTTGAACACCACCTCCTCGCATCCCAATGCACGGCCAGAGCCGATACCTCCGCGCCAGACCCCGTAGAAACCAAGTAGCTGCCATACCGCATCCACCCCCAGACATCCGGGCTGTACCGGATCACCCGGAAAATGGCACTGGAAATACCATGCATCCAGCCGGATATCCTGTTCTGCCACGATCCCGCCCTTATTGCCGTTGCTTTCAATCGAGACAATACGGTCGACCATCAGAAAAGGGGGGGCTGGCAGCCGGGCTTCCAAACCTTCCGGCGGATCAGTGATAAGCCTGCCGTAGGAAAATGCTATCAGCTGCTCGAGATTAAAGTTTTTTTGCCGGAGAAACTCGTTGTATTTCATTTAACATTCATCCGATTCAATTTTCAACAATGCATGTCCCCAGGTCAGGCCCGAGCCTACTACTGCCACGGCGATATGGTCACCTCCGCCGAGACGTTCCCAATTCTGACTCAATACCGTCGGAGCACTTGAAGAACCTGTATTTCCGAAATCAGCAACATTGTGCAGGTGACGAGCCTGCGGGATCTCGCACCTGCGGCAAACCGTTGACAGCATCATGAAATTGGCCTGGTGGCCTACAAACTTGAACCGGTTTCTGTGCAGAGGATATTGATCCTGAAGCTTTCTTACCCCTTCTGTGGCCGTGCGGATGGCAAATCGCTGAACATAATTTCCGTCCTGATAAAAATGACCGCAGGTCGGGATTCTGACCCGGTCCCAGCCTGCCGGCCGGGAGCCGTAATCAAAGCACTCAAGGGTCATCTTCGAAGGCTCGCGCGCGGAAATAACAGCCGCACTTGTACCGTCGCCAAACAGCGGCGCCACTTTGCGATCCGAGTAATCCACCGCGTGTGTATAGTTTTCAGGATTTAGCACCAGGATAAACGACGGGGTCCGTGCAGGATCCATTGCATCAATATGGGCCAGCTGGACCACAAAAGTAGAGCAGGCTGCGTTGATATCAAGGCATGGTGCTTCGATATCCAGCTCTGCCGCAATAATGGCGGCTTCGGCGGGAATGGTATAATGCGGGGTTGAAGTTCCTGAAACCACCATCCCGATATCCCCGGCATCCAACCCGGCCCTTTGAAGTGCAATCCGCCCCGCCCCGGCGCCGGCCTCGGCGCGGGTATGGGTGCTTGCTTCCGGGGCCGCCCTGGGATCGCAATTTTTTGTCCTGCGGATATAGTCCAGGGGCAACGACGTGCGGCGCTCGGCTATGCCCACCCGCTCCAGGATCCACTCTTCGTCGCTGCCTATGTCAAGTTCGCTGATAAACCTGTTGGTGATTACATTTTCAGGGTGAAAATGTCCCAGCCCGTGCAGATATAACATTTTTAGTCATCCGATCCTTTCGCCGCCGTCCGCGCAGATGATCGCACCGTTGATCCATGCAGCCTCGTCCGTGCACAAAAGACAGATGACATTTGCCACATCTTCGGGTGTGGTCAAGCGCCCGAAAGGATTGCGCAGTGCCGCCTGAGCCCGGATACGTGCGCTTCCGGGTATGGCCTGCAAAGCCGGGGTATCTGTGATCCCGGCCTGGATGACGTTCGTACGGATGCCGGAGGGGGCGAATTCCACGGCCATTGCCCTGGATACCGATTCGAGCACAGCCTTGGCGGCGGAAATGGCTGCATATCCTTTCCATGCCACGCTGTTTCCCTCGCTGGTAAGACTCAGCACCCGGGCGTCTTTGGCAAAAAGACCGTGGCTTATAATGCCCTGAACCCATTCCACAATATTGTATCCCATTGCATGCAGGGTACGGGAAAAATCCTCGGACCCGAGAAATTGCCGGTTGCTGTAATCATCTGCATCGTCGACCAGGGTATAAACGGCGTTATACCCCTCGGCAAAAGCGCTGTTTACTATTTCGTCCACGCGGCTTGCTGACAGGCCGGCTTCTTCTGCAATTTTGCTCCGCGCCGAGGACGGGGCTTCTGAGCCCGGATACGGACCCAGCAGTTTAAGATTGCCGAATGCAACACTGTGCAGCAGAAGACGCACCTTTCCGGCATCCCCGAGTTTATCCGAAAGTCCGTCCAATACACGGGTACGCCCCTCTTCTGAAAGTCCGTCAAGATTGAAGGTTATTACCCCGACTCCGGTTTCGCGCAGCCTGTCAAACTCCGGCTCTATTCTCTTCATGGCGCTTTTACGGTCGCGATGCACTATGCACAGGTTCATGCCGCAGGCGGCGAGCTTTTTTGCCGCCGCCAGGCCGA
>JAIPDT010000130.1 GCA_021737545.1 Desulfobacteraceae bacterium
GACCTGGATGACGACCAGATTGAATGGATTCTCTCCGAGTTGAAAAACGTCAAGCGGGAGGTGCGCCGACTGGGCCCCACGCTGCTCGATGACTACACGGTGAAAAAAAGAACGGTCGGTCGGGGGGTGCTTACAAGCCAGCAGGCGATTGACCTGGGGACCGTGGGGCCGACCCTTCGGGCAAGCGGGGTGGCAAGAGATATGCGCCAGTTGGGATATGCTGCGCTCGGAGAACTTGATTTCGAACCGATCACCGAAGAAGCCGGCGACAGCTGGGCCCGATGCAAAGTCCGCTTCAAGGAGACCCTTGCCAGCATCGATCTCATCCGCCAGGCAGCCGGCAAGATCCCTGCCGGAGATATCGCCGCCAGGGTCAAGGGCGCGCCCCCGGAAGGGGAGGCCATTTCCCGCGTGGAACAGCCCAGAGGAGAAGTATTATACTATATCAGGTCCAAAGGGCAGAAAAAACTGGAACGTTTGCGCATCCGGACCCCGACGTTTGCAAATCTGCCGGCACTGCTGGCAATTCTGCCGGGATTGTATCTGTCTGATGTACCGGTGGTTGTATTGTCCATTGACCCGTGCATCAGCTGCACGGAAAGATAGAAAGGCGGGCGCGATGTTTAAAATGACCCCCAATATCCTGCGCAACCTGATTACGGACAAGGCCACTCGGCTGTATCCATTTGAAACCCGGGAGCCCTGGAGCGGAGTTCGCGGAGAACTGGGCGTTGACATTGAAAAATGCACATTTTGCGGCATATGCGCCCTCAAGTGTCCCACCGGCTGCCTTTCGGTGGATAAAAAAGAGGGGCTGTGGGTATGCGATCCCTTTGTTTGTGTTTATTGCGGTATCTGTGTGGAATCATGCCCCCAAAAGTGTCTTTATCAGGAACTGGTATACCGGAAGCCCGCAGAGGCGAATGAAAAAATCGTCATGAAGGGCGAGCCGCCGCGCAGAAAGAAAGAAGCAGAAACATGACCGCCGGTTTTTCCATAAAACCAGATCCATCGGGACGCCGGCGCGTGGAGCAGGGGAGCCATGCCGAGAGCTTCATGTGCTGGACATGCGGGGCTTGTGATGCGCAATGCCCGGTCAATATCCGCACCAACCGGCTTCGTCCGCAAAAGCTGGTCAGAATGGCATATCTGGGCTTACTGGATGAATTGGCTTGTAACCCTGAAATCTGGTACTGCCTTGGTTGCCGCCGCTGCAGCAGCGTTTGCACCAATCGGGTAAAACCGGACCAGGTTGCAGCTTATGCCCGTAGGGAGGCTGTGCGGCAGGGGGTCTTCAGGCGATCGGTCAGGGAGGATTGCCGGGCTGCATGCACGCAGCTGCAATATGCCCGGGCCGAGGCTGCATTCAAGTTTATGCATGGCTTGCCCTCTGATTTTACATGCCGGTTGCCGCCGTTTCAGGCGCGGGATAAAAATCGGTCTGCACACGGAAGTCCGGCCACTGCATTTTTGTGTTTCAACTGCAGCGAGTGCGGCAGCGCCTGTCCTATTTTTGTCAGCCGCCGGGTATTTGATCCCCAGCTTATTATTCGCTTGGTGCAATTTGACATGATATCCGAGCTTCTCAAATCCCCGATGATCTGGCTGTGCATCGGCTGCGGAAGCTGCACCTCGGCCTGCCCGCAGAAGGTCGATGCCTGCGGGATTATTCGGTGGCTGCAGAAAACAGCTGTTGCACAGGGAGCCGTGGATCCGGATTTCACTTCTCGTTTTGAAGCCGCGGAAAAGGGCATATATCAACGATTTGTTGCCAATGTAGATGCTGTTCTCGGTTTCCAATCGGATTGAGTATGTGCATACCCGATACAGATAACCGCCCGCCCGGCAACCGGGCCGATCCTGATTTACAATGTGCGGGGTGACAATGCGGCTTGGGATCAGAAAGCGCATATTTCTGAACTTTGTTCTGGTGATCATGCTTTTCGGCGTGCTGTGCGGGGTCCTGGGGGCCTGGCTGATCAACCGCAATGTGCTTGCCGAAGCCCAGCGCCGGGTAAGCCTGGACCTTCGTTCCGCATGGAGCGTGCTCCAGCAAGAGCAGGAGAACCTTCGACTGTTTGTAAGCATTCTTGCCACCGGAAAGCGGGTGGAAGACGCCTATAACAACCCGTCATCCGGCGCTTTTCGTGCGGATCTGGAAGAGGCCCGCCTGCAGTCCGGGTTTGATTTTTTTCCATGACCGACAGTAAAGGCCGGGTCATCCTCCGGACCGTATCGCCTTATCATACCGGCGATTATCTTACCAATGGCCCTTTTGTCTCCAGAGCACTCAGGGGCGAAACCGTCAGCGGATTTTCCGTTTTAGGCGCCCGGCGCCTGCAGGCCGAGGGGGGCAACCTGGAGGAAAGCGCCTTCATTGTTTTCAAGTCCACCCCAAAGGCCAAGCCAAGGGCCAAGGATTCGGAGTCCGCAGGTATGTGCCTGGTGGCCGCCGCACCGATCCGCGATGAACAGGGCAATATAATGGGCGCTCTCTACGCCGGCATCCTTTTAAACCGTAATTATGAACTGGTGGACCGAATCCGTTCCATGGTGTTCGAGGACAAGCAATATAACGGCCGTCACCTGGGAACCGTGACCTTCTTTCAGTGGGATACGAGAATCGCCACCAATGTCACCACCCAGGCAGGCAACAGGGCGATCGGCACCCGGGTGAGCGCCGAGGTCTATGACCAGGTCCTGGAGAACGACCGGAGTTTTTACGACCGCGCTTTTGTGGTCAACGACTGGTACATCAGCGCCTATGATCCCATCCACAACCTGGAGGGCGAAACCATCGGGATCCTTTACGTGGGGGTACTTGCCCAAAAGTATGAAGACCTGAAAATGTCGCTGTGGAAACTCTACGGCGTCATGTGTCTGGTGCTTTCCCTTTTTGTGCTCGGCGTGGGCGGCATCTTTTCGGCCCGGATGACGGGCTCTGTCAGGCGGTTGGCAGACGCGGCCGCAAAGATTGAGGCAGGCGATTTCTACATGCAGGTGCCGGAGCCTTCCCAGAATGACGAGGTCCGGGATCTGACAAGATCCTTTAACGCCATGGCCGATAGCCTGCGGGAAAGAGAAGAGAAAATCCAGGCCGCCAACAAGGAGCTGGCGCGGACCAACGATTCGCTGCAGCGATTAAACGCCAGTTACCTGGATATGCTCGGATTTGTGTCCCATGAACTGAAAAATACCCTGGGCGTGATCTACACCTCGGCCCGGGCTCTGGAGCAGGGATTTGCCGGAGAACTGACTTCGTCCCAGGAAACGTTGACTAAAAACATTTCCCGCAGCATTCATACGGCAGTGGTCATGACGCGCAATTACCTGGACCTCTCCCGCATCGAAAAAGGAGAGCTGAAAGTCGAGACCAGGGAAATCGAACTCATCAATGATGTGATCGCTCCGCTACTCGAAGAGTTGCGGCCCGCTATCGAGCAGAAGCGGATGCAGGTGGCAAATCGGCTTCCCGAATCCCTTTACCTGATGGCAGACCCGGAGTTAATCCGTATTGTGTTCAAGAACCTCCTGGACAATGCCGTGCAATACGGCCGGCAGGAGGGGCGCATCAGGATCGGTTACAAGCTGGCAGAAAATTTGCACGAATTTGAAGTGTACAACGAGGGCAAAGGCCTTCGGCCCGGAGAGGTCGAAAAACTCTTCGGCAAGTTTGTCCGGTTTGACAGGGAAAGGCAAAGCTCCCGGAGTACGGGACTGGGGCTGTTTATCACAAGAGAAATCATCCGTCGGCATGGGGGATCAATCCGGGCGGAGTCCGAGCCGGGTTGCTGGATCCGTTTTGTTTTTACGTTGCCATGGACGAATTGATCGGCTTTTCATAATCCGGAGCTTTGTTTTCGCGCTCGGACAGCCGGTGCAAAGGAGGCGGGGGTGTGCATTTTAAATGTGAATGCCCTCTGCACCGGCTGCTTTGAGCGTTATTTTCCGGTTGCAGCAACATGAAACCCGCTTTGTGTTGCGAAAAATTTTTTCTAAGATCCTCCGGGAGGTCCTGTTGACGGCAGGGCTTTGGGATCAATGATTCATTTTTGCATGAATTCACAGGCAAGAGAAAACAGGGGGGAATTATGAGCAATGCCAACAAGGAGGGGCAATTATGAGCAATTCCAATAAGGGACGAAAGCGGGTCGTTTTTCGGCTCACCGCGCCGGAGGCCACCGAAGTCTTCATCAGCGGGAGTTTTAATGGCTGGGATACCCGGAAGGATTTTATGAAAAGAAAACCCGGGGGGTTCTGGGAAAAAATCATGATGCTGCCGCGGGGTCGATATGAATACAAGTTCTGTGTGGACGGGAACTGGTGGCTTGACCCGGGCAACAGCCAGTCCTGCGGCAATCCGTTCGGCGGTCGGAATTCGGTCATCGAGGTTGCCGACAAACCGCATGCTGCCAGGGGGAATAGCAGGCAGGTACAGGCCCGGTTGTAGTAGTTTGAGCTTTCCATCAGAAAAGAAATGCATAAGCCCTTTTTCCGGGGGAACCGGGAAAAGGGCTTATTATATGGTAAAGCCGTATTTCGGACGGCATGCGTCGGGGCGCGGTGTTAATCGGCTATATAAATAACCCCCTTTTCCTCCAGAATTTTCTTGCCCTCGCCGCTTACGGTGAAATCGATGAGTGCCTTGGCCTGGGCTTCCGGCTTGCCCTTGGTAACAAAAGAAAAAGGCTGAAAATACGTGTAATCCGGGGAATCCGGTGAGATTCCATCCACATCCAGCACTTTCAGGTCGCCTTCATTGTAGACCGCCGCCCGGGTGAGAAAGGAAATCACGTACGGATAGACCTTTGCGGCCCGGACCACGGCTGCGGATTTGTAAGACATGAAATCATAGGTGATATGCATGCCCCGCATGAACTCGGAGCGGAAATTCCAGTGGGCGCCGGTATGCTGCCCCGGGATGATGGTGACAATGGGATGATCTTTGCCGCCCACCTCTTTCCAGTTGCTGTATCTTCCGGAGAAAATTCCCTGGATCTGCTCCCGGCTCAAGGATTTGACACCGACTTTCTGATTGGTAAACAGGACCAGCGGGTCTTTGGCAAATTGCATTTCATGGTAACCGTAGGCCTGGTGCCGGTGATAGAGTCCTTTGGTCAAGCCGGCCAGGTCGGCAGCATCATTTGCCAGCCGTTCCAGGGCCGTATCCGAGGAACAAACATACAAATCCACTTCAATGCCGGTTTGATCCGTAAATGCATCAAAAAATGTCTGGCCGAACGCTGTGTGCATCTGTGCTGAGCAGCTGAAGCGCAGCGGATGGGCTTCCGCACCGGCAGGCGCGGCGCCCGCAAATATCATAAGACCGATACCGGCAAACAAAACAAAGACAAACATACGGGTTTTGAGAAAAATATTTTTTCGCATGGCCTTGTTCCTTTCATGGGGTTTTGGATTCGGTGAATATCAGTTGATTTTAATGGGTCTGTTCTGAGGACATAAATATGCAATTGATGTGCCAGCGCAAAAATTCTGGTCCGGGTATCAGCGGTTGCAACCGGGCGCGGTTGGTTTACAGTTGCAGTCGAAATTTTTGGAGGTCAAGCAAAGCATCTTTTTACATGGTGTAAAGATTTGTGGCACTTCTCTGGCGCGGGGTTTTTCCTGGAAAGGAAAAGAAAGGGATTGCGGCATATGCAAACAGGCGCTTTATTGATGATTCCGAAATAATTTCGTGTAAGGCATAATTTTTGCCATATGAGTTGTTATATGTCTGTGAAATAAAAAGACGGTTTTAAAATCGGTAAAGTCTAAGCAGATTTCGTGTTTGTTTTTGTTTCATTCCGTATTTACAATGCCGTCTGTTTCATAGTACTATTTGTGAACACTTAATATTCGGAATAAAATTGACATCTTCATCCAAATGGGCTAATTGAAAAAATTTTGCCTCCCAGGGAGTATGTGCAGCCTTGGCCGAACCGGAATAAGCCTTGGAGCGAACAATTGGAGAATGCCAATCAAAATCAGGCGATTCCTCCCGCCAGGAAGATTATGAGCGAGGCGGAGCAGACGGACAGCGCTTATTATGGTCATTTGCGGAGAAACATGATCATAACAATGATCACGGTGTCATTTACCCCGATGATCCTGGTAATCGCGATCCTGTTATTCCAGTTCAGCAATTCCTATCATGAAAAAACATATGCTCACCTCGAAGAACTGGTGCAGAAGCACAAACAGAACATTGATACATTTTTAAACGAAAAGCTGTCCAATATCCAATACCTGGTGGAAAGCACCGGGATTGAAAAACTGACTGACAAGACGCTCCTGCAGGAAAAGCTTGTGCAGCTGCAGGAAGAATACGGCGATGTGTTTGTCGATCTTGGCGTGGTGGATGAATCCGGCAAGCAGCTGGCCTATGCCGGGCCATATGAATTGAATAATGTGCAGTATCTGGAAGCGGATTGGTTCAAGCGGGCCATTAACCGCGATTTCTTTATCAGCGACGTGTTCATGGGGCTGCGCGGAAGCCCGCACTTCATTATCACGGTGCGCAGGCAGTATGCGCCTTCGGTTTATATTCTCCGGGCCACCATTGATTTCCGGTCCTTTAATACCCTGGTGGAAAACCTCCGGGTGGGGGAAACCGGACATGCGTTTATTGTCAACCGGGAAGGCCGGTTTCAGACCCGGCCGGCGGTGGAAAAAGCGCGCTGGCAGGAGTCGTATGATTATTTTGTCGATCAGGTAAAAGATTCGAAGCAGTCCGTTGAAATCATTGAACACGTCGATGATGACTCGGGAAAGGAATCTCTTTATGCGATTGCCGAATTAAAAGACGGGGACTGGCTGCTGATATTCAAGCAGGAAATCGCGGATGCGTTTGAAGATGTATCCCGGGTGTTCCGGATATCGGGCATCATTTTCCTGCTGGGCGGATCGGGTATCATCATGATGGCATTTGTAATGACTAAAAGGACGGTTCGGAGAATCATGAGAGCGGACAAGGAAAAAGAAAAACTCAATCAACAGATGATCGAGGCCGGCAAGCTGGCTTCAGTGGGTGAGCTGGCAGCCGGAATTGCCCATGAAATCAATAATCCGGTGGCGATCATGGTTGAAGAAGCCGGGTGGATCGAGGATCTGCTGGAAGAAGAGGAATTCGCGGAAAGCGAGAATCTGTCTGAATTTCAGCGGGCTTTGCGCCAGATCGGCACCCAGGGAAGGCGATGCAAGGAGATTACCCACAAGCTGCTGAGCTTTGCAAGAAAAACCGACACTACTGTAAAAGATGTTCAGCTCAATGACCTGATCCGGGAGATTGTGGATCTTTCCGCCCAGATGGCCAGATACAACAAGGTCACGATTACCACGGAATTTCAGCCGAAGCTGCCTTACGTGACGCTTTCACCCGCTGAGATGCAGCAGGTCATGCTCAACCTGATCAACAACGCCATTGATGCCATTGGTAACTCCGGGGGAACCATTCATATCGCCACCAAGCTCAGCCGGCTGGAAAAAGATCATATCGTCATCACAGTTGAGGACGATGGTCCGGGTATTCCGGAGTCGAACCTGTCGCGTATATTCGATCCTTTTTTCACGACCAAGCCGGTGGGCAAGGGAACCGGTCTGGGCCTGTCCATCTGTTACGGCATTGTTCAGAAGATTGGGGGAAATATTGATGTGCACAGCACAGTAGGGGAAGGAACAAGATTTCGAATATGGATCCCGTTTCAGAAAGGGGATTAAGGCGAGAAAACAAAAATATAATCCAACAAGGAGTCAGACATGAGCAAACCATTCGTGATGCTTGTTGATGATGAGGCCGAATTCATTGACACCACGACCAAGCGACTGGAAAAGCGGGGTTTAAAGGTGCTGACAGCTTACAGCGGCAAGGAGGCCCTGGAAAAGGTGTCCAGTAACCGTAACCTGGAAGTCATGATCCTGGATGTGAAAATGCCCGGTATGGACGGGCTTGAGGTGCTCCAGGAGATGAAAAAGAAGTATCCGCTCATCGAAGTGATCATGCTCACCGGCCATGCCACTATTGAATCCGCCATTGAGGGCATGAAGACGGGTGCCTTTGATTACCTGATGAAGCCCTGCGAAATTGATCAGCTGGTTGAAAAGGTGCAGGAAGCAGCCGATAAGAAGCGCTCCCAGGATGAGAAAA
>JAIPDT010000131.1 GCA_021737545.1 Desulfobacteraceae bacterium
GGTCAATAATTATCTTGCCCGTGAAGTGGAGTTGTCCACGGTCCAGGCCAAGATCCAGTCAAACGTGCGCGACGAGATATCCAAGAACCAGCGCGATTATTTTTTGCGGGAGCAGGTGCGGGCTATACACAAGGAACTCGGCGAGCAGGATGATCGATCCGCGGAGGTCGATGAATACAGAAAACGCCTCAAGAAGGCAAAAATGCCCAAAGAGGCCGCAAAAGAGGCTGAAAAGCAAATAAAGCGCCTGGAGCAGATGCATCCCGACTCTTCTGAAGCCACCATTGTCCGTACTTATCTGGACTGGCTGGTGGATTTGCCTTGGAGCCGGTCCACAAAGGACGTAATCGATATCCCGCATGCAAAATCGGTGCTCGACGAAAACCACTACGGGCTTGATAAGGTCAAGGACCGGATTCTTGAATATTTGAGCGTGCGAAAGATGAATCCGGATAAAAAAGGACAGATCCTGTGTTTTGTCGGCCCGCCCGGGGTGGGCAAAACCTCTCTTGGACAATCCATTGCAAACGCTATGAACAGGAAGTTTTTCCGTCTGTCTCTCGGAGGTATACGCGATGAAGCCGAAATCCGCGGACATCGCCGTACCTACATCGGCGCCATGCCTGGAAGGATTCTGCAGGGCCTTAAATACTGCAATTCAAACAACCCGGTATTCATGATGGACGAGATCGACAAAATAGGCATGGATTTCCGGGGTGATCCTTCCTCGGCGCTTCTCGAAGCCCTGGACCCAGAGCAGAACGTTAATTTCAGCGACCATTTCATAAACATGCCGTTTGATCTGTCAAACGTGCTTTTCATCCTTACGGCCAACATGACCGACACGATCCCTTCGGCACTGCTTGACAGGATGGAAGTCATTCAGATGCCGGGATACACCGAGGAGGAAAAGGCGGTTATTGCGGAGCGTTATCTGTTGCCGCGCCAGTTTTCGGAAAACGGTATCACTGAAAAGGACCTCTCATTGAGCCGGGAGGCTTTATACAGGATTATATCGGAACATACCTCCGAGGCCGGACTGCGGAACCTGGAACGCGAAATCGCCGCCATTTGCCGGAAAGTGGCAAGGAAAATGGCGGAAGACGGGCAGGGACCGTTCAGGATTACGCGCGGAAATCTTCATACCTATCTCGGTCCGCCGCAGTACATTCCGGAACTCGACCAGGAGGAAAGCCAGGTCGGCCTTGCCACCGGCCTGGCCTGGACCCAGGTGGGCGGGGAGATCCTCTATGTGGAGGTCTCTTTGCTCGAGGGCAAGGGAGAGCTGATAATCACCGGTCAGTTGGGCGAGGTGATGCAGGAATCGGCCCGGGCGGCTGTAAGCTATGCAAGGGCCCACCGCACCGAACTCGGGATAAAGAAAAATCTCTTTGACAATACCGATATCCATATTCACGTGCCTGCAGGCGCCATTCCCAAGGACGGTCCGTCAGCGGGAACCGCAATGGCCACCGCGCTTATCTCCGCGCTTACGGGAAAACCGGTGGACAAGTACGTGGCCATGACAGGAGAAATATCACTTCGGGGAAGAGTGCTGCCTGTGGGCGGATTGCGGGAAAAAGCCATAGGTGCCCTGCGTTTCGGGATCAACACAATTATCATTCCCGAAAAAAACAAGCCCGAACTCTCGGAGATACCAAAAACCGTACGTCGCAAAATCCGTTTTATTCCGGTACGAACCCTGGACGAAGCAGTAGAGATGGCCATTGCAAAGGACCTGGTAAAACCGGCCGGGAGAAACTCCTCCAAAACCAGGACCGGAAAACCGGCTTCTGAAAAACCCCTTGAAAAGCAAGCCATAAAAGCCGGGAGACAATTTGATGAACCTTCTGGCAATTGATACCTCGGCTAAAACATGCAGCGCGGCCCTGATCAGTAAAGGCAAGGTAAAAGCGGAAATTTCGGCAAATTTTGCCCAGACCCATGCCCGCCATGTCATGGAATTGGTTGATGCACTTATGCGGACGGCGCGCATGGAGATCAAGGAGATAGACGCATACGGAGTAACCACTGGGCCGGGCAGTTTTACAGGCCTTCGCATCGGAATTTCAACAATCAAGGGGCTGTCTTTGGCATATGGCAAACCCGCGGCAGGCGTAAGCTCGCTTCTATCACTGGCCCATCCCCTGCGCGCCTACGCCGGACTGGTATGTCCGGTAATTGATGCCAGAAAAGGCGAGGTGTACGCAGAAATATACCGGTTTTCCGATACGGGCTCCAAAGTTATCCTTCCTGCATGCGTATGCCCCCCGGGCGAGTTGATCGGAAAAATTTCGGATCTTGGCGAATCCTGTCTGTTTGCCGGTAGCGGAGCCGTGCTTTACATGGATCGGATCATTGAGGGGCTGGGGGGGCGCGCCTTTTTTGCCCCTGATTCGGCCGGACAGATCCGGGCATCAACGGTTGCGGAACTGGCATATCAAAATATCATTAACGGCCTTTCCGGCAGAGCATCCGAGCTGACGCCGTACTATATACGCAGGTCGGATGCTGAAAGAAAGCGCGCGGCGTCGGCTTAAATCCGCTTGCTGTCAGGAACCGGTTATTATTGACAAAAAAATTTCCAGGCAGTAATATACAATGTTTAACATTTACTTGAAGAGGGGTTTATGAACCGTTTTTTCCGGGCCGATCCGCAAAGCCGGTCGGCCTTTGCTATTGCAGAGCCCGGCTATCCGTTTATCGCGGCGGCGGGGTTTGCCACGCTTGTTTTCGCGCTTGTCGGCATTGCAGGCCTTGCGATTGCAGGGCTGGCTGTGACATTTTTTATATGCTGGTTCTTCAGGGACCCGGATCGCGTGACCCCGGAGGAAACCGTAGCTGTTATTGCGGCCGCTGACGGAAAGGTGGTTTCAGTGCGGACGCTGGAGAAAAACCCCTATACAGAAGGTCCGTGCCTGCAGATCGGAGTTTTCATGAACATTTTCAACGTTCATGTAAACCGTGTTCCCTGCACCGGAAGTATTAAGAAAATTCGCTACGTTCCGGGCAGCTTCATGTCCGCGGACCGGGAGGCGGCATCAACGAAAAATGAACATAACGCAGTAACAATAGAAACCAAAACAGGTCACACTGTTGCAGTTGTACAGATCGCAGGGCTGGTGGCCAGAAGAATTATATGCAATATAGCCGAAGGGCAGGAAGTTACAGCCGGACAGCGTTTCGGCATGATCTGCTTTGGCTCCAGGGTTGATCTATACCTGCCCGAAGATACGCAACCCGCCGTGTCAGCAGGCCAAAGGGTTCGGGCGGGCACAAGCATCGTGGGGTACCTGCCGGATCGATAAATCGTAAACCGGAAAGACGCCCGCAAATTAACGGAATCGGAAAACGCTGCATTTTACTGAAATCACAAGGAGTTTACCAGATGGAAAAGTCTTACACGATCGCCGTCATCCCCGGAGACGGCACCGGCCCGGAAGTGGTCGACGAGGGGGTCAAGGTTCTTTCAACCGCCGCTCAGAGCCACGGTTTTAATCTGGATTTCGTACGTCACCCCCTGGGAGGGGAGCATTACATGAAAACCGGCGAGATACTGCCGGATCACGTACTTGCCGAATTGCGCAAAACAGATGCAATATTTCTTGGTGCAATCGGGCACCCGGAGGTCAAGCCCGGCATACTGGAAAAGGGGTTGTTGCTTAAAATGCGCTTTGAGCTGGACCAGTACATAAACCTGCGGCCGGTAAAACTCTACGAAGGCGTTTCCACTCCCCTAAAAGACAAGGGGCCTGAAGACATCGATTTCGTGGTGGTCCGTGAAAACAGTGAAGGGCTTTATGCGGGCGCCGGCGGGACCTTGAAGCGCAATACTCCGGACGAAGTAGCGGTCCAGGAATCCATTAACACCCGCAAGGGGGTTGAGCGCTGCATCCGGTTCGCATTCGATTACTGCCGCAGCCGAAACAAGAAGAAAAAAATCACCCTGTGCGGCAAGACCAATGTCCTTACCTATGCTTTTGACCTTTGGGAGCGCGCCTTCTACGAGGTAGCCCGCGAATACCCGGACATTGAAACCGATTACGCCCATGTGGACGCAACATGCATGTGGATGGTCAAAAACCCGGAATGGTTCGATGTGATAGTCACAGACAACATGTTCGGCGACATCATAACTGATCTCGGGGCTATGATCCAGGGCGGCATGGGTATTGCCGCCGGCGGAAACATTAATCCCGAGGGAGTTTCCATGTTCGAACCCATCGGCGGGTCAGCCCCCAGATACGCCGGAAAACAGATTATCAACCCGCTGGCGGCAATATCTTCCGCCCAGCTGCTGCTCGAGGACCTGGGTGAAGAAAAGGCTGCGGCGGATATTGAGGCTGCGATAAAGAAGGTCTTAAAAGACGATATAAAAGACGTTTCTGCGGGCCGGATGGGCTACACCACGGCACAGGTGGGAGACATGGTTGCGGAATACGTAAAAACAGGGATATCAGGGGCATAGAAATTGAAACCCGTACCGATTACAAAACAGGGATATGACACGTTAAAACAGGAACTCGATCAGCTCCGGAAAGTAGAGCGGCCCAGAAACATCAAGGCCATCGAGGAGGCAAGGGCTCACGGGGACCTGTCCGAAAACGCTGAATTCGATGCGGCCAAGGAAAGGCAGAGTTTTCTGGATGCCAGGATAAACGAGCTTGAATACAAGCTCGCCAATGCCGAGGTTATCGACCCGGCTACGCTGTCAAGGGAAAAGGCAGTGTTCGGCTGCACCGTGGTGCTCGAAAATATCGATACCGGCGACGAGGTTACCTATCAGTTGGTCGGCCCCGAGGAATCCAATATCAAGGAAGGCCGAATATCCATTGCTTCCCCGCTCGGCAAGGCCATCGTGGGCAAAAAGCTGGGCGATGAAATAATTATAGATGCGCCGGGAGGGCGGAGAAATTACGAACTCGTAGATATTGTATAATACCTTAATATCAGGTAAAATCCGAATATCTAAACTCGAAATTCGAACGACAAAATGATTCAAAAAATCTTTCAGGAGGGATTGATATATGGCAAGGGTTACCGTGGAAGACTGTTTGAAACGAATTCCCAACCGTTATTTTCTGGTGCATGCGGCGGTCAAGCGAGTGCGTCAGCTTCGGGAAGGCGCGGACAGACTTGTAAACGCACCTGAAAACGAAGATATAGTAACGGCTCTTCGCGAAATCTCGGCCGGCAAAATTTTCGTAACCGGGCACTATACAGACTACAAGGTTGAAGAACCGGACGAGCCCGAAGAAAAGGGCTCTGAGTCCGCTTCATAGTTCAGACGGATTTTCTTGCACAAGATGTCGGACTACAATTACAAGGCCGTAAATCGGGATATGGGGCGTGCCATTCACCACTACGAGATGATCGAAGCAGACGATCGTATTCTGGTGGCCGTATCAGGCGGGAAAGACAGCCTGACCATGCTTTGGATGCTCTCGGAACGGCTGCTTCGCATCCCGATCAGCTACGAGCTTTATGCCGTATATATTGATCCGGGTTTTGAGAAGAGCTTTGCACCGGAGCTTGCCGGATGGTGCAGGGACCTGGGCGTGGAGCTGCGGGTGGAACATACCGATCACGGCCCGTTTGCCCACAGTGAGCAAAACAGCGAGAATCCCTGCTTTCTGTGTTCCAGAATGCGCAGAAAACGAATTTTTGAAGTCGCAGACGAGCTCGGATGCGGCAAAATCGCCATGGGGCATCACAAGGACGACATCATTGAAACCCTTTTTATCAACATGTGTTACACCGGCGTAATGAGCACCATGTGTCCGGCTCAGCAGATGTTCGAGGGGCGTTTTACAATAATCCGGCCGATGGCATACGTTGACGAGGAAAGAATTCGCAGGTTTGCAACGGACACGGGATTTCCTGAATTTAATAACCCGTGCCCCTCTGCGAACGATTCCAAGCGAAAAGAGATAAAGTCTCTTGTCAATAACCTGACGCGGGGCAAGAAAAAGATCAAGAACAATATTTTCCGGTCATTGAGCCATGTTAATATCGAGTATATGTTAAAACAGGAAAGCCGGGGCGGTTGACCTGACCGACCATATAACATTGAAAAAACGAGGGCCATAAGGTTTTGACAAACATGATCGGCGATGACACCGAAGGGGAGCTGCGGCGCCTTAAGATACAAAAGACCATAAAGGATGTGCAAAACGAACGCGATTACCGCAACATCCCGATCAACAAGGTCGGAATCAAGGGGCTGCGGTATCCTGTAACGGTTCTGGACAGAAACAAGGGCGATCAGTACACAATCGCCTCTATCAACATGTACGTAGACCTGCCCCACGAATGCAAGGGGACCCACATGAGCCGATTTGTGGAGTTGCTGCACCTGTTCCGGCCCAAGCTTTCTTTAAAGACGTTTTCAGACATTCTAACCCAAATGAAAGCGCACTTAAACGCGGAATCCGCGCATATCGAGGTTACATTTCCGTTCTTTATGGAAAAGCTGGCTCCCGTAACCGGCTCTGCCGGACTTATGGACTATACATGCCGGTTTATCGGTTCGGTGAATTCGAATTGCAAGGTGGACCTTATATCAGAGGTCGTGGTTCCCATATCCTCGGTTTGCCCTTGTTCCAGGGAGATCAGCGAATGCGGGGCCCACAATCAAAGGGGCAAGGTTTATCTGAGCACCAGGTTTAAAAAATTCATATGGATAGAGGATATGATAGAACTGGTGGAAAGGACTGCCTCCTGCGATGTGTATTCCGTTCTCAAGAGATCGGATGAAAAATATGTCACTGAAAAAGGCTTTTCCAATCCCAAATTTGTAGAAGATATTGTCCGCGATATAGCCCTGGAATTAAAAGCGGACCGAAACATTACCTGGTTTGCGGTCGGGGTGGAAAACTATGAATCCATCCACAACCACAACGCATACGCCTCTATCACAAGCGGCCAGGAGCCGTCCCTGTAGGCTATTTTCTTTATTTTACCACGGATACGATTTCTTCTACTACCGGTTTTGCTTTTTTTTCCGGCGTGTTTACCAGCACCGCGAAACCGAACAGCCTTCCGTTTTTTTCAATATATCCCGCCCTGTTGCGGACATGGTCCAGAGTGCCGGTTTTACAGTAGATTCCGTTATCTTCAGGCAGCAGTTTATAATACGGGGCAAAGGCTTTAAGCACGGGCACAAACATCCCGGCGGTCATGCGATTTTGCCTGGATATGCCGGATCCCTCCACTATTTGCGGTGAAATGCCCATCTCTTTTCGAACGTAGGATTTCACCGCACGCAGCCCTTTTTCCAGTGTTCCCGGCGGCCCGTATGCCTCGGTTCCTGCTGCAATAAAAAGCTGATTGGCGATGAAATTGTTGGAGTATTCCATGAGAAGGGCCGTTACCTCGGTTAAGGCAAAACCTGACCTATGGCTGTAGACCAGCGCGTCTTTTTCCGGGTTTGCGCGACCCGTGCGGATTTCTCCCTTTATATCTACCCCATTGGCCTTAAGAAAATGAGCGAACAGTTCTCCTGCATATATAAGGTTTTCACTGTTTTTAGAAGAAAGCAGTATCCGTTCTTCAGGCGGGTTTTTGCCCATGATCCTTTTTGATACGCTCGGCAGAAGGGGGGTCTGAGGCTCTGCGCTTACGTACCCATTTTTTGTTTTTTTTACATTGACAGTGTTGAAATTTACGCAAAGCGCCCCTATGGGGGAGTCATACGGCTGCGGGGAGCCGGGCCGCGTGCCCGGAATCCCGATGTCTGCGGCAAACCGGGAGTTATCGGGCACAACGTCGTTTATTTCATTTATGCGCCCGGCAAGGATCTTCGCGATTTTTTCGACTTCTTCCGAGATCAGCAGGGGATCGCCGTAGCCCTTGATAACCAGGTTGTCGTCGGAGTCGAGATAAAATTCGGTTTTAAAGCGAAACTCAGGGCCGAGATGATAAAACGCGGCCAGGGCGGTTACAAGCTTTAGCGTGGATGCTGGAACAAGCGGTTTGTCAGGATTTTTTGCAAACATGACCCT
>JAIPDT010000132.1 GCA_021737545.1 Desulfobacteraceae bacterium
CGCCTTGTTTAACCCTTACCTCCGGACGAGTCTTTCCCAAAACCCCTTCGCCTTTCAAGCAATAATTTCCAGCGTCGCTGACGATGCCGGTAGAAAATATGCGCAAAAAGCAAAACCATCGGTGAAAGTAAGCCGGCGCGGATTTCAATCTTATCAGTGTAATGCACCTTCCCGGGATATACTTCATGGAAGTACAAATAAAATATGTCGAAATCCGGGCGATCATTTTCTTGCTTTCCTTTATGGGCCAACAAAAAGTTCAGCTGCCGGGTTTACGAAGTCGGCTGGTGCGACAGGTTCGCCGAAGAATCCTTTTCCGGCGTCATCCAAATCAATCCATCCTTGAAAAATAAAAATATATATAATCTTCTTCTATTCCGGCTTTACGCAACCTGGTGGAAAGCAATGCAGCCGGTTTTCCAAAATGGCCTATGCGTTTTTCCAGGTTGTTTTTATGCAAACGCAGATCATCGTCGGATATCAACTTCAGTTCCGGCAAGGAGGTCCTGGCTTTATCAGATTTCATTTTTTCTTTTATTACTTTTGAAATGGTTGAATATGGAATACTTCCCTTCAAATCTTTCGTAAGCATATAACGTGTTTTGGCATCGTTGATACTTCTTGTCAGCTGCTGAAAAGCCTGCCATTTCATATCCAATAATTTTTCTGAGCGAAGATGAGAAAGACAAAGCCTGAAGTTTTTGTCTTTGGAATTATCATGACGCCGGCGGCTGCTGTGGTCCCTTTTTTTCATGCTGTCTATGCATTTTTGTATTTCGTTACGGGCGTCCTTTCCAGTTTCAGCAACAGAAGCCTTCAGAAACGATCTGTCGATTAAAAAATCAGGATTTTCATCCAGAGAATCCAAATACTTTTGCCTGGTTTCACGTGTTCCGCATCGCAAGGTGTAAAGAAAGTTTAAATTCCCATGATAGAATCTTTGATCTTTTGCGGGAAATTTTACAAAAGCGTCAAAACCAGGACGATCCAGACCGGTGGCGATCAGAAGAAGACACTTTCTGTATTTATCTTCTATGGTTATGTTTTCAATAAGCGTATTAAAATAAGGATCGGGAGTAGGGGCATGCGCCAATACAGACGCAATTCTATAGCTATATGAACTATAACCGTTCTCATATGCCCAATTTAGAAATGCTTCCTCATTTACCTGTAGCGATTGACAGAGCATACCGGGCAATGTCGGTGAACTTAGAATGTTGTTGGTGCCGGTAATATAATTCAGGCGGGAGCCTGTCTTTGGGAACTCAGAGAAGACCTGATTTAACTGTTTTTGAATATCCGGCGGTTCCGTAATGAACAATTGTTTTAAATAAGCCTCGACCGGCCGGCGTTTACCGTCACAAGCCAACGCCATTTGGAACAATTCAAGAGGTATCCCTGATATATTGCTGTATTCTGAGGAACGAAGAAGCGATTTGGCAAAATTAACTTTTTCCGGATCTGAAGAACGGAGATAACCCCTTATCAGCTCAACAGCCGCCGGGTCCCCCAAAGCCAGCCCTGCCATCAAAACAGAGCCCTTTTTTCTCTTGTCAGGCACGTCATAATGAATATTTTTTGCTTTAAAACGCTTTTCTGGTAAAGGATCACAAAATTTTATCAGCAGCGGTGCCAGGGTTGGCTCCGAAGCGCCTTTTTCCGGTTTTTTCATCAGCCAGTCCAGGACTTCCTCGTTGGCATATTTGGCAAACATATGTCCCGCATTGGTTTGCAAGGCCATCAGAAAATAACCGGTTGCTTTCCGATTTTTCAGATTCTCCTCGGTTGCGGCCAATAAGCCGGCAAATAGCTTTTCCAAATAAGGGTCAGGATCATCAGCCGCCTTTTGGATCAAATTTTCAATTACTGTCCGATGGTTATTTTCATTCGTCTGGCGTTGCTGAGCTGCGGTGGCACCATTTTGGGAGAGAAAAAGAACTTGAAACATCAAAATCAGCACCACAACCTTATAACATTTCATAATACCTCCGGATCGCTGTCCGCTTGGCGAACTTGAACAAATAGATTTGAATTCACTGCAACAATAATTTTTCAAACACCACAGCCTGTGTTTATGTCAGCCGGGCGTGGAAACAATATCGAAACTGGTGTCGCATCGGGCGTTATTCCAGGTGAACCGTATTCTGTTGATTTTATTGAAACTCTTTGCATTGTAAGTCTTCACATATTATGCGCGATTGTACCCAAAATTCTCGTCATACAAATAAAAGCAACCCCGCATATAATAAGTTGGACGAAAATAAGCAGACCCTTGCCCCACCTTTTTCCAATGAAATTCCAAACACTTGAAATCAAAACGCCAAGAAAGGAACATAACAAGCATAAAAAAAGGACTATAACAATAATGAATTCTGCACCAAAGTTTATCCAGGCAAAGATAATTGTTGCTGTCAGAACGAGGTGTATAGTGAAAGGTATCCACCAACTATTAAGATACGCAGTGAAAAAATATTTAAACTTTGAGAACATATTCTTACATGAACGTTGGAAGCCAGGAGCAGCCAGGGTCTCCACTGACTTGATTAAAATTGTTTGCTGTTCAAGCCGCCTGATTTGCCAAAACGCGTCTGCCCTGGTTGTCCTTGCTGCGCTTTCCGGTTATATGCGTATTGTTTCAGTTTGTATGTTTATGTAAAGATAACTCCCAGCACGCCACTTAAAACAAGAAGCGCACCTGAGAATCGAAGCCCATTAATTATTCCGATATATTTTTTCTTTTTTTCTTCGTTTTGTTCATTCTCTGCAACTCGTTTGAATCTCAGATAATCATGGCCCCATTGAAGAAACCAGTTCACTTTGTATCCGTTTCTCCGCAAAGAATATTTGATATACAAACAAAAAATATTCATAAGACCAATTGAGATGATAATTCCAGCTTCAAAAATGTTCATATCTATTTGTTACCCAACGTTGGAAGCCAGGAGCACCCAGGGTTTCTACTGATTTGGTTAACGATCGTTGATTGGCAATTTGCTCCGGTTTCTTAAAAGACCGCCGGCCCTGGCTGTCAGCTGGACCAACGGGTGGGATAAAACTCTTTTTCAATGAACCCTGAATATTGTTTAACGCGGTCTAATGGTGACACAATTGATATTTCTTTCCCCAACTTTAAGGGAAAGACCAATTTTTTTAAGCTCTTTTATTAACTCAACTTTCGGGGTCAAACTATAGACGATATATAAACTCAACTTCCTGATATTATAATTATTGAGGGGTTTTGTTTTTTTGATGCTTTTATTGTACCACACAAAAAAATCCAAAAAAGGAAACCCGTCAAACATAAGTATACACAAATTAGATCGCAAAATCAAACAGTCAGCACCGACAAACTATGCATGCCTGCAAAGCGGAAGAAATCGTTCGACCCTACGGCAAACGCCGGGGCATCGAAGTTTTTAAACACCTGTGCTGTCCGACGGGAGATATCCTGTATAATCTTATTGACAGTTATTTGTACTGCCGGCTATTTTGTTTTTTCACCAGAAGACGAAGTCAAAGTCGTCTGCCAACTGCCGGGCGCAAGGACATTTACAGCATCTGAACCCAATGAAAGGAAATTCGATGACAGAAACATGTATCCTTTACGGCGCACCCTGTTCTCTTTATACCGGCAAGGCAAGATCATACTTGATAAAACAGGGGATCGGCTACCGGGAAATCTCCCCGGGTGCGCAGCATTTCGTAAATGACGTGGTGCCTGCGGTTCACCGCTGGCGAATACCTGTCATAGAGCTTTCCGGCCCGGAATATATCCAGGACAGCACCATGATCATAGAACACTTCGAAAAACAGCCCCGGATCCCGTCCCTGCTGCCGGATACACCGAAACAAAAGATAATTTCCCTGCTGATCGATGTACTGGGCGCCGAGGGGCTGCTGCGCCCTGCAATGCACTACCGCTGGAATTTCAAGGATGAAAACAATGATTTTTTGAAAGAAAATTTCCGCACCCTGGTGTCAGACGGATCAACAGAAATGGCGGAAAAAGCAATGGACAGCATGCGGCAGGCAGGAAAGTTCTTCGGGGTCCGGCCGCAAGCAGTTTCCGTGATAGAAAAAATATATGAAGAATTTCTGGAGCTTCTGGACAAGCACTTTTCGAAGTACCCCTATTTACTGGGCGGCAGGCCATCTATCGGCGACTTCGGGCTGATTGCACCTTTTTACGCGCATCTTTCGCGCGATCCCTATCCCTCTTCTATGATGAAAAAGCGCGCGCCACGGGTTTTTCGCTGGACAGAACGCATGAACCGGGCCGACGGAGATATGGGCGAATTCCCTGACTGTTCAGTATCATGGATCGAAAATGATGAAATTCCCGAAACTCTGAAGGAAGTATTAAAATTTGCAGGAAAAGAGGACCTGGTCGCGGAAACAACCGCGGCAGCCGAATGCATTAATAAATGGCTGGAGCAGAACAATCCGGCCCCGGGCGAAAAGGCCGAAAGAGGAGTTGGGTTTGCGGAGTTTGAAATCAGGGGGGTGCCTGTTCAGGCCCTGGCCCAGCCCTACCGTTTCTTTCTGCTGGCAAGGATGCAAAAAGCATTTGCAGGCCTGGATGAAGCGGGCCGACGTGAGCTGCAGTCACTGATGGAGGAGCTTGAACTGGCCCCTTTGCTCTCAGTTGCCATTAACCGGGAAATTGCAAGACATGATAACCTGGAAGTCTGGCAGTAAAAAGTAAACCCGGATAACGGTTTATTGGGCTTTAACTCCCTGCCCGGGGTTTGCTCCAGCGGCAATACGAGATAACAGCTGGGCCAGGGATGTTTTTTGTCAAACCAGGCGCATTGTCGTCTGGGCGGCTTTTTATTTTTTGGCGGCACGTGCTTGTGGATTGAATCAATTAGTGGTAGTTTGATCAGCTATTTGTTTTATCGACGCATTGTTAAAACCATGTACAAGGAAGTCCAATGCCTTATTATTGTCAGTATCATCCGGCCAAACTGGCTCACTGGTTGTGTCCATATTGTCAGAAGGCCTTCTGTCCGTCCTGCATATCGCCGCGCACAGGCGGCTACTCGGGTAAAGAAACCTGGTATTTCTGCCCGTCATGTAACCGGCAGGCCCAGTGGATCGGTGCAGCCAATACCATGGTGCCTTTCTGGGAAAGGATTCACAAGTTTTTCCAGTATCCGCTGAGCCTCCAGCCGTTATCCCTCATGGTGGTGCTGGCGCTTTTGTCAGTGATGTTTTCCGGCAAGGGCCTGATGCCGGCGCTTTTTGGATTTGTGGTTTGGGCTGTGATGCTTAAGTACGCTTTTGCAGCGCTTCGTACCACGGCAAAGGGGGATCTGAGACCGCCGCCGATTAATGCAAAAACCGTTGGCTCCGATATTGAGCTGGTTTTCAAGCAGATTGCACTGTTTGTGATTGGACTTTTCGCCTCGGTTTATGCCGGTGTCCTCCTGGGGCCTTTGGGCTCCTTGCTGGTCCTGCTGGCCGGGATTTTGCTTTTGCCGGCCATGATCATCGTCCTGATCTCGACCGAAAAACTTTTACATGCCATAAATCCATTGGTATTTGTTTCCCTGGCTGCCCGGATCGGCTGGGGGTACCTGGTGATGTTTTTGTTTCTGGCCATTTTGTATTTTGCCCCTTTTTACCTGGGCGGCTACATCGTATCGTTGATGCCGGAGTTCAGTCACAGATTTCTTTTCAACCTGGCCCAGAATTATTACACCCTGGTTTCCTACCATCTCATGGGATATGTAGTGCTTCAGTACCATCAGAATATCGGTTACGAAGTCAATTATGAGGATTTTAAGGACCCGGCCGCCGGAAACGCCGACGCAGTTCAGCCGATTACCGATCCGGTTGACAAGACGCTGGCGGATACGGCCATCATGGTAAAAGAGGGGCGGCACGATGAAGCGATAAAGCAAATTGAAGAGGTTGCGGCGGTCCAGGGATTTACGGATGTCAAGCTTTCCGAGCGCTATTATTCTTTGCTGGAGATGAAAAAGGCTTCGGAAAAGTTGAGTCAACATGGTCCTGTGCATTTGACTCTTCTGATCGGGGCAGGCGCCCGTGAAAAAGCCTGCGCGGTTTATAAGGCCTGCCTGAAGATGGATGAAAACTTCGTTCCCGAGGCATCCAGCCTGTTTAAGATCGCAGGATGGCAAAACGGCATCGGGAAAAGTCGGGAAGCGATTTTGACCTTTAAACACTTTGTCCAAACATACCCGGATCATCATCTGGTTCCCATGGCCTATTTCCGGATCGCAGAGATCTTAACCGAGCGTATCGGCGATCCGGAAAAGGCGCGGCGGGTTTTACACATGCTGATCAAGCGCTACCCCGAACATGACGTAATGGCTCAGGCCAAACATCTTTTAAAACAGGTTACCGCGGTATAGGCAGGTCAACCCCATACCTGTTCCTTTGTATCCATGTTTCACTGTTTCAGGATGCCCAATAATAGCCTTTACCATGTGCTAACAATGTTGGCTTCCGGGGATGCCGGGAAACGGGTGCGGATCATGTCGGCACAGGCATTTGATTTTTCGGTATCACCGTTTTCACGAAAAGTAGTGGCAAGCCGCAGCAGGGCCGGGGCCAGGCCGGCCAATTGCGGACGCTTTTTTATCAGGAACCGAAGCATTTTTTCGGCCGTCTCAATTTCGCCGGTATTGAGAAGGACGCTGCTGATTTTTAAAAACATCTCAGGCGGCAGTTTGGGCCGGGCGGTCAATGATTGGTATTCGGCATATATTTTTTTGGCCTTTTCATGGGAGTCGGGGCGGCTGGCCAGCTCGCTCAAGAGGCGCCGGGCAGCGTCATGGAACCGATCATGGTCGGGGTCGAGTTTTTCGATGTTAAACAGGTGGGTCAGGGCGGCGACATGACGAGGCTGGCGGTTTAAAAAATCATTCAGGTACCTGCGGGCATTGTCGAAATCGATGTCCTCGATCGCCTGCAGGGCGCAGTCTAACAAGGGACTGTCCGTATCTTCCGGCTCCTCTTCGAAGACCGTCTTATCGTAAAGTCCGATTATGTGCAAATTGACCAGGCCCAAAACCGCCCCGACCGCAAGACCTCCGGCATGGGCCATGAAAGCCACGTTGGTGACATCGCTGTACATGGCCCAGGAATACAGTTCCTTTCCTATCCAGACAGGCAGCAGCAGGATGCCCCACATCTTGAAATAATTGAAGTAAAAGCCGAGGGATAAAAAGACCTTGATTTTCTTGAAGCCGTAAAGCACGGTAATCAGGCCCATGAGCCCCGAGATGGCCCCGGATGCCCCGATCAGGGGCTGGGAACTGTCTGCGTTGACCGCCCAGAAGAGGCTCACCGCCCCGATGCCGCCGATGATATACCAGGCTGTATACCAATGTCTCCCGCAGCCGACTTCCAGGATGCAGCCCACCAGCCATAAAAAGATCATATTGCCCAAGAGGTGGCCGAAGCCGCCGTGTAAGAACATGTGAGTGATCATGGTGATCGGGCTGGCCTCTGCCGGGATAAATCCATACCGATGAGTCGTGGTCCGGGCCAGCCGTTCTTTAAATGACTGCCTTTGTTTTTTCCAGTCAGCGTATTCCGGATCGCCCGGAGAAATGATTTTTTCAGCTTCCAGGTCCGCCATGAAGTCGGCATCGGTCTGCATGACGCCAAGCACATAGTGGATTTGCCGGGCGTTTAAGGCGGCATCCGGGTCTGCCGGGATTTCGATATCATATTGTTTGGCCTCGTCGAATGTGCCCGCTTCGGCATAGGCAATATAGTGCCGGGTTTCGATCTCGGCCAATCCGGACTGGTAGTAGTACTGTATTGCTTTTTCAGCCTCTTTCGTGTCATTGAACTGAAAAATAAAAAAGACCAGACAGTTGATCAAGATCAGTGAAATGGTGATAATCGGCGGGTTTTTCAGACTGATTTTTCCGGTAATGGGGATAATCACTTGAAATCTCTCAATGGCTCAACATTCGAGGATAATATGCAAACAT
>JAIPDT010000015.1 GCA_021737545.1 Desulfobacteraceae bacterium
GCCCGGGAAACTCGTCCGCTCTTACCGCACCGTTTCACCCCTACCAGGCACTCAATAAAAAGGTGTCAGTATACGGTCTTACGTGTAAGGATTTCTTGGTTTATTGAGTGCCTGGTAAGGGTGAAACGGTGCGGTAAGAGCGCACCAGTTTCCCGGGCGACCGGGGAAGCTAGGCAAACCCCACCCGGTGCAAGACCAAATAGGGGAGCGTTTGAGGGCGGCCCGTCCGATGCTCCCGGGTAGGTCGCAGGAGATGTCGGGCAACCGGCATCCGCAGATGAATGATCGTCGCCCGCATGCAGGGCAACCTGCTTGCGGGAACAGAATTCGGCTTACGGATTGCGCCGGCCACCAAAATTGATGGCAAAGTAAAAAGTCCAATATCTGCGTTGCGCTGCATATCTCCGGAATTTCACGTACTATTAAGTACGCTGCATTCCTCGATATTTGCGCGCCTTGATCTTGAACTTTTTACTTTGCCATCTAAAAATTGACTTTTTACGAGACTGTCAAAATTAAAAAAGCCGAAATCCGAATATCGAAATTTGAAACGAATCGGATTTCTTGGTTTGAATTTGTGTTATGAGGAATTTGTTATGCTTAGAATTGAAGATCTGGTCGTCGAGGTTGAAGGAAGGACCATACTGAACCGGATCAATATGGAGATTCCGGAAGGCGAGACCCATATACTTTTCGGACCCAACGGCTCCGGAAAATCCTCGCTGATGATGACCATCATGGGGTTTTCCGGATACCGGGTTGCAAGCGGCCATATTTATTACAATGGCGAGGATATTACTCATCTGCCGATTCACGAAAGGGCCCGCAGGGGCATAGGCGTGGCTTTTCAGCGCCCCCCGGCCATCAACGGCTTGAAAACCAGGGATGTGGTTTCTCTGTGCGCAGGCCAGGATACAGTGGATGTCGAGACTCTGGCGAAAAAGGTCAATTTCGAATCGTTTCTGGACCGGGACCTTAACCTTAATTTTTCCGGCGGGGAAATGAAGCGCTCGGAAATGCTTCAGCTTTTGGCTCAATCTCCGGACCTGGTGCTGCTCGATGAGCCGGAGTCAGGAGTTGATCTTGAAAATGTGGTGCTGCTCGGAGAGATCATAAATGAAATTCTGCAGCGGGGCGTGCGTTACAGGAAGGATCCGGAGGCCCCGCCGCATCGAAAGAAAGGGACGAAATCCGCGCTGGTGATTACCCATACTGGTCATATCCTGGATTATATCACAGCGGACAAAGGCCATGTTCTGTATAACGGCGTGCTGTGCTGCGCGAGAAATGCCAGGGAAATCCTGCAGTGGATCAGGGAATACGGTTATGAGGAGTGTTTTAGATGCGCAAGTTAGCGGAAAATCAAAACGGCAAGGGCGCTGAATTTGAAGGCGGGAAGGCTGAATTTGAATACAGGGATTTTGCAGATCCTCACAAGTACATAGAGCAGCTGACAAACGTTGATCCGGAGGAGGCCAGACAGTGGTTAAACATAGGGGTCGACGTCGGCGAGGAAAACCGGTCGGGCACTTATATTCAGAAAGACTGCTCGATTGTTCATTCCGGGTGTAAAAGCAAAGATGTGGAAGTAATGAGCATCTCTCAGGCGCTTGAGACTTATGACTGGCTTTCTTCGGACTATATGTGGCGCCTGGTTTCACCCGATAAGGATGAATTTACCAAAAGGGCTCATGAAAGACCGCATGAAGGATACTTCATCAGATCATATCCCGGTGCCGTGGTAAAGGAACCGGTGCAGTCCTGTCTGTATATCTCTGAAGAAGGCCTGTCCCAGAATGTCCACAATATAGTTATTGCAGAAGAGGACTCTGAGATGCACATAATAACCGGATGTGCAACAGCCCCGAATTTGCGAGCCGGTATGCACGTCGGCATATCTGAGTTTTATGTAAAGAAAAACGCCACCCTCCATTTTACCATGATCCATCAATGGGGGGAGCGGATCGAGGTCAGGCCGCGCTCTGTCATCCGTGTTGAAGAAGGCGGCACCGTTGTCTCCAACTACATTTCATTGAGTCCTGTAGGGTCGCTTCAGATGTATCCCGTGACTTATCTGGAAGGAAAAGACAGCGTGGCCCGGTTTAACAGCATATTGGTGGCCCCTCCCGGCTGCGAACTCGACGTGGGCTCAAAGGTGTTTTTAAATCAGCCCGGCGCCCGGGCGGAAATAATTTCCAGGGCAATTACCACGGGAGGTACCATTATTGCCCGCGGTGAGATGGACGGTAGCGTCGAGGACGTAAAAGGGCACCTGGAATGCAAGGGGCTGATTTTAAAAGACGGAATCATGCACGCCATTCCCGAACTGGTGGGCAGGGTACCGGGTGTTGACATGTCCCACGAGGCGGCTGTAGGAAAGATCGATCAAAAGGAGATCGAGTATCTTATGGCCCGGGGACTGGACGAGGAAACAGCTGTGTCCACGATTGTCCGGGGGTTTTTAAACGTGGATATCGAAGGCCTGCCTCCCGGTCTGGCAGAAGAAATTGACCGGGTGGTCGGCGAGACCCAGCACGACGCAATATAGGCAGACATATGGAAATCGAAGCAAAAAACGGTGCTTGTGACATTTCCTTTGCCGAGCGGGTCCGGTTTTATTCCCACAATTACATGCGCTGCCTGCTCTATATCGGCTCGTGTCAAACTCCTGAGAGCTCTTTTACCAAGAGCCTTTATTCAAAGCTGATCACAAGTTCTCACCTGCTCGAAGATTTTCTGGATTTTCACGGTGCCAAAAACAACTCGGACTGGTACTTCTACAGGGAACTGGCGGCAGCGGTGCGTCACCTAAGTCTTGCCGGCTATACCCAGAAGCATGTGCTAAACCGCCTTGTATTCTATGACATCGATAATAAAGAGGAATTCAGAAAGCACGGTGAAATCGTGCTTACCTTTATAACCGGATCGCTTGTAAACCTGGCTCCGGCTATACTGGAGGAAGCACGCCGGCTTGGAATAAAGGAGCCGGAAGAAGGCGGATACCAGATCGCCAATTTCCCGGGAGTTTCAAGCGGCGAGATGCTCGATTACAATATCTACGACGAGCACAAAGATCAGCAGCGCAACCAAATCGTACGGGTGGCAAACGAGTTTCTCTCTATTGCCGATGATTTTGATACCTATGAATTCTATGAAGTCTATGACAAGGAAGGGCTAAACGTGCTGGTGCCGGACAAGGTAAACGAAGTCGAGATCCGGCGGTTTGAAATGCTGGTCCATAACCTGCAGTCTTCATTTGATTCCTACGTAATCCACGGCGGCTTCCGCTATGGCAACCGGCGGCTGAAGCAGTTTCGTTCCTATTTTTCGGTGATATTCCATTTATTGCAAATAATGGGCCGGTTGCTTCATTTTTACGAACGTCATTTGATTGAGGTGGGATACAAGAATATTTACCGCCAGGTTCGAGAACGTCTCTGCAAACTCGTTGACCCGGACCGGCTACTTGACTGTACGATCAATTACGGCCTGCATTATGTGAATCACTATTTTGCCTCCGGCCGGGACGTAGCCAAGGAGATCTTAAAGGAAAACGTGGAAAAAGGTTCCATCCGGGTTCCCATTCCCAAGGATCTGGGTTTTCACTGCCGGCCCAGCCTGCTGGTGGCCAAGGTAGCACAAAGTTACGGAGGGCAGGTGGATCTGGTAGTGGGCGATCACCGGTTTGATGCCAGCAGCGTGCTCGATATCCAGTGGGCAGGCGGTATGATTCAGAAGGAAGGGATCGAGGAGGTTGTTTTTGAAGGAGATGTGAGGGCTCTAAAGGACATTGAGGTCCTTGCCAGTGTAAATTACGGCGAAGACCGGATGGGCAAGGGCATTTCGCTTCCCAGGAGCCTTAATTATCTGCGTTGAAACGTGGGCGGAGCGACCAGGGATATTTTATGGCATCTGCAATCATTGTGGCCGCCGGATGCGGCAAACGCATGCAGTCTAGTGTCGCCAAGCAGTTTCTGGAAATCGAGAACATCCCTATTCTTGTCCGCACACTCAGGGTATTTGCAGGTCATCCAAGTATCGGACGGATCCGGCTGGTGGTGCCGCAGGAGGAAATGGAGTTTTGCCGCGGGACAATTTTGCCTGAATTCGGCAGCGAGGTGGATTTGAGTATAGTTGCCGGCGGAAAGCGGCGGCAGGATTCCGTGTATCAGGGGCTGCTGGCTGTGGCGGAAACCGGTCAGGTAGTGGTGATCCACGACGGGGTGCGCCCCTTTGTCAGCGGGGAGTTGATCACGGCCTGCATTGAGGGTGCGGAGCGGGTCGGGGCATGCATTGTCGGTGTACCCGCCTCTGATACTGTAAAGCGGGTGGGGGGCGGGAATATGATCCTGGAAACTATTGCCCGGGATGAGATCTGGCTTGCCCAGACTCCGCAGGCATTTCGATACGAGGTGATCAAAAAGGCCTTTGACAAGGCAAATGCGGACGGTTTTTCCGGCACCGACGACGCCTCCCTGGTGGAGCGTATGGGTTGGCCCGTGCATATGATCGAGGGCAGCCGGCACAATATCAAAATCACCACGTCTGCGGATATGGAGCTGGCCCCGCAGCTGCTTAAAATATTTGAATCCATAAAGGAAAACAGCGGAGGAGATTTATGTTAAATGATGTTATGAAGGTAATCAAGGAAAGACGCAGTGTTCGGAATTTCGAGGATAAGCCGATACCCGAAGAAGTTCTTAAATCAGTGCTCGAGGCGATTCAGTGGGCCCCTTCCTGGGCCAATACACAGTGCTGGGAAGTGGTGATCATCAAGGACCCTGATGCCAAGGCCCGCGTCCAGGAAGCGGTGCCAAAGGCAAATCCCGGAAACAAAGCGATTGTCGATGCCCCGGTGGTGCTGGCCCTGTGTGCCAGACCCGGGACTGCCGGTTATTTCAAGGGCGAAGCAGCCACCAAGTTCGGTGACTGGTTCATGTTTGACCTTGGCCTTGCCGCTCAGAATCTTTGCCTGGCCGCCCATGCAGCAGGGCTTGGCACGGTGATCCTGGGGCTGTTTGACCACGACAAGGCCGCTGCCGCCGTCAATGCCCCGGAGGGATATGAGCTGGTAACCCTGATTCCGGTGGGCTATCCTGCAAAAGTGCCTTCTGCGCCAAAGCGCAGGGATATAGTGGAATTCTGCCGGGAAGATACATTCTAGGAGGCGTTCAAACTTTTTTGAATATCTTTTATCATTCGTTCTGTAACCCCCTCCAGGGCCCGGCTCATAGCTCTTGCCAGGCCGAGGGGGTTGTTTTGCTCCAGGGCCTTGCGGGTCTGGTAGGTTTTTTGCAGCAGGATCTGGCTGCCCGAGTTCGCAGGATGGTTTTTTGTTAGAATGAGGTTGACGGCCAGCACCGCCTCCCATGGATCCTGGCTGTCATCCTCATAGAATGCTTCCAAAGTGCATTCGAGAGTATGGTTGGGGTTTTGCCCTCCCTCATAAAATACCGCTTCCACGATTTGTGCGGCCCGGATATCTCTGATAACGAGGCTGCCTACAATTTCGCCGGGCTTTGCGATCCATTTGTGGTATACATACATGCTGCGGTGATGTTTGTTCTCTGCATAGACGATCCTGTCGGAACTGTACGGCGTAAAAACCCTGAAGGGTTTGACCGCCAGGCGGACGGGAACTGTTTTACCGGCTTTAACGGCTTCCGGAGCCGGATAGGCAAGTGTGTAAAGGTCTACCTGCTTTGGCGGCGTGTTAAATGCGCTGCATCCCGGGATCATCATGGCAAAGGCTGCCACTATTCCACAAAATATGTATTTTTTCATCTTTGCACTTTCCCTTTTTGCTCGTGAATGTCTGTTATTTGCCCTTCGGGGCCACAGGTTTTTCCGGGAGGGGCGCTCCGAAAATCATACGTGAGGGCTGGCGGTTCAACTGCTCGAGCAGGCGGTTTAAATCTGCTGATGCTGATTCAAGTTCCTCAAGGATTCGCATCATGCGTCTGTCGTATTGTTTTGCCCGATTTTGCGCCGATTCCAGTGTACGCGAACCCGAGGCAAACACGTTGTCCACCCGGTCGGCTGCCTGATAGATTTCATCCACAGCCGCATTGAAATGGTTAGCGCTGGTGGTGATCTCAGTATCAAGGCTGTTGACGGTCTGTCTGGTATCGCTGATCAGGCCGTCAATTTTTTGGGTTGTATCGTTTATTGAAGACCTGAATTCGCGCCATTTTTCAGCGTCCAGGAGCCGGTTGCTTCGGTTTATGAGCGTTTGCAGGCCGGTGGAGAGTTTTTCGATTTCCGACTCATTGAGAATGCGGTTGACGTTGTCCATAATCGCGGTCAGGCGGCTGGATAGGCCCTGGAGGTCCACCTGCTGGATGCGCGACAAAATATCAAAAACATCCGAGATCAGTTGCTTAATCTCCGAAGGCTTGGTGGCGATCACCTGGTACTTGGTTTCAAAATCAAAGTCCGGTAAACTGAGACGATCTTCCGGCTGAGGTCTTTCAAGCTCTACAAACCTGATGCCCGTAATGCCCACTGACTTGATTTGGGCTACCAGGTTGCGGGGGTGCTGAAGCTTTTTGTCCAGGGAGAAAATAATTTCCACCAACCTGCCGTCAGGCGCCACGCCGATCTGATCCACCCGCCCCACGCTTACGCCCCTGTATTTCACGGCCGCGTCCCGGCTTAAGCCCTGCACCGATTCGTCGAAGTATGCCGCATATTTTTTGCCTTCCCTGAAATACTCGGACATGCCCAGCCATAAAACCGAGAGGAGTATCACTGACATGCCGATTATGACAAAAAGTCCGACTGAGAATTTGGTGCGTAATGATTTCATAAGGATGTTTCCTTGTCAGAATTCAGCAGGTTGATGGCTTCGTAAAAAGTCCAATATCTGCGTTGCGCTGCATATCTCCGGAATTTCACGTACGATTAAGTACGCTGCATTCCTCGATATTTGCGCGCCTTGATCTTGAACTTTTTACTTTGCCATCTAAAAATTAACTTTTTACGAGACTGTCAGCAGGTTTGCGGCTGAAAAACCGCCTTACCACCGGATTCGGGTTATTATCGCGCATATCGGCCGGAGTGCCCTGGGCTATAATGTTTTTAGATGATTTATCCAGCATGATTGCACGCTGGCCGAGGGTGAAAATGCTGTCCAGATCATGGGTGACAATGATAATGGTGGTGCCAAGGGTCTGGTTTATATGCAGAATCAGGCTGTCGATTTCAGATGCAATTACCGGGTCCAGTCCGGCGGATGGTTCGTCAAGAAACAGGATGTCCGGATTCAACGCCAGTGCCCTCGCCAGCCCGGCCCGTTTTTTCATGCCCCCGCTGATTTCAGATGGAAGATGGTCCGCGTAGCCCTCCAGGCCCACCAGAGAAAGCTTGATCTCCACCATGGCGGCAACGGCGCCTGTGGACAGATTTGAAAATTCGGCAATCGGCAGAGCCACGTTTTCCGCCACTGTCATTGAGCCGATCAGTGCGCTGCTCTGAAACAAGACTCCTATATGCTTTAAGGTATTGAAAAACCTGTCTTCGGACACAGCGGAAATATCCGTTTCCCCGATAAAGATTTGTCCTGCAGCCGGGGCCTCCAGCCCAACCATGTGGCGCATTAAAGTGGTTTTACCCGAGCCGCTTCCCCCGACAATGATAAAGATTTCCTTTTCCTGCACTGAAAAGCTGATGTCCTTTAGAATCAAGTCCCGCCCGTACCGGACGACCAGGTTTTTAACTCTGACTATCTCTTCTCGGTTCATTTCAGAATATTACCAGTAACTTCGAATCACTGCAAATATGGAGTCAAACAGGATGATGAGAAATATGCTTGTCACCACCGCAGATGTGGCGGCATTGCCTACAGCATCCGCCCCGCCTTTGGCCTGAAAGCCTCTGAAACACCCTGTAAGTGCTATCAATACTGCAAAAACCAGGGCCTTTAAAAGTCCCCACATAATCTCAAACAGGGTGAGCGCTTCAATGGTCCTGGCCATATACATGCCCGGGCTCAAATCCAGTATGAATACCCCTATTGTCATTCCACCCGCAATGGCAAAAATGTTGGAAAATACAGTAAGAATAGGCACCACCACCATGGCGGCAATCATTCTTGGAATCACCAGAAACAGGTTGGGATCAAACCCCATGACAGCCAGGGCGTCGATTTCCTCCGAGATTTTCATGGTGCTGATTTCAGCCGCGTAGGCTGATCCTGAGCGGCCCGAAACGATTATCGCGGTCATAATGGGTCCAAGTTCCGAGACCATGGCAACCCCTACCAGGGAAGCCACGTAAATGTTGGCACCGAACTGGCTTAGCTGGAGCGAGGACATGAAAGCCATGACCAGGCCGAGTAGAAAACTTATAAGCCCCACCACCGGCAGGGCGTCTACACCGGTTGTTTTCATGTACCGGATCGTGTCGTTTGCACGAAAGGAGCGTGGTTGCTTTATCGCCTTTAAAAATGCAAAAACCATGCTCCCGATAAATTCTACAAAAAATAAGGCGCCTTTTACAGCGTTGATGGAGGATTCGCCAAGCTGGACAATTATATTGCCGGGCCTGCCGAAGGGCATGGCGCGGGCTGTTCGTCCAAAGTCTACCCGGGAAAGGGTTTTTTGATGACTCTCGTCTGCATTTGCAAATTCAAGGCTGTCGCTGCCAAGATTCAGTTTCTGCATGAGCTGTAAAATGACCATGGCGCCGTAGTCGTCCATGCGGGAAACCTCGGCCAGATCAACGATCAACAGTTTCGGGGGCCTTCTGGATTTTATAGAAGAAAGCCGTCTGAGGCACGCCGGAGCGGTTGACATATCCAGCCTGCCGTGGAAAAAAAACGTAATCGTGCCGTCCCCATCTTCATGGATGTCAAATCCTGCGTTCTGCTGGTTCGATTCACGACTCATCGCGGCATTTCCGAGGGCGGGATTTTTGTTCCGGTTAATTTCTATTTAGCTATCACGACTTTGAGGATAAATCAACGAGAGATACCTGAGCCTAATTCTTGTTGCCTTGCAGCCTTGCGAAATTTTTCCAGCTGCCGGCGGTAATGGGCGCGGTTGACCTTGGCGGCCGACATCGCCTTTTTTTCAACTGCAACCGCTTTTTCGTACTGCCCGTTTACAAAGTAGCCTTCCGCCAGGGTGTCTAATACATGGGGCTCGTCGGATTTTTCCGCGGCCTTTTTAGCCAGCACCAGGGCTTTTTCAGGATTGAAAAAGCGGCTCTCCCTGGGTTCTGTGGCATACAGCCAGGCCAGATTATTTAGGGCCCGCACATTGTCCGGCTCCATAGACAGGGCCTTTTGGTATGCCGAAACCGCCGCATCCGGGTTGTCCCGGCTGTACCGGATATCTCCGAGCATCACGTGCAGTCCCGGATTTTGGGGATCTTCACTTATTTGCTGCTCTATTATCTGCTCGGCAATTTTGCCGGAAACCGCCTGGCCGGCGGCACCGAAATGCAGGTTATAGCCCGCCCACCCCAGGGCCAGAAGGCCGATAAGATATACAGTAATGCTGATCCAGATTTTTTTGTGATGTGCCAAAATCCAATCCCGGTTGTCTTCGCACCGCCGTAAATAGTTAATACGCTGGGATATGCTGAAATGGTGCCAGTTGGGTTTTTCCGGAGATTGTCCGCTGGATGCCGCGATTTTGTTAAAGGTGGAGATCAGCGGTGCGGCCGAGTCCATCAGGTTGTATATATAGATATCTGCCTGGCGTTCAAAGTTGCGCATGAAATAGCCGAACACGAACCTGAAATAGATCAGAAATGTACCGATCATGGCTGCACTGAACACAATGGAGACAAACGTAGCACTGCCGGGCTCGGAAAAGCCTGCCGGCCCTGCCACGATTTGTGCATACAGGGCCCCGTAAAGCAGCAGATCCATCATGGAAAAGGCGATCACAAGGTATCCGGCGAAAAAGACCAGGTAGAAAAGAAGATGCTTTTGTTTGACATGGCCTACTTCGTGGGCGATAACCGCCTCGGTTTCTCGAGGGGAAAGATAGCGCAGCAGGGCGGGGGTGACCAAGATGTAGCGAAACCGACTGATCAAGCCCAGCACGCCGGCGGTGATCATTCTTCCTCCAAATATCGGCCATATCAGGATTTCCCGGTATGCGACTCCGGCGCGCCTGCACAGATTTTCGATGCGTCGGCGGGGCGCTTCGGCTTGCAGGGGCTGGCATCCCCAGAACTGCTGGATTAAAGCCGGCCCGAATATGGCGATAATAAACAGGAAAAACAAAAAATAAGCGATTTGGCCTTCAGTAGAGTTTAGAAGCGCTTTTGGAGCTTGAAACGGCAGCAGGTTGATTGCATCCGCCACGGCGGACAGGCATAGCCAGGGCAGCAGTACCGGAATGGAAAAAGTAATGTTTGAAATAACGTAATCGCGGCGGGAGATACCGGTTTTGTAGAGCTGCTCGTGTACGTTATAGGCAAATGCCCAAATGATACACAAATAGCCTATAAATACGGCCAGAAACACCAGAGCGCCAAGTGTGGGAAGCATGGCCACCACGCCGATCCCGCGCAGGTATCCCCCGAGTTCCAGGGCGTAGATATTTACGGCAAAAAGCCCTATGGCCAAAACTGACTGCCGGGTCAGCAGCGATTCAAACGCCTGTTCAATCTCCCGGGCGCCGACTTTGTGCAGGCGGTCCTCGAGTTTTTTAAACAGTATCCAGGTCAGGGCCGCAAACAGCACTGAAAGGGCCGCAAAAAAGCCAAAGGCTTCATAAAATGCCAGCTGCGGACGGGTGGGAGGCTGATACGTGGTGTAGATCAGCAGGGCGATGACAAAGTAGAGAAAATTGCCGAACATATGGTTTTATCCGTTTGCGGAGAAAAAACGTTCTTTTTCGCTGTAGATGCATCCGCAGTACTGCTGGCGGTACATGCCCATTTGTTTAGATTTTTCCACCCCGGTTTTCCATCCTTTGCGAAAATCTTCGTAATAAAACGTCACGCCTTCGGTTTTGGCAACGGATTCTCCGATTTCGGCAATCAATTCATGGTTTTGATGCCTGCTGTACAGAAGGGTAGAAGAAAAATAATCAAATTTGCCGCGCTTTGCCATTTTGGCTGAGGTCTTTAAACGATCATAATAGCAAAACCTGCATCGCTGATCTTCGCGGAAGACAAGGCTGCGCAAAAACCCCTCCAGGTCGTAGCCTTCCTGATAGATTACCCGCAACCCGATCTGTTCTGCATAAGCCTTAAGAGCATCTTCGCGTCTTTTACATTCGTTGTAAGGATGGATGTTGTTTCTGTAAAAAAAACCCATAACCTCAAAGCCTTTTTCCCTAAGCACTTCCAGGGGATATATGGAGCAGGGCGCGCAGCAGATGTGGAGCAGCAGTTTCATTTGCGTTCTCCGAATATAGCGGTTCCTATACGTACCAGGGTGGCACCTTCTGCAATCGCGACTTCAAAATCACCCGTCATGCCCATGGAAAGCTCCTTCATTTCAACTCCGGCAATATTTTCCCTCCCAATCTGCTTCTGCAATTTAGCCAGTTTCCGAAAACAGGGGCGCACCTTTTCCGGTGCGTCAAAAAAGGGCGGCATAGTCATCAGGCCCTGTACGGAAATGTGCTCCAGAGCGGCAATATCACGTATCAGGTCCACTGCAGCTTCTTTTTTTACCCCGGATTTTTGTTCTTCGTCTCCCACATTGACCTGGACCAGGATTTTCTGTGTTCGCCCGTGCCGCGCCGCCTGCCGGTCGATCTCTTTGGCCAGTTTCAGGCTGTCCACCGAATGGATCAAATCAAAAAGACCTACCGCGTACTTGGCCTTGTTGGACTGCAAATGCCCGATAAAGTGCCAGGAAACATTCGCGTCAGCCAAAGCCTCGATTTTTTCGCGTGCTTCCTGGATGTAGTTTTCCCCGAAACGGTCAAGCCCCGCTGCAGCAGCCTTTTTGATCCGCTCGGCTTCCACCGTCTTTGTTACAGCCACCAATTTTACCGTTTCCGGATTCCGGCCGCACTTTTCTGCAGCCCTGCAGATACTTGAATTCACCTGTTCGATGTTCTTGGCAATCGTAGGCATTTTTAATCACCGCCTCCCCGACGGTTCTGACAAGCTCTTATCGTCTGAATCCTTTGGTTGCCGCTCAATTACGCCATGCTGCATAAGGTATTCCACAACTTCGCATACCGGCAGGCCCACCACGTTGGTCCAGGACCCGTTGATGCATCGTATCATGAATGCGCCGATTCCCTGAATGGCATAAGCCCCGGCCTTATCCCAGGGTTCGGGGGTGTCTATGTACCACCTGATTTCAGCATCGCTTAGCTGTTTAAACGTTACTTCTGTTGTGCAGATATTGCTGTAACAGTGATTTTCCGCCGGGCACTGGATGCTGTAGCCCGTGATCACCCGGTGGGTGCGTCCGCTTAACCGTGAAAGCATTTCATAGGCATGGCCCCGGGATCCGGGCTTGTTTATAATAGTATCGTTGATCACCACAATGGAATCGCCCCCGATTACCCAGGACTCGGAATGAATTTTTGATACTGCCGCAGCTTTGGCCTCTGCCAGTGTCCTGGCGTGGATCTCCGGGCTCAGCGCTTCAATGGCATCTTCATCGATTCGGCTGGGAATCACGGAAAACTCAATTTGAGCCTGTTCTAACAGGCGTCTGCGCCTGGGCGATTCAGAGGCCAGAATAACGGGATATTTGGATTTTTTCGAGTGCATCATGCTGATTCACTAACAAATCCCACAGGGATTGGCAAGAAGACCTTAATAAAGCTTTACCCTCCCCCACCGGCGATTTCGAAAATTGACAAAAATTAAAGGCGCTTTTCCAAATCATAAGAGTCTGCCAAAATTATTGTATATGGACATTGGATTACGGCCCTCACAACATCCGCTGTAATGCAGTATGCTCCGGGGCCACCCGGACCAAGATGTTGGCGAACTCGCTTAGCCCGCTTGGAGAAACCCTTAATACGGATGTTGACGATGTCTTTTCTCATTTGTCCGCCGCCATACCCCTTCGTCGTGTCGCCCGGCCCGAAGAAGTAACAGGCATTTGCAGCTATCCGGCAAACGATGAATCCTCAAGATTCGTCTTGCTTAAACCTGAAAGAAATGATATTGATTTTTTTCGTTTTGCAAAATCACTTTTGCGGGATTTTTTTACAATTTGCTAAAATTTAATTAAATTTGAGCCGACGATAAATTTAAAAAATCAAAACCTTCGCAAAGCCGCACATATAAAGCCTTGTGCCTGGGTGGCGGAATAGGTAGACGCAAGGGACTTAAAATCCCTTGGGGCATAGTCCCCGTACGAGTTCGATTCTCGTCCCAGGCACCATAAAATCAAATACTTACAATCCAGAGGTTCGACAAATAATAAAATTGCCCCTCGGAGCCTGTAAGCGATTTGTACCCATATTCGAAAAAAAATATCTATAGCATCCTTATAAGCCAACCTGGATCCGGTAGGGTAATCCCACCCTCGATCGAAGTCGAGATCGTTTAATGTGTAGCCTCGCAGGGAGTCAATTTTTTCGCACTAAAGATCCGTGAAACCCGGATTAAAGCGATGGACAAACGAATGGATTTAAATGCTTTGCAAGTGCTGAAAATTAAAAAATATGAATTAGGGCTGGGCAAAATGGATGTCATTTATTTATTTCATCTTGACAAGATATAGTTCTCATGGTAAAAGGATATTAATGTATAATATTCGAAAGTTAACCATGTTCATATACAAATTCGTATACAAAAACTGATACATAAATAAATAGGCAGCGCCTTTTAAGTGAAATAAAATGGAGCGAAATTTGAACGAATTTACTTTCGACCTCCCCACCAGTTGGCGTCACGGAAGCGGTATGGCTTCAAGAACGGGTGAAATTATTAAGGAATTCGGCTGTCGAAAAACACTGCTGCTTACAGACAGGTTTCTGCTGGAGCAGAAGATAATCGGGCCTGTTTTAAAGTCGCTTGATAGTGCTGGAATTGAATATGTTGTTTGCGGGGAAATCGATGAAGAACCGACAGTGCGCTTTTTTGATTACCTGGCTGACACGCTTGATCTGAAATCATTTGATTCCATATTGGCCGTGGGCGGGGGCAGCGTGCTTGACGTAGCCAAAGGGCTTGCAGTTGTTGCATCCTTTGGCGGCAATATCAGGGATTATAACGGTTTTGACAAGGTGCCGGCCGTCCCTGATCAGAAGATCATAGCAGTCCCGACCACATCTGGCACAGGCAGCGAGGTCTCCGACGGCGTGGTTTTGATTGATGAAGAAAAAAACACCAAATTTCTGGTTATAAGCAAAAAAATATGCCCCGCAGCCGCTATCACTGATCCGGAACTGACCCGGTCCGTGCCTTACAGGGTGGCTGTCTGCAGCGGCATCGACGCTTTGGTTCATGCCACCGAATCCTTTCTTTCCAGGGATGCGAGTATTATCACCGAAACTTTCGCTTTAAAGGCAGTCGAACTTCTTACCAAGAATTTCAAGCAGGCCGTGGCAGACAGTCAAAATATTCATGCACGGGAATCCATGCAGGTAGGTGCAACCATGGCAATGATAGCAGGTATGAATTCCCATTTGGGGCTATGCCATGCCCTTGCAATGCCTTTATGCGCTCATTATCATATGCCGCACGGCCAGGCATGCGGCATGGTTTTGCCTGCCGTGCTGCAGTATAATGCGGAAGCCGAAAATGAGAAGGTAGTCAGATTATTGAAAACCATGGGTTTGTATGATGATGAAATCGGTGAAGATGCCACCCAGGATCGGGCTTATGAGAAGTTGAATGCTTTTCTCGCCGAAATCAGCATTGTATCGAAACTTGGTTCTTTCGGATACAGAGACGAAGACCTGAGCGGTATAGCAGAGGCGACTTTGGAAAGCGCCCAAACTCCGACCAACCCGCGAAAGCCTTCGAAGCAGGATATCGCTGACATAATTTTAAAAGTTACTTAAAGGGACGAGTGCTTGAGATGAATAAGTCAAACGTTGGATTTATCGGGGCAGGAGTAATGGGCGCCCCAATGGCGGCGAACCTTGCAAGTGCGGGCTATAATCTTACCCTCTTTGATGTAAACTATCAAGCCGCCCATGATGCGGCGGCATCCTTCTCCAATATGAGCGTGGCGGATTCCCCGAAAGAAGCCGCCAAGATCTCGGATGTTGTTATAACGATGCTGCCTTCGGGCAGGTATGTTCAGAAAGCCGTATTTGGGGATTCAGGCATGATAGAAGGCTTCAATGAAGGGTCCCTGCTGATTGATACATCTTCATCAGAGCCCTGGCTGACAATTGAAACAGCTAATGCTTTGAAAGACAAAGGCGTACAAATGGTGGATGCCCCGGTTTCAGGAGCCCAGGCCGGTGCACAGGCAGCCGAGCTTGTTTTTATGATCGGGGGAGAACAGGATGCTGTAGAGCGGGCCATACCTATCCTGGAGGCCCTGGGCAGGCAGACCTATCATCTGGGACCGGTTGGTTCGGGCCATGCTATGAAATGCATTAACAACCTTATTACAGCCATGACCTTTATGTCTACTATTGAAGGTTTAACCATCGGAAAGCAGTTCGGCCTCGATCCCAATGTAATGACCGATGTATTAAATGTTTCAACCGGAATGTCCTGGATCAGCCAGACTCACATAAAACAGCGAATCATAAGCCGCAAATTCGATGACCAATTTAAACTTTCACTGATGGTAAAGGACATAGGCATAGCAACTGCCATGGCCAACGAGATGAATATTCCGCTGCCCTGTTCCAGTCTTGGGCATCAGCTTTGGAAGGCGGCCGACCGGTATGCTGGAGAGGGGAGCAGCATAAGCGAGATGGCCCGCTGGGTCGAGCATGTCACAGGGGTTGAAATAACGGACAAATAAAAACGGAAGGCTCAATTTGACTGACTTAAGTATAAATTTTTCACAAGGTTAATATTGTCTTGGCTGAACTTCTCAGAGAGAAAGCTTACCGCCTGATAAAGAACAAGGTGGTCTATTTTGAGCTGAAACCCGGAGACAGGATCCTGGAAAGCAAGCTCGCTCAGGATCTTAAAATGGGCAGGATGCCTGTTCGTGAGGCCATGGCACGACTCGAAAGTGAAAGGCTTATAGTAAGGACGAAAGGCTACGGATATACAGTAAATAAATTAAAGAATGTAGAAATCAAGGATTATCTGGAAATACGGGCGCGTCTTGAAAACCTTGGCGTTACTCTGTTGATTGAAAGGGCAACGGATAAAGATATAGCCAGGATGAAAAAACATGTCGAAAAAGCGGTCGAAATATACAAAAACGGAAGTTTGCGAAAAATTATCCAAAGCGATACCAGGTTCCATGACATGATGTACCGGGCCACCAAATCAGAAGCCTTTTATGACACCATCTCAAGCCTGTCTGATAAAACAATAATCATGCGGGCTGCGGCATTGCAGACCGGCAAAGGCCGCGAGATGTCGATAAAGGATCATATTGAAATGATGAAGGCTATAGAAAAAAGGGACCTGGTAAATCTGCAGGGACTTGTACATGAGCATATTCAGTATGCCCCCAATCATTACGAATCGATTCGGGGGTTTCTCTTCTCCTGAGAAGAGCGGATATAATATTGGCTATTCAGAGGTCAGAGTTTCACTGAATGATAAAATTGCGAACTATGTTTATATTAATGAACATAAGGTTAAATATGGGCAAACGTCAATCGTGAAGCAATTAAACCAAGGAGGGGGTTATTATGCGAACAAAGAGATTTTCTTTAAGTGTTGTATTAGCCGTTCTTATTATGTTTGTTGGTTCCGCCGCCGGGGCCGAGACAATTAAGTTGAACCTGGCCACAATTTTTCCGTCAGAGCACGCAGCTTATACCGAAGGAATTCAGGGCTGGGTGGAGTCGGTTCAAGAGGCTACCGATGGCAGGGTGAAGGTAATGACATATCCCGGGCAGACGCTTGTTAATGCGGGCAATGTGCTGGAAGCCGTAAAAGAAGGCGCCGTGGACATCGGCCATGATCCTGCCAGCTATACACCGGGGACACTGCCCCTGTTAACAGCATTTCAACTGGGCGGCATAGAATTTGACAGCGGCAAAGTAGCAAGTTACGTGGCCTGGGACATAATTAAAAATGATCTTGTTCCTCTTAAAGAATTAAATGATGTCAAGGTCCTGTTCTTTTATGCGATTTCGCCGGGCAATCTGCATATGAAAGAGCCGGTAAGGAGTTTACAGGACCTTGAAGGAATGGAAATCAGGACCTCGGCGCCCTCGACGATTTCTCAAATAGGCGCAACCCCTGTCAGTGTCCCCATGACGGAAACATACCAGGCCCTGCAAAAGGGGGTAGCGGACGGAGTCCTTGCTCCGGATGAAGCTCTTGAAGGATGGAGGCTTGCGGAAGTGACTGAATATACCACCATTACACCTTTTCTTTACAGCGATGTCCACTTAATAACCATGAACAAGGATAAATGGAATTCATTGCCGGCAGATATCCAGGATGCTATTGAAAAAGTTAATAAAAAACATTTTGAAAACGTAACTTCTGTATTGTGGGACGAGATAGATAAGTCAGGAATGAAGTTTGCTATTGAAGAAACAGGCCAGGAGGTTATCGAGCTTTCCGAGGCGCAGAAAGAAAAATGGATAGAAAAGCTTCAGCCTCTTCACGAGCAGTGGATTCAGAAAATGGAAAAAAGGGATCTTCCGGCAAGAAAAATGCTGGAAACAATCAAAAGCCTGGCCGAAAAGTATAACAAGAAGTTTCAATAACCCTGGAAATGAAGTTGTCATATCCGTGCATGCTCAAGCATGCACGGATATGGTATTGAGTCATGCATCTTATTTAAGTCCTCCGGGACAGGAACTTCTCTGCCATTTACGGGCAGCGTGAAAAACCTGATATGGAAGAGGGGACTCTTATGGAAAAAAGCAGTTCTTTGAGGCCTGTAATTACCAAACTGGTTAATCTGCTGGACAGCATAGCACTTTGCATTGCAGCAGGCTTGGTTCTGCTGCTTATTGCCCACATATTGCTGCGGGTTTTTTTCGGAGCCCCCATTTTAGGGACTCATGATATTGTAAGTTTATTTACAGTTGTGCTGGTCTCTTTTGCATTGCCGAGATGCACCTTTGAAAAGGATCATATTGCCATAGACTTGCTTGTCGACAGCTTCCCCCGGCGTCTGCAGAAAAGCGTTGACGGACTGATTTCATTTATCAGTCTTGTAATGTTCGCGATCTTTACCTTTCATTTTTTCAAGTATTCCTATTCCAAGTATCTGGGCCATGATGCCTCCATGACCCTTAACATGCTTCTTTATCCTTTCGTGTTTGTAATGGCTTTAGGATTCCTGCTGCTAAGCCTTGTTTTACTGTTCCAGCTTATAGAACAAATAAAAGATTAATAAGGTGCACTAATATGTCTCCAGTCGTAATCGGGTTAATAGGTTTACTGATCTTTATTGTTCTTATTTCCCTGCGAATGCCTGTGGCATTTGGAATGCTGCTCGTGGGTTTTTTGGGCTACAGCTACGTTATTTCACCTTCGGCTGCTTTCAATATTGTTGCCCAGGACTTTTTTTCAACCTTTGCCTCCTACTCGCTGGCAACAGTGCCGATGTTTATTTTCATGGGTTTTATAGCCCATCAGTCAGGAGTCGGGGCAAATATTTACAATCTGGCAAATAAGCTTATCGGGCATATAACGGGCGGACTGCTCCTGGCTACTCAGTTGGCCTGCGCAATTTTCGGGGCCATCTGCGGTTCATTATTGGCCACGGTTGCCACAATGGGCAGCGTGGCAATCCCGCAGACAAAAAAGCTCAATTACGATATGTCCATTTCGACTGCCAGCATTGTAGCCGGATCATCACTTGGAAGTTTGATCCCACCGAGCATAATATTGATTGTATACGGAATTGCTGCGGAACAATCCATCGGCAGGCTTTTTCTTGCTGGTGTTTTGCCGGGGATCGTGCACATGTGCATTTATATGATCACTATTGTTCTGCTGACCTGGTATAAGCCTTCTCTTGCCATGCCCGGTCCGAAAGCAAACTGGGTGGAAAAGGTTCATGCCTTCCGCGGAGGGGTGTTTGAGGTTTTTATCGTATTTATTATCACTCTCGGAGGCTTGTTCATCGGATGGTTTACGCCCACTGAAGCAGGAGCGGTTGGTGCGACCAGTTTGTTTATAGTAACCGTTCTGCGCAAAAAGATGGACTGGCGGAAGACAATTGCAGCCCTTCGCTCCACTACCAAATTAACGGCACAGATATTCCTGCTGGTCGGAGGCGCAACGGTATTCGGGCGTTTTATCGCGATTACGCGCATTCCGTTTGAGTTTGCCTCGTTCGCTCAGACAACGGACCTGCCTAACTTTGTCGTTTTTCTTCTCATAATAGCCATGAGCTTTCTTCTCGGCATGTTTATTGACACGCTGGCTTTGATTCTGCTGATTATTCCGGTGTTTTTTCCCGTCATTACCTCTCTGGGATACGATCCGATCTGGTTCGGCATAGTAATTGTCGTGATAGCCTCCATGGGATGTGTTACTCCGCCGGTCGGCATGGGGGTTTATGTCATCAAAGGCGTTGTTCCCGAGGTGAAGCTGGAAACTGTCTTCAAAGGTATGTGGCCGTTTATATTGGCTGATTGGGCCTTTATTGTCCTGTTGCTTCTTTTCCCGGTAATAGCGACCTTTTTACCGGACTTGTTATTGTAGCATTCTGACTGGTTTTTAAGAATTCGTTATTTGGCTGGTTTTCTCAGAGATTTAAAATGCCGCATACCGGAGGATCCCAGTCTATCAGGCGATGCCGGTAGAGCCTGGCGTCAAAAGCCTCTGCGATAAATGGTGGAAAAGGCGCGGATCGGCGTTGTTTCAGGTCAACGTGCGTGCCCAGGAATTCAATGCTGGAAGCAACGTTGCAGTTGTTTTCATTGACCATAAAGTGCATGAAATGAAATCGCTTCTCCGAGCGGCCAAGTAAACGGGTATGCACGGCCACTGTATGTCCCGCCTGGACTTCGTTGAAATAGTTTACAAACTGTTTTAAGGCAAACGCGCCGGCATCATAAGTCTGAAAGTAATCATCGGTTAAGCCGATGGTTTTGAAAAAATGCCAGGTAGCCTGATCGTATATGGCCATATACCATCGAATGTTCATATGGCCCATTGCATCAAGGTAATCGTCCGGGATGCTCTCGCGGTGAAAGGAGGGCAGGGCACGTATTTGTTCCAATGTAATCCGGGAGCCGTTTTGCGGGTCCCGAATAACGGAATTTGTGTCTTTGGGGGTTGCCAAGGTGAGTTCGACCGGCCTGTTTATAAATAGATTAGAAAATAAAAAAGGGCTGCTGGCACAACCCTTTAGATTTCTGATTTAATTGGTAGCGGGGACAGGATTCGAACCTGTGACCTTCGGGTTATGAGCCCGACGAGCTACCAGACTGCTCCACCCCGCAATATGTAATTTTATATTTATAAAAGTTTGCCCGGGCAATGTCAAGAACTTTTTTGGGCTGAAAGGATTTCAAGGCGTTTTTTTATATTTTCAGCGGTTTTTTTACTTTGCCCCGTATCCTGGATATGCACCAGGATCTTTTTTTCGCGGCCTGATCCACCCGAGATGATTTCAATGTCAGATTTTGGTAGTTTAAGCTCTTTTGCAAGAAGCTTTACGCATGCCCGGTTGGCCTCGCCGTCGGAAGGAGGCGCTGTCAGCCGTATCTTTAAGGCGTCCTTCCGGCACCCTGCAGTTTGGTTGGCAGAAGCCCGGGGCTGTACATATACTTTAAAAATTATTCCTTTGCTGGAAGTTTTTAATTCAAACAAAGCAAAAGCTCCGGCATTGCATATTAATTGGCCATACCGTTTGCAACCGCGCTTTTTATATGATCCATGAGTTCATCATAAGTATAAGTAGCCGGGATGTGCGGGAACTCCTCTATGACATTTTCAGGCGGCCGGAATAAAAAGGCGCTGTCCGATGCCTGGAGCATGCTGATGTCGTTGTAAGAGTCTCCGAATGCGATCACGCGGAAATTCAGGCTTTGCAGTGCCATTGCGGTTTTTTTCTTGCCGTCTTGCTGCCTAAGTTCGTAGCCTGTAATCCTGCCGTCTGCATCCACTTTCAGGCGGTTGCAGAACAGGGTGGGGCGCTTTAATTTTTCCATCAAAGGGTCTGCAAACTCAATGAATGTGTCGGAAACAATGATTATCTGATGATTGGCCCTGATTTTGTCCAAGAATTCAAGAGCCCCGGGGAGAGGGTCTATTTTTTCGATCACTGCCTGGATGTCCGGCAGAGTAAGACCGTGTTCATCGAGCACCGAAAGGCGCTTGTCCATCAAGACATTGTAATCCGAGATATCCCGGGTGGTAAGCCTGAGCTCCTCGATGCCGGTTTTTTCAGCTACATTGATCCATATTTCCGGGATAAATACGCCTTCTAAGTCTGAACAGAGTATATGCTGCATGGCTCCTCTTTTTATGATTTTTCTTCTTCAGGTGATTCAATGCGGATGAGAACAGGTTTTTCCGGGATTACCCCGAGTTGTGCAATTTTGTCCAGCGCTTTTTTCACCTGGGCTTCCCTGGCCTGGTGGGTGAGCATGTATACGGGCACCACTCCGTTTACCCGGTGTTCGGTCTGGTGTACGTACTTTATGGAAATATCGTGTTCTCCCAGAATGCCGGCTATTTTTGCAAGCACCCCGGGTTTGTCGAGCGCGGAAAACCGGAAATAATAATATGTGAAGATTTCATCCATAGGCTTTACCGGTATTTTGCGGATATAATCGGCCTGATAGGACAAAATCGGCATTCTCATTGCCCCTCCTGCCAGGACACTGCGGGCAATGTCGACCACGTCAGAGATCACCGCGCTTGCAGTAGGCATCATGCCGGCCCCGTGGCCGTAAAGAATCATGTCTCCGACCGCGTCCCCGGTGACTGTCACCGCGTTCATGGAACCCCCCACATTGGATAAAAGGTCGTAGCAGGGAATCATTGTGGGATGAACCCGGGCCTCAACAGCCTGACCATCATATTTGGTGATGGCCAGCAGCTTGATCCTGTAGCCGCACTGGGCTGCAAATTCTATGTCCATGGGCGTAATCGCGGATATACCCTCCATGTACACATCATCGTAGTTGATCTCCATACCGAACGCTATAGCCGATAAAATGGCAAGCTTGTGGGCGGTATCGTACCCGTCAACATCAAGAGAGGGATCGGCTTCTGCATAGCCTTCTGCCTTGGCCTGGTCCAGGGCCTTTTCAAAACTTATTCCGTCTGTGGCGATTTTTGTCAGGATATAGTTGCAGGTGCCGTTTAAAATGCCTGTAACCGAGTGAATATTGTTTGCAGCCAGCGATTCCCGGATCGTTTTTATAATGGGCATGCATCCGCCTACACTTGCTTCAAAGGCAAGACTTACTCCTTTTTGGGAAGCCATGTTCACGATTTCGTTGCCCGATGTCGCAAGAAGAGCCTTGTTTGCGGTAACTACGTGCTTGCCCGCCTTGATGCTCCTGGTGATAAGTTCTTTGGCTATCTCCATGCCGCCGATCATTTCAAGAATGATTTCTATTTCAGGGTCGTCTACCACTTCATAGGGATCCGTGGTAAGCACCCCGGGATCGAAATCAATGCCGCGGTCCCGCTCTATATCAAGGTCTGCGGCTTTTTTAAGCACCAGTTCACCTCCCAGACGGGAACTTATAATGTCTGAATTTTCGGTCAGCAGCCTGGCAATACCGGTGCCCACTGTGCCGAGCCCCACAATGCCTATGTTTATCTTTTTCATAAGGTCCTGCATGATTGCATTTTAAGCGCCCCTGTTTACAGCGCTTTTTTGATTCCTCTGACAGCCTGTTTAATACGCATGTTGTTTTCAATTAGCGCGAAGCGTACATACTCGTCGCCGTATTCTCCGAAACCGACCCCCGGAGATACCGCAACACCGGCTTCCTTGATCAGTTTCTTGGAAAAGTCCAGGGAGCCGAGTTTCCGGTACGGTTCGGGAATTTTCGCCCATACGAACATAGTTGCCTTTGGCGGAGGGATTTCCCAGCCGGCCCGGGCAAGTCCCTGGATAAGGGCATTGCGTCTGGACTTGTAGATGCTGCATGTTTCTTCCACGCACTCCTGTGGTCCGTTTAGCGCTATAATGCTTGCGATCTGAATGGGTTGGAAAATGCCGTAATCAAGATAGCTCTTGATGCGTTTTAGTGCGGCGATTGCATCCTGATTTCCCACGCAGAAACCTACCCGCCACCCCGGCATGTTGTAGCTCTTGGACAGGGAGAAAAACTCCACGCCCACATCTTTTGCGCCCTTTGCCTGAAGAAAGCTCGGCGGCCTGTATCCGTCAAAAACTATATCCGCATATGCCAGATCGTGGATGACCAGGATGTCGTGCTCCCTGGCGAAATCCACCACTTTCTGGAAAAAATCGAGATCCGCGGTCTCTGTGGTCGGGTTGTGCGGAAAACACAGCACCATGACCTTGGGCTTGGGCCAGGTATGCTTGGTTGCGGTCACCAGGTTTTCAAAAAAGTTGGTATCAGGTCCCAGCGGGACATATCGCACGTCCGCACCGGATATGATCGCGGAATATGGATGTATGGGATAAGTCGGATTAGGCGAAAATACAACATCGCCGGGTCCGACGGTTACAAGCATCAAGTGCGAGATGCCCTCTTTTGCGCCTATGGTTGCTATGGCTTCGGTTTCATAGTCTATATCCACGTCAAATCGGCGTTTATACCAGTCGGCAATCGCCATCCTGAGTTTGCGGATGCCCATGGAAGCGGAATAGCGGTGATTGTGCGGTTTCTGGGCAGCCTCCACCAGTTTGTTTACGATGTGTTCAGGCGTGCCCAAATCCGGGTTCCCCATTCCCAGGTCAACAATGTCTTCTCCGGCATGCCTCAGCTCCATTTTAAGCTCGTTGACAGCGGCAAATACATAGGGCGGCAGGCGATTTAGCCTGGCAAACGTTTTCATCTTCACCTCGTTATTGATTACTGTGATATTTATGATAATGTTTTGTTTGAATACACTACATTTGCGGGGTTGTCAAAAATTTTGTTTTGACTTTTGTTTGCAATTCATATATCAAGTCCTATTTTTCTATTTATAATATACAATTTTCGGTCCAAAATCCCTGATCATTTAATTACGATTACGCAAACATTTAACCATATAAATACTTATCATCAACAGGACAAGACTATGCCGAGTTCGCAGGATTCTTCTTCGACCTACGCTGATGCGGGCGTAGATATTGACAAGGCAAACGACTTTGTCAAAGCAATAAAGAAAATTGCAGCCAGGACTCCACGCACCGGGGTTCTGGGGGAAATAGGCGGCTTTGGCGGGCTATTTTCGCTGAATACAGCAGAATACAAAAATCCGGTGCTGGTAAGCTCCACAGACGGCGTGGGGACAAAATTAAAGATTGCCTTTATGATGAACAAGCATGACACCGTGGGCATTGATCTTGTCGCCATGTGTGTAAACGACGTGATTGTCCAGGGGGCAAAGCCCTTGTTTTTTCTGGATTATCTCTCCATGGGGAGCCTTAATGTCGGGGTGGCAGAAAAGATCGTGGAAGGCATAGCCGAGGGTTGCCGTCAGGCGCAGTGTTCTCTTATTGCAGGCGAAACAGCCGAAATGCCCGACATTTATAACGAAAACGAATATGATCTTGCAGGTTTCACAGTGGGCGTGGTGGATAATGACAAGATAGTGGACGGCTCTGAAATCCGGGGCGGGCACAAACTGGTGGGGCTTTCCTCCTCTGGTCTGCACAGCAACGGCTATTCCCTGGTCAGAAAGATATGCTTTAAAGACCTTAAACTTAAAATAGACTCACATGTGCCCGAGCTTGGCAAAACCCTGGGCGAGGAACTGCTCACTCCCACCAGGATTTATACTGAAATAGTAAAGCGCCTGATAAAAGATCTGCCGATCCATGGCCTGGCCCATATCACCGGAGGCGGCATTGTGGAAAACCTGCTTCGGGTTATTCCGACCGCCTGCAACTTAGTGCTTTACAGGAATTCCTGGGAGGTGCCCCCCATTTTCAAGTTTCTCCGGGATGCCGGACGCATCAGCGAAGAAGAGATGATGCGAACGTTTAACAACGGCATAGGGATGATCGCTATAGTGCCTGAAAATACGGCACAGGAACTCATCGAACGCACCTCTGGGATGAATGAAAAGGCCTGGATAATAGGAGAGGTGATCCGGCGTTCCAAGTCGGACAAAACCCGTTTCCAGTGGGCCCCGCAATAGTGAATATTCTCGGCATAGAAACTTCCTGCGATGAAACCGCTGCAGCAGTTGTCAAAGACGGTACCCGGATTCTGTCTTCAGTGGTGGCATCCCAGGTCGAGGTGCATCGTGAATACGGCGGTGTTGTGCCTGAGCTTGCCTCAAGAAGACATATTGAATCGATTGCACCCGCGGTTGAACAGGCCCTGAATGATGCCGGGACCAATCAAAAGAGAATAGACGGTGTTGCCGTCACCCGGGGGCCGGGACTGGTGGGCGCTCTGCTTGTGGGATTTTCCTTTGCAAGGGCTTATGCATACGCTCTTGAACTTCCCTGGGTAGGCGTTGATCATCTGGAAGGCCATTTAAACTCAGTGTTTTTGTCGGAACCTTCACCTGAATTTCCTTTTGTTGCTCTTTTGGCTTCAGGCGGTCATACAGGAATTTATCTGGTGAATTCTTATACGCAATGCAGGTGCCTGGGGCATACCCGCGACGATGCAGCAGGCGAGGCATTTGATAAAGTTGCCAAGATGCTGGATCTGGGATATCCGGGAGGAGTGGTGATCTCACAGCTTGCCGAATCCGGTGATCCTGAGAGATTTCGTTTTCCGCGGGCATATCTGGATAAACATTCATTTGATTTCAGTTTCAGCGGGATTAAAACAGCTGTAAAACGCCATATAGAAACTCATGAAAACTATCGGGAACATTTACCGGATATAGCCGCCGGGTTTGAGGCGGCAGTGGTTGAAGTTTTGGCGGACAAACTGATAATGGCGGCGGAAAAATACAACTGCCAAAGAATCGCCCTGGTAGGCGGGGTGGCCGCAAATACAGCCCTTCGCAGAAAAATCGTCCAGGAGGCAGAAAGCCGGGCAATATCCTTTTTTGTACCGGATATCAGCCTGTGTGGAGATAACGGAGCCATGATCGCCGCATGCGGCTACCGTAGCCTGGCGGATCCTGAGGGCCCGCGCGGCCGGCTCGATGACGATGTTTACTCACGGGCAATTCCTTAACGGTTTTTTTGGGGAATAATCTTTTGACAGTTTCGTAAAAATCAATTTTTAGATGGCAAAGTAAAAAGTTCAAGATCAAGGCGCGCAAATATCGAGGCATGCAGCGTACTTAATCGTACGTGAAATTCCGAAGATATGCAGCGCAACGCAGATATTGGACTTTTTACGAAGCCATCATCTTTTGGACTTGTTGCGTATTTCGGGATCCGGATTTTTACCTGTTGAGTTGATACTTTTTTACCGCCAGGTTGTGTTCCGAGAGGTTTGTGGAAAAATAATGAGTTTTGTCCGGTTTGGCCACAAAATAGATATATTGAGTGTCTGCAGGATAGAGGGCGGCTTCCAGCGACGCCCGGCCCGGGTTGGCAATCGGCCCGGGCGGAAGTCCGAAATTGGTGTAGGTGTTGTATGGGGTGGGGGTTCTTAAGTCCCGGCGGGTCAGGTTGCCGTCAAAATTTTTAATACCGTAGATGACAGTCGGATCGCTTTCCAGTCGCATGCCCTTTTCCAGCCTGTTGTGGAAAACCGAGGATATAAGTTTTCGTTCTTTGGCAACTCCGGTCTCTTTTTCTATGATTGAGGCGAGGGTAACGATTTCATGTACGGAAAAGCCTAGTTCGTGGGCTCTTTTTTCCCAGGATTCTGAGAACACTTTGTTAAAGCGTCCTATCATGGTGCGGATTATGTTTTCGGCTGATACGGGTCTTGCAAAAAAGTAGGTTTCAGGGAACAGGTAGCCTTCAACGGTTTTGCCGGCAATTCCCATTCTTTTTACAAAATCCGGGTCCGTGGCAGTATCTGTGAAATTTTCCCCGGCGCATAAGTCTGCGGCGGCTGCTTTGTCCGCCACTTGTGAGAGGTTTAGCCCCTCAGCAACGGTAAGCCTGTGGAGGATGACCTTGCCCTCGCTTAACTGCTGAAGGATTTGGTTCGGGCTCATGGTGCCCGAGATGCGGTATTCGCCGGCCTTGATTTTTGTGGTTGCTTTTTGATGTGCTGCAAGTATTCGAAATTTCAGAGGATGCTTGATTGTTTCTTTGTCCAGAAGCCTATCTGTAATCGCCCGGAAGCTCTGGCCGGGTTCGACGACGATTTTAACCGACCGGCCCGCATCCTCATTGACAGGATTTTTCGCATATAGCAACATGTGCCGTGCAAACAGACCGGCGGCAGCAGAGGCTGCAATCATCAATAGCAAAAGAGTAATTATGAATTTTTTCAAAATTTAATCACTGATGGTTTCGTAAAAAGCAATCTACACCGCCTCGGCGGGTTTTTTGCGTAAAAGGAAGCCCGGCGGTCGGGGCCAATTTTTTCGCTCCATGATCATTCTATTTTTAAAATGTCCGGGTGTCGCTTACTAATTACTATTGATATTTCTATCAATCACTTAACACTTACACTTTTCTCAGGAGACCATAATTTTATGAGCAAATCAACCCAAAAAGAAAAATACACGGGCTTTGAGCAGGGGCCGATCCGGCCGCCGAGCGAGGCTTACAGCCTTTTGATCAGGGTGACCCGCAACTGCCCCTGGAACAAGTGTAAATTCTGCCCTGTGTACAAAGAATCGAAATTTTCCCTCAGACCTGTGGAGCATGTAAAAAAAGACATTGATGCCGTGTACAAGCATATTAAGGCCATTCGGGATATGAGTGATGCATCGGGGCAGATTCTTCGCGAAAATATAGACGCATACGTGGCAAAGCTGTCAGGTTCGGATAACCGGGCTTTTCAGGCGGCACTTCAATGGTATGCCGGGGGCATGGAGTCGGTGTTTTTACAGGACGCCAACAGCATGATCATAAAGCCTCACGAATTAATCGGGATCTTAAGCCACCTGAAAAATTGTTTTCCATGGGTGGTGCGCATCACCACCTATGCCCGCTCCCGCACTGTTTCACGAATAGGAGACGAGGACTTAAAAGCGATTGCCAATGCCGGGTTAAACCGTATTCATATAGGCATGGAGTCCGGATCAGACGAGGTTTTAACAATGATGCGCAAGGGTACTACCAAGGAGCAGCATATAATGGCCGGCCAGAAGGTTGTTGCAGCCGGAATGCAGCTTTCTGAATACGTGATGCCCGGGCTCGGCGGAAGATCCCTTTCCCGCACCCATGCACTTGAATCCGCGGATGCCCTGAATCAGATCAACCCGGATTATATTCGTTTGCGCACACTGGCAATTCCCAACAGGGTACCGCTTTTTGAAGATTACAAGGCCGGGCGGTTTGAAAAGCTGACCGACCTGGAAACAATAGAAGAGATCCTTTTGTTTCTTGATCATTTGGAGGGGATTGAAAGCAAAGTCCGAAGCGATCATATTCTTAACCTGTTCGAAGAGATTGAAGGAACACTGCCTTACGACAAAGACAAAATGACCGGAGTGATAAAGCGATTTCTCTCCATGGACCCGCACGACAGAATGCTTTATCAGGTCGGCCGCAGGCTGGGACATCTGCGAAGGATCGATGATCTGGAAGATTCCCGGGTCAGGCGTGAGCTGACAGATCTTTGCAGCAAAAACGGTATTACTCCGGAAAATATCAACGATGTAACATACGAGGTCATGAAGCGGTTTATATGATCTGGGGACTTTATATACATGTACCTTTCTGCATCCGCAAATGCCCTTATTGCGATTTTTATTCCATTGAAGATATTTCCAGTAAGTCCGCCTATGTGCAGGCATTGGTCCGGGAAATCTCCATGCGCGCCGCTTCGCTACCTGATGCTGTGTTTGATACAATATATCTGGGCGGAGGCACACCTTCTGTGCTGGACCCCGCTGAGGTAGCACAGATACTGAATGCCGTTTACGGGGAATTTTCCATCCTTGGGGATGCGGAAATTACCATTGAGGCCAATCCCGGGACTATAACATTAAGGAGTCTTAAAGAATTCAGGGCTGCGGGTGTTAACCGGATCAATATCGGAGTGCAGTCTTTTAATGATGACAATCTGGCTTTCCTGGACAGGATTCATTCCGCAAAACAAGCAGCAGACGCACTGGATGACGCAAAAAGGGCGGGATTTAAAAATGTCGGCCTGGATTTGATTTACGGCCTGCCCGGCCAGAACAAGGGCTCCTGGCAAAAGGATCTAAACGCTGCGGCCGCGTTTTTCCCGGCACACATATCCTGTTACATGTTCACCATCGAGGATGGCACAAAAATGGCTGCGGACAGGGACGCGGGCAAATTTGTCCCGCTTTGCAGCGACCGGGTTTCAGCCATGTTTGCCAGGGCCTCGAAGTTTCTTTTGAGTAAAGGCTACGAACACTACGAGATTTCAAATTTTGCGGACTCAAGGCAGACCCGCTCCAGGCATAACGAAAAATACTGGCAGAACATACCCTATATCGGCCTTGGCCCTGCAGCTCATTCTTATGTGGAACCGGAGCGTTTCTGGAACTGTAAAAATGTTGATCAATACATCGAAACTATTTTATCGGATCGACTCCCGACACAAGGCAGTGAAGGGCTTGCCGCCTCCCAGATGATGATCGAAGCCCTGTACCTGGGTCTTCGTCAGGCCGACGGTATTGATATTGCAGAATTCAAACGCCGTTTTGAAACGGATTTCAAGGAGAAGTTTGCGCCTGTTTTAAATCGTTTCATAAACTCCGGGCATATTGAGCTTGACAGTGGTTCATGCCGTCTTACCCGACGGGGTCTGCTTTTTCTTGATACGGTTGCCGCTCATATGGCGGAGTTGATATAAGGCCCGAAAACGGTCAGGAGCAAAAAAATTGACTCCGACCTTTTGGGTTCTTTTTGTGCAAAAATCCCGCGGCGGCGGCATAACCATCATTTCACGAAACCATCAAGATTGTCGCCGCAGCTTTCTCACATCACCCACCCGGATTGTAATATTTTCCGCATCAAAGTATTCAAACAGCGGAATTGTATATTTTCTTGAGGCTTTGGTCATTTCCTTGAACTGAGCCGGGGTGATCTCACCGTTTTTCGAAAGAAAATCCACGAGCCTGGATTTTAAGTCCGCGATGACATCGGCATGGAAGAACAATTCCTCCTTGACCTTGATTATACGGCCTTCATTTACCAGGTGCATGAGCACGTTTTTGATCTGATCGGGTTTAGCCCCGAGCAACTTCGGCAGTTCCTTGAAATAGGGGGGCTGCAGGCCTTTTTCCTCGTAGATGGAAAGTATGTTTTCTTTAAGATCCGTCTGGTCAGTCTGCAGAGTAACCCTGTGGCCTGCAAGCCTTATATTATCTTCGGTCTGCGCTATTTCGTTTTCTTTTATCAAAAGATTTACCAGGTGATTAAATAGCCTGGGAGTCTTGATGTCAGGAAACTTGGATCGCAGTTCACCTTTGGGCATACCGTTTTTTAACGGGTTTGCCTTGTGATATGCCGAGAGTTTTGCAGTTACCTCAGCCCGGAAATCTTCAAATGTCGAATAATGCACAAACCTGCGTTCACTGCGTTCGCTCTGGATGATGGTGCGGTTGGATAAAAGTATGGTTAAAGCCGAATCCAGAGTCTTGTCAGTCTGGTTGGTAAGAACTTTGAGTTCGGTAAAGGAACGTTCCTTATAGCCGGCCATGGCGATATGATCGGCCGTGAGGGTCTCCGGGTCTGAATCCAGCAGGCGGGTTACCTGTTCGATTGTTTCCTTGCGGAATTTTTTGTGCTTCGGCGGTGCCGGGTTTAACACTCTGCCGCCGCCGAGGGTGCGCACAGGCGAGTAGCTGCGGATTACAAACCTGTCGTCGCGCACGCAGGCCAGGGGCCTTTCAAGTCTGGCCTGGGCCGGAGCGGTGTCTCCCGGCTCGAGTACTTCCCGGTCAAGCAGAATAATATTGCAGGGGACCTGGCTGGTCCCTATGTGAAAGCGTACCCGGTCTCTGTTTTTAAGCGGCCGCTCGTTGCTTTCAAGCAATTGTAGCTCCACATCGATCATATAGGTTGAAATAAGCGTATCAGGCCGGGCAAGCACATCACCCCGGTTTACTGAATATTTGTTAACCCCCTGGAAGTTAACAGCGGTGCGCAGACCGGCCTCAGAGGTTTCCACTGCCCGGTCATGGACCTGTATGCCCCTGACCTTGGTGGTAATGCCAGAGGGATAGACCATAACGGGCTCTCCTGTGCCGATATGACCGGAGGCCAGCGTGCCGGTTACCACAGTGCCGAAACCTTTCATGGAAAAAACCCGGTCTATAGGAAGCCGGAATAAGCCCAGGGCCGGACGTTCCGGAAGGTCCATGCAATAGCGGTCAAGCGTGTTGATAAATTCGCCGACCCCCTGGCCGGTGACAGATGAAACCTGGACAATGGGGGAATCCTCAAGAAAAGTGCCCTGCATAAAATCGCTTACATCTTCTGTGACCAGTTCCAGCCATTCCTCGTCCACTGCATCCACCTTGGTAAGCACCACAAATCCGTACCGGATTCCCAGGAGGCTGCATATTTCCATGTGTTCCCGGGTCTGGGGCATCACACCCTCGTCTGCTGCAATTATCATGGCAACCACGTCGATGCCGGTGGCGCCGGCGACCATATTTTTTATGAATTTTTCATGGCCCGGCACATCGACTACCCCGATATGAAGCCCGCTTGGCAGATCAATGGAGGCAAATCCCAGTTCTATGGTAATCCCGCGGCGTTTTTCCTCTTTTAAGCGGTCGGTATCAGTTCCTGAGACCGATCTTATAAGGCTGGTTTTCCCGTGGTCTATGTGCCCGGCGGTGCCAAGGATGATCTGTTTCAAGTCAGGTGTCCTGTTATTGCTTGTCTCTTTTGTGGAGTAACTCCAGCCCGTATGCAGCGCCAACCATGACGACAAACAGGACGGCGGCAAAAACCGGGCCGGATTCCGGGCGGAAAATCCGGGCCAGTATAAAGGCAAGAACCGCCCCGGTTATGATACGAACAATAGCCTTTGTGGATTTTTTCACCATGACCTCCTGTTTTTTATGGCGTAAAAAAATTTGTAATCAAAAAGGCGCGCCCGGTCAATGATTAAGTTCGGTTTCCTGTCGCCGGAACAGCCCGCACCGTTTATAAAGATTAAAAATGGGTTGCACCGCCTGGACGATTCTGTTAATAATACGTACTTTAAATACGGACATGGTGGGTGTAGCTCAGTCGGCAGAGCACCAGGTTGTGGCCCTGGGGGTCATGGGTTCAAGTCCCATCACTCACCCCATTTTTTATTCCCCCCGTTCCAAGCGCCCGTAGCTCAGCCGGATAGAGCGCCGGACTTCGAATCCGTAGGCCGCAGGTTCGAATCCTGCCGGGCGCGCCAGAAAAATCAAGGGTTTTTCCAAATTAACAAAGCCTCTTTTTGATCTGCCAGATTCACGGTACCCGCATGGTACCCGCAGAAATCGAATGTAGGGCCCCCATTAATTTGCCCTAATTTTTATGGGTATATGCTTAAAATGAATGATAATCAAGCCTTCTTTTGTTGAGAACTCAAAACAGATCGCCGGAACTGACGGTTCCGGCATATACCTAATTGACACGGCTGCCAAAGTCGGTTAGATGATTTCCCGTTTTCTGGTAGAATATGATTTTGGAAGTTTTGCAGGGGATATCAATAATTATTCATGAGAATCACTATCCTATACGACAACGATTCCCGGGACGGGCGCCTTGAATCTGATTGGGGCTTTGCAGCCCTGATAGAGGTATTCGGCAGAAACATCCTGTTTGATACCGGCGCCAAGGGCAGACTTTTGCTTGATAACATGAACCGTCTCGGTGTTTTTCCGAAAAGCATTGACGAGGTTTTTATTTCACATGACCATTGGGATCATACCGGCGGTTTGGCCAAAGTCCATGAGCAGAAAAAAGTGCCGGTCTATATTCCTGATACAATAGTAAAGCCTGTGCCCTCCCTTGAGACTGTTTCGGTCAGCCGGCCTGCAGAAATCCACGAAAATATATATTCCACGGGTACGCTTAGGAATATTGAACAGTCCATGTGCATCAGGCACAAGGATAAGCTGCTGGTGGTTGTGGGCTGTTCCCATCCGGGCGTGGAAACAATCCTTTCGGCCGCATCGGAATTCGGCAGGCCTTCGGCACTAATCGGAGGGCTCCACGGTTTTTCCAATTTCTCAGCCATTTCTTCTTTAGACCTGGTATGCTCCACACATTGCACTAAGCATAAGCGGGAAATTTTGTCCGCCTTTCCTGAAATCGCGGTTTCCGGCGGCGCCGGCAAAGTGATAGAGATATAGCGTTTGCCGCGTGCCCTTATTTTCTATTGTTTGCTGCGATATACCGCAGCAATTTCGATTTCTGTATAATCATTGCTTTTCTGTATGATTATACGGACCTTGTCTTGGTCCCTGGCAGCCTCTAAATATTTTTTCCCCTCTGTTTCTGCTTTTTTCACAATTTCCCAGTTTTTGTTTTTCAACTGCTCTTCATAAAAGTTAAACACTTTGCCTTTATCTGCCTCGGCACCATAGGAAGCAAGATGAGATATTTTGTCGCCCTCTGTGACCTTCTGATAAGAAGTACGAATGGAATCCGGATACAAGGGTACGTCTTCCGGGTCGGAGCCGGAGATTTCTTCAGGCAGATTTTTGGACGCATCTATTTTTTCGGATTTTTCGGATTCAGAACGTGCTGGTTCAGGCTCTGCGGTCTCAGAGTCCGGGCCCGTAGTATACCAGACCGCAGCAACAGTCTCATTGTTATACCTGGTAACCCCCAGGTTCATCCGACGGCCATCCCTGCTCAGTTGGGCAACCCTTACTTCTTCCTCCAGGTTTTCTGGAACAGATTTAAGCTGTTTTGACGCTACTTCCAGGGCCTCCATTTCCTTTCTAACTTCCCAGCCTTTTTCCCTGAAATATTGAATAAAACTCTCATAGGTTTGATCTGCAGGCGCATCTGAAGTTGTGACCTTGATTGTTTTTTCCCCCTGAGGCAGGTCAATCTTATAGGCATTATCCAGAAACCGGGAAGGCATACCTGTTTT
>JAIPDT010000133.1 GCA_021737545.1 Desulfobacteraceae bacterium
CATTACCTGTATGAGGACCATACAATGAAGTGGTTCCGCAAGCACTGGCAGCCCACGCTCATGGACAGAAATTCCTACGAGGACTGGGACGCCCAGGGACGTCTGACCATGAAGGACCGGATCATCAAAAAGACCCGCAATATTATTGAAAACTATGAGGGTCCGGTTTCCAGAGTTCCGGAGGATGCCAAAAAGGATATACAAAAGATCCTTGACGAGTCCGAAGAGAGGGTTCGTTCGAAATAGCGCTAAAAACGCTCTGTTAAAAGCACCCGGAAAGCCTGCGAGCTCGAAAGGAAATTGCTTGCAGGCTTTTCGAACATTCGGACCGGCTTTATTTTGATATAATAACTTGAATTTATTGCAAAAGTTTATTGCATAAATTACTAAATAATAACAAGAGGTTTTGAGTATTTGCTCAAACAGGATAAGATGAAAACGAATCAGACTTTTGATCCCGGAGCCGCCAGGCGGGGGGTGCATCCCGGTAAAGATAAACAGGTCAATTACGTTGTAGGCATTGATACCGGAGGCACATATACCGACGGTGTCCTCATGGATTACAGTTCACGTGAAGTTATTGCTTCGGGAAAAACGCTTACCACCAGGGAAGACCTGGCCTCCGGTGTGATTTCGGTTTTAAGGTCGCTAAATATTAAAGATCCTTCCAGGATCAAGCTGGTGGGCATATCAAGCACACTTGCCACCAATTCTGTTGCGGAGGGAAAAGCAAGAGAGGTGGGCCTGATTCTGCTTGGATATGACAGGGAACTGATTTCATCTTTCGGCCTGGAAGAAAAGCTTTCAACACCTTATTTTGAGTTTTTTTCAGGCGGCCATACCTCAGGCGGACAAGAACAGGCTCCCCCGGATATTGAGGGCATAACCGCCTGGGTTAAAGAAAACAAGGACCGTGTAGATGCATTCGCCATATCAAGCTATTTCAGCCCGCTTAACCCGGCTCATGAGGAGTCGGCTTTCAAGGCGGTAAGACGGATTTGCGATCATCCCGTAGTGCTGGGCCATCAGCTTTCAACCCAGCTCGATTCGGTCAAACGGGCGGCCACCGCCAGTTTGAACGCATCCCTGGTGGCCGTGATGCACGAGTTCATAGAGGCGGTCAAGTCGTCTCTTAAAAATCAGAACATCAACGCCCCCCTGATGATAGTCAAGGGAGACGGATCGCTGATGCCTTATACCGAGGCCATGGAGAAGCCCGTGGAAACCGTGATGTCCGGCCCTGCTGCAAGCGCGATCGGCGGATTGTTTTTCTCCGGACGCAAAAACGCCCTTATGATCGACGTCGGCGGCACCACCACGGACATGGCCTTTATTGAAGAAGGCCAGGTAACTGTGTCTGATTCAGGGGCGCGGGTGGGCGAAATTGAGACTGCGGTCAGGGCCGCCAGGATCAGAACCGCCTGCGTGGGATGCGACAGCAGGATTACCTTTGACAGGGGCGGCAGAGTGTACGTGGGGCCCGATCGGGTGGTGCCGCTTTGCCGTCTGGCTGATAAGTACCCGCATGTGCGCGAATCCATCATGTCTCTTGATTTAAAAGAAAAAAATTATTGGAAGCCTTCCGACCTCGAATTCTGGCTGCTTTACAAGCAGGTGGACCCGGAGGAAGCCGGTATCCGGGATACCAAGCACGTACAGCTTATAAATATTCTAAATAACGGCCCGGCCTGTGTTTCTGAGATATTGGATAAAATGGGTCTTCATCACGTTGTCCAGCTCAAGGCGAACGTGCTTTTCCGGCAGGGGGTGATAGAGCAGGCAACACTTACCCCCACGGATCTTTTACATATAAACGGCCAGATGGATGCCTGGGACGCGGATTGCGCCCGGCAGGCGGTCAAGTGTGCCTGCGGAATTTTCGGCAGGGACCGGAAAACTTTTGTTGAGCTGACGCTAGATCAGATTGTTGCAATGATGGTCGAGGAAGCGGTTGTGTTTCTGGCCGGTCAGAGCGAGAATTCGGACTTGCCTGATGCGGTTGACGGCAACTGGGGCAGATGGCTGTTTGACGAGTCGATCAAGGGCAAAAATCCGCACCTGGCGGTCAGTATATCCAGCCGTGCTCCGGTTATAGGAATAGGTGCTCCTGCGGGGATTTTTGTAAAGAAAGTGGCCGAAATCCTGAAAACTCCTTTTGTGCTGCCCGACCATGCTCACGTGGCAAATGCCGCAGGCGCAGTGGCAGGCTCTGTGGTATCTGAAAAAGAGGCCATCCTTTATACAACTGAGTCTGAGGGCAGTCATGCCTACGTGGTGCGGATCGCGGATGAGACAAGCAGTTTTAAGGAGTATGAAGATGCCATAGCTCATGCCCGCAGAAAAGCGGCCCGCCTTGCCCGCGAGGGCGCGGAAAGCGCGGGCGCAAGCGACCCTCAGGTAAAGGTCGCTGTGAAGACAGAAGGCGACCTGGAGCGGATCCGGGCAAGAGCGGTGGGCAACCCAAGGCTTGCCGAGCAGTTTGGTGAGTAAGGTGAAAGGCTCAAGGTAAAAGGTTCAAGAAAAAGATACTCAGGGGAGGGGCATAATAAGGTCGGGGTCTGTTTTTGAAGCGACATTGAAATTTCAGCGAAGGCGTTTGCTGAATTCCGAAAACGGTCAGGAGCGAAAAAATTGCCCCCGCTACCCTGGAAGACTTCGAAACCCTGGAGAGGATTGGATAATGACGCTCGAGGAGCGGATCATAAAAATGCTCAAAGAAAACGGCGCGGATTATGAGCTGGCAGAGCATGAGCCTGTGTATACGAACCCCGCCATGGCCGAAGCCCTGGGAGTGAGCGAGGCTCAGACCGTCAAGTCCCTGGTGCTTGCCACAAAAGAGGGCGAAATGATCGTGGCAGTCCTTCCCGGAAACCGGAAAGTGGAATGGAAACGGCTGGCATCGGCTGCGGGCACGAAAAAAGTCTCTTTTGCCAAACCCGAAGCCGTGGCCGAAACAGTGGGATGCGAAGTCGGCTGCGTGCCGCCTTTCGGTCACGGGCTTGCCGTGTACATGGAACGCGAGCTTGTGGAAAAAGACAAAATTTACTTTAATCCGGGGGTGCATGACAAGTCTTTTCAAATCAGTGGTCCGGATTTGGGGGCCCTGTGTAATCCGAGCTTTGTATAAAGAGTAAAGGGACTGTTTATGAAACAAGAATTCATTATATCTGCGGTGGGCAAAAACGTTACCGGCATCGTGGCCAGGGTTTCAAAAGCCGTTTACGAGTGCGGATGCAATTTCGAGGATTCACGCATGACCCTGCTGGGAAACCACTTTGCATTGATGATCCTGGTAACCGCGGCGGATGAAGAAATGCACCAGGAGCTGGAATCTGCTTGTGAACGGCTTCAGCAGGAAAATGGACTTAATGTCACCCTGTTTCCGGTAAAACATACCGGCAGCGGCACGGGAACCGAGCCGAATTATGAGATCCGTGTTAAGGGCGTGGACCGGATGGGAATTGTTTACCGGACGACCCAGCTGCTGGCATCCAGAAATATCAATATCGTTGAACTTGAAACCAGGCTGGAGACCGGCAAGGAAGGAAGCCCCCTGTTTGTCATGCATACAAGCGTGGTAGTCCCGCGCGAGGTAGACGGCGAATCTTTGCGCAAGGATCTGAAGTTTTTGGCTGAAGATCTTCAGGAAACCATCTCGTTGACGCGGATTTAATATCCATGGCCGAAATCAGAATTATACCCGAGAACATATCTGTGCGAACCAGAAGGGGGGAAACGGTTCGCGATGCCCTTTACAGGGCGGGCATAGAGCTTGAGACCCCCTGCAGCGGCGAAGGTGTATGCGGCAAATGCCTGATCCGGGTGGATGACCCGGAAAACGTGCCCGAGACCCCGCATAAGGAGATCTCCGAAGAACAGGCCGCACAAGGCCTGCGCCTTGCCTGCCGGCTGGCGCCGAAAACTGACATTGCGATCCAAATCCTGTCGGAGTTCTGCCGTGACGAGCACAGGATACTTGAAGGCGACAGGGATCCGGCCTTTTCCGAATGGGAGTCCGGGTCCGAAGGCCGCGGGGCTGCCAAGCCGCACCTGGACGATTCCGAGCCGCGAATGCGCAATGTTCCGGCCGTGGCAGTGGATTGTTCAGACGGCGGATGCAGAATGATTTATGACGGACAGACAGCCCGCGAGCTTGACCCCTGGCAGCCGGGGGCAACCCCAATGGGCCTTGCAATTGATCTTGGCACCACCACGCTGGTGGTCTCGCTTATCGATTTGTCAAGCGGCGGAGAGCTTACTACCACATCGAGTTTAAACCCCCAGATACGCTTCGGCCATGATGTGGTCAGGCGTATTCAGAAGGGTTCAACCACTGAAGGTCTGGAAGAATTGTCCGGATGCGTAAGAAAGGGGTTAAACCGATTGATCGAGCAGGCCTGCGAGGATTCCGGGGTCGATCCTATGCAAGTGCTCGATGTGGTCATAGGCGGCAATACCACGATGCTGCAGCTGGCAGCAGCAGTCGACCCGGAGCCCCTGGGCAGGGTGCCTTTTTCTGTAGGGCTTGAAAGCGGCAGGACTTATCCCGCATCCAGGTTCGGTTTAAATGTTCATCCCGCTGCCAGGGTTTATGTGCCGCCTGTCCTGCATGCATACGTGGGCGCGGACATCAGCGCCGGCCTGCTGGTATCCAGGCGATTTTTCGGTAAAGACGGAGCGATGCTTTTTGTGGATATCGGCACCAACGGGGAGATGGGTCTGAGTGCTTCAGGCAGATATGTGATGACCTCTACTGCAGCCGGTCCGGCATTTGAGGGCATGGGCATATCGGCCGGTATGCGCGCCCGCATCGGGGCTGTGGAGGCGGTGACAACAGACGGCAGCGGCTCATTTAAAATCCACACGATAGGTAATGCCCCGGCCGAAGGGATCTGCGGCAGCGGAATTATTGATATTACAGCAGCCCTGTTACAGCTCGGTGTAATTGATGCGACCGGCAGGATGCTCGGACCGGACCGGACAGAAGGCCTGCGCGCGGACGTGGCCGAAAGGATTGAAAAAGTAAACGACATGCCGGCATTCCGCCTCGGCAAGGGGGTTTATTTTACCCAGCAAGATGTCCGCCAGGTCCAGCTTGCCAAAAGTGCTATCAGGGCCGCGATTGAGATTCTTCTGCAGGAGGCGGAGATAGGGGCCGGCACACTGGATAGAATAGTTCTCGCAGGGGGATTCGGCTATTCCCTGCGCTCGGAAAATCTCGAAACCATCGGGCTGCTTCCGCCCGGCACGGCGGAAAAGGTTTATTTTGCGGGAAATACCAGCAGGATAGGATGCGTACGGATGTTGCGAAATATTGGCTATCGCAGGTTTCTGGAAGAAAAAATGGGTGCTGTAAGACATGTATCAATAGAGAGCCGGCCGGATTTTATGGAACAGTACGTGGCTTCAATGGAATTTCCAGAGCCGGGAGAGCTACAGTAATATGACGAAAAGTGTGAATGCACTGAACAGTTCCCTGTCAGCTTCCGTGCCCAGGGTCATTATAGCTTGCAGAGTTATAGAATACGAACTCGAGGCCTTAAGGCGGAAAAGCGGTGATAATAATATTGAAATCAGATATCTTGACCAAAATCTGCATCGGACTCCGGAAAAAATGCCGGATATAATCCAGGCGCAAGTCGACGCTGTATCCGATTATGCAGAAAGGATAGTGCTGGGATACGGGCTTTGTTCAAACGGAATCGTGGGGGTGACTGCCGGAAAGCAAAAAATTTTGATTCCAAGGATTCACGATTGTATCGCGCTTCTGCTCGGATCAAGGCGGGCATATTTTAATGCTTTCAATGAGAGGGCAGGCACTTATTATTTGACTCCCGGCTGGGTGGCTGAAGAAAAAGATCCCCTGGGCATGGTGGAAAACGAGTATACCCCCAAGATGGGCCGCGAAATGGCTCAATGGGGTATTCACGAGGAACTCAAGCATTACACCCATATTGTGCTTATCAATACCGGGGTCGGAGACATTGAAAAACTTCGTAAAAGGGCCAGGGCCAATGCGGAATTTCTTGGAAAAACCTACGAGGAGGTCAGGGGCTCGGATGCCTATTTTAAAAAGATCTTGTTCGGTCCCTATGATTCAGAGGATTTTGTATGCATAGAGCCCGGACAGAAGGCGAAGCAAAAACCGTTTATGAAACAATCTCAATAAAAAACAAGGAGGTATGCGATGTTAATAGTAGGAGAATTGATCAATTCAAGCAGAAAAGCCATCAAGGCGGCAATTGATGCCGAAAATGCTGAAGAAATCCAAAAAATTGCAAAGGATCAGTATGAAAACGGAGCCCACTATATTGACGTCAATGCCGGCACCTACGTGGGAAAAGAAGACCGGTACATGAAATGGCTGATTTCAACTGTGCAGGAAGCAGTGGATGTGCCCTGCTGCATTGACAGCCCGGATCCAAAGGTGGTGGAGGCTGCCCTTGAGCTGCACAAGGGAACGCCCATGTTAAACTCGATTTCCCTGGAAAAGGAGCGGTGGGATGCCTTGCGGCCGGTAGTGGCAGGTTCGGACTTAAAGGTGATAGCCCTTTGCATGAGCGATTCAGGAATGCCCGAGACAAAAGATGACCGGCTTTCCATTGCCTCAGACCTGATAAACAATCTGGTCAAAAACAATGTCCCCGTGGAAAATATATACGTTGATCCCCTGGTCCAGCCCATTTCAACAAACGATTATTACGGCAGGGAGTTTATGAGCGCGGTTGAGGCCATCATGACCGAGTTTCCGGGGGTGCACACAATCTGCGGACTCTCAAATATTTCCTACGGTCTTCCCGAGCGCAAGCTGCTCAATCAGACTTTTGTTGTAATGGCGATCTGCAAGGGGCTGGACAGTGCAATTGTCAACCCGCTTGACAAACGGATGATGGCAAATATTTATGCCGCCGAAACCCTGGCGGGCCGTGACGAATTCTGCGGCAATTATCTCTCTGCCTACAGAGAGGAAAAACTGGCGCTGTAGAGTTGATAAAACGAACAGGATTTCTGCGAAGCCTATTTTACGAAAAAGTTTCTTAAATTCTAAAAAATTGGGAGGACAATATATGACCTACAAGGTGATAGTAAGCGACAAACTCGGAGATGCCGGAGTCAAACTGTTTGAGCAGGAAGACGGCATCGACGTGGATGTAAAGACCGATCTTTCGCCTGACCAGCTAAAGGAGATCATCGGGCAATACGATGCCCTCGTGGTAAGAAGCAGCACCAAGGTAACAAAGGAACTGCTTGAATCCGCAGACAACCTTAAAGCCATCGGCAGAGCGGGAATAGGCGTGGACAACATAGATGTTGACGAGGCAACCCGCCGGGGCATCATAGTAATGAACACGCCGGGCGGCAACGTGGTCACCACCGGGGAACATGCAATTGCCATGATGATGTCTTTGACCAGGAATATCCCCCAGGGCACGGCCTCGCTTAAGGCCGGCAGGTGGGATAAGAAAAAGCTCCAGGGCAGAGAAATTATGAACAAGACCCTCGGGGTCATAGGATTCGGCAAGATCGGCTCCGTGGTGGCAAACCGGGCCAGGGGCCTGAAGATGAACGTGGTTGTATATGATCCGGTGGTAACCCCCGAGAATATAAGGAAGGCCAAGTGCGAGCCTGTCAGCCTTGACGAGCTTTACGAGCGCTCCGACTACATCAGCATTCACGTGCCCAAGATCAAAAAGACCA
>JAIPDT010000134.1 GCA_021737545.1 Desulfobacteraceae bacterium
ATCGCTTTGCCAAATGGTTTGACCTTCTGCATTACCAAGATGCAGAAGACCGCGCTGCCTGGCGTTTATTCTTCCCAGAAACAGTGTTTCCATCTGATTGTCGCCGATGATGTCCCTGAATATGATGCTGTAAAACTGTGCCCCATCCGGGAGCGCAAGGGCTTTTTCCTTAACAGGGTTTCCCTGCCGGTCTATTTTCATGACCCAGATGTCGCCGTAGAAAAAGCTGTCTTCCTGGGACAGGGATTCCTGGAACAGCATGACAGGATTACCGTTATTTCCAAGTTTTGTTATCCGCAGGTGACCATTGCGTTCATATAGCCGCTTGAATTCTCCGTCCCATTCCCATACACTGCTTTCAGCCCTAATTCCATGGCCGGAAACGATGCACACCTCATCTTTTCCGTTGCCGTCGGCATCGCCGGTACTGACCTGGAGAAAAGAACGTCCTGAAGAAGGCTTCAGGGTATCCTGCAGGGCGAAACCATCCTGTGAGCGGGTGTAAATCCTGACCTGCTTCCTTGCAAGGACCACCAGCTCCATGCTGCCGTCTCCGTTCAAGTCTCCGGTATCAAAAGCCATTACAGCCATATCCAGGGGCAGACTGCCGTCAGGTTCTATCATCAGGGATGATTTTTGTTGTTCAAGAAAAATTCCGCCAGCAGTCCTTTTCTTGTCAGGCTCAACCTCTGCAGGAGGCTGCTTTTTCAGTGCTGCTGCGGCCTGTTTACCGCTTATTGCTGCTTGTGACTTGCGTGCCAGATCCTCCACCGCGGCAATCAGATCGTCCTGGGCGGCACTCGCTGACAGCCATTCGGGTTTGGGTTTTTTCTGCTGCAGGTCGAGTATGCCCAAATCAATGCTGCAGTCATCCCCCAGGGCGTTTATACTTCCGAAAATGGCATAATCAGCGTTCATGCGCCTGGCAACGGCCTCTGCCTTCTTGGGTGAACGGACTTCGTCTGCGTTTTGATCTTCGAAAACAGAGTTCATTATTTCATCGTTAATAACTTCGAGGTCCTGGTTGTCCAGACGGGATAGCAGCATGCTTCTTACCCCCTGCTTCAGATAGTCCTTTGATGCGTCGCCATTGAATGCAAGGGGAAAAAGAGCCACCTTTTTTACCTGGCCCAGAGCCGGCGGGCATAACAGGAAGAAAACGGCCAGTAAAATAAGAATTCGCTTTAAATCTCCTGTTTTTCTGATGTTTATCATAGGGTCTCCTTTTAAAAAACAATTTGCCGCTTTATAAGGCAGGTGATTTGTAAATCGAAATCGGCAATTATATAGACGCTGCAGGTACGATATACTGTATAATAGGTAAATTCGTACCAAAAGTCAAATAAGTGAAATTTAATCTTCTGTTTTTGTCAATAACACAAAGGATAAAAGCCAGCTCTTTATTTTATGCTTCTCAATATTTTTTTACACCGGCAGACGCAGCATGCGCCTGGCATTGCCCTGCAGGATCTGCTGTTTTTCGGCTTCGCTGACCGGCATCTCGTCAATGGCATTTAATGTCTGGCGGTAATTGCGATAACCCATCTGGCTGTCCCCGAGAGGCATGTCAGCGCCGAAGACCAGACGGTCGGCACCGACGAAATCATATGCGCACATAAGCGCCGAAGGATTGCCGTACAAGGCGGTGTCCATGTAAAACTTTTTAAAATACTCGATGGGTGAATCTCTTAGCGGCAGATCCAGGCCGGCGCGCGTTTGAAACAGGTCGTAGAAATTAATGATTCTTTCCTTGAAATATGGCACCATTGCCCCGCAGTGGTGGGTAAGAACTTTTAGTTCCGGAAATTTTTCCAGCACCCCGCTGCATACCAGGCGCGTCATGGCTGTGGTGGTTTCATAAGGCCATCCCCACAGGGTGTAGATAAAATATTTGGAGCGGTCCTCTGCGCGATAGTCGGGATAGTCCGAATACCGGTCAGGATGGAGGTATACGGGCAGGTTGTAATCCTGCATTTTTTCGTACAAAGGCATGAATTCTTCTGCATCCAGGGGCTTGTCGTTTACCGGAGTCGGGACTTCCACTCCGTTTAGTTTCAGCTCGGTTATGGCCCGGTCAATTTCGCCGAGTGCATCATCCATATCTGTCATGGGAACCGCTGCAACGGCTCCGACGAACCGATCCGGGTATTTCGTCACCAGTTCCGCCATTTCATCATTGGCTGTTTTGGCAACCTCCAGGGCCTTGGCCTTGTCCTTGATGGTTGAAACAGGCGGCAATCCCACGCTTAACACCTGAACCAGGCCTTCGTACTTATCCATTATACGGAAGCGTTCGTCTAAGTCATACAAAGCAGGGCGATCCAGGTGGGGGGTGTCCAGGCCCGAATCACGAAGCGCCTTTATATATCGCTGCGGGGTGATATGGGAATAGGTGTCGATAATTAAGGGGTAACGCGGCATAATAAGTCTCTCCTTATTTGTTTATTGTTTTTTTCGTTTCAGGTATTCAAACATCCGGCTTACAGGACGGCATTCATTTCATCTGTAATTTCGTGCAGGTAGGCTGCACTTTGTTGAAACTCTTCGGCTTCTTCGGGCGTAAATGAAGACTGGACAAATTCCCGCACGCCGGCGGGCCCCAGTTTAACGGGTACTCCAATGCTGATACCGTCAATTCCGTATTCTCCCTCCAGCAGGACGGAGCATGGGATTGTTTCATCTTTTTGATGTGCTATTGCCGCCACCATGCGCGACAACCCAACCGCAGAGGTCCATCCCGAGGTCCATCCCGTCTGAAGGGCAATGGTGGCTTTTAAATTGTTTTTATGCTCTTCCCGGATACGGGCTTTAAGCTCTTCGCTTATTTCCACGGGTTTGCCGTCAAGCAGAAGAGAGCTGAACAGCAGCACCGCGCTCTCGCCGTGCTCTCCGATTACCAGTCCCTGAAGCCATGTTGATGAAACGTCCAGGGCCTTTGCGGCTTGCTTTATAAAACGAGTGGTGTCGTTAACCGTGTATCCAAGCAGCCTGTGGCGGTCAATTCCGCTGTAATGGTTCAGGGCCGCATTGAGCGGATCTACCGGATTTGTAGCTGTTATCACAACAGCCCCGGGGCAGTATTCGGATAAATTTTCAGCCATTTCCCGGATAATGGGCAGGTTTTCATCAAGTTTTTCCATGCGCGAGCTGACCACTCTCCAGGGAGCCCCTGCTGTGATAATTACGATGTCTGATCCCTCCAGATCCTGTTTTTCGCCCCGGCGCAGCACAATGTCGTGCATTCCTGTAACTGCTGTTTCAATATCAAAGAGATGACTCTTTAGAAGATTTTCCTTTCGGTCGATTAATACCAGTTCATCTGCCAGGCCGAGCGTGCTCATGCGAAAGGCGGTGCAGGCCCCCAGGCCGCCCGCCGCGCCTATAATAGATACTTTAAGCGGCATATCTACTCCTTACTTACTCATTTGTGTAAACTTTATTCTCTTTGAGGTTTTTTTGTTTTTTCCAAAGCTGCCATAAGGTAAGCCCTGCAAGAAGCAAAAAGCCGATGAAATCGCTGCCCCAACCCAGATTCAGGCCGATGCCGGCAGGGATCAGAAGAAATACTCCGCCGCCGATAGCCATTATACGGCCTAAAATATTGATAGCCTGCAGAAAATAACCTGTCAGACCCACTCCGAGGAAAAAGCACCCGCAGACTGCGGTTAAACCGGTGTATACCAGTTGGGCGGGCTTGCCCATTAACAAAAGTGAAGGTTCCAGAACGAAAAGGAAGGGGACTATAAGCGCAATAATCGAAAGGCGAAATGCTGCAATCCCGGTTTTCATGGGATCGCTTTCTGCCACGGCCGCGGCCGCAAATGCTGCTATGCATATCGGGGGCGTGACCATGGACATCATGCCGAAATAGAAGATAAAAAGATGGGCTGCAAGCGGTTCAATGCCAAGTTCGATCAATGCCGGGGCAACCAGGACGGCCAGCAGAATGTAAACTGCTACCGTGGGCATGCCCATGCCAAGAATTATACAGATCACTGCTGAAAACAGCAGGAGCAGAAGTATATTCTGTCCGAGGGAATTTACCAGGGCCAGGGAAAGCCCGAATCCCAGGCCGCTTACGTTTAACACACCGATCACGATGCCGGCCGCGCCGCAGATGGCTGCCAGCTCCAGCATGCCGCGGCCTGAAAACACGATGATCCGGTGCATCATTTTTAAGTTCAAACGGGTGCGCCTGTTTAACAATGCAAGCACCAGCAGGGTGATCACTGAGTACATTCCGGCCTTGTCCGGCCGGTAGTTAAGAACGAACATAAGAAAGATAAGCATGGCCAGCGGTATTACGGCCACAATGCCGCCTTTTAAAACCCTGCCGAGGCGGGGGAGGTCGCTGGCGGGAAGCCCCTTGATATTGAACTTGGCGGCTTCCAGGTCGATTTGAACAAAGAGCGTGATATAATAAAGCAGAGCCGGTATAAGGGCCGCCACCACCACTTCGAGATATGGAATTGCAAGCATTTCCGCGATCAGAAATGCCGCGGCCCCCATAACCGGAGGCATGAGCTGTCCCCCGGTGGAGGCCGAGGTTTCGATCGCCCCTGCCATTTCGGATTTAAACCCGTTTTTTTTCATTAACGGGATCGTGATAATACCGGTGGTAACGACATTGGCCACTGCCGCGCCCGAAATGGTCCCGAACAGGCTGCTTGCAGCCACCGACATTTTGGCGGGCCCGCCGCGGAATCGCCCCATTATGGCCATTGCAAGATCCATGAAAAATTGCGCCCCGCCTGTCACAGACAGGGCATGTCCCAGAAGGATAAAGGCCAGGATAATTGTTGCGGCCACGGTAAGAGGTATGCCGAGAAGGGCGTTGGAATCAAGATAGATGTAGTTTAATAACTGATCCACCGGCATGAACTTGCCTTCGAGTATCCCCGGAAAGTATCCGGCCAAAGGCGCGTATACCATGAAAAACCCGGCGATACCCACCATGATCCAGCCGATTACGCGCCGCAGCGCCTCGAACACGAGCAGGACGGCAACAGCTCCGAGCGCTATGCGCAGGGGGGTTTCAAGGTTTAACCTGTACATGATCGAGGGGTAGAAAATTATTATATAAAAACCGATTACCAGTGAAAGGCCTGCCAGAATCCAGTCAAACCATGGCACTGAATCGCCGCCCCTCCCTCTTTTATAGGGCACTGAAATAAAAACCCCTGCCAGGGCAAAGCCCAGAAATCCCCCTACGTATTGTTTGCCCATGGGCATTACCCCGATGTAACGATAAAGCTCCAGGATCCAGAAGACTCCCCCGAGAATTAAAGCGTAAAAGATGATGTTTTCAATGAACTTGGCGGGACCGGAAAGAGCCCTGTATTTCCCTTTCTGAAGTTTAGTATTCCCGGGGGTGGTCTCCATACCGACTCCTCTTTTTTTGAGGATTGTTTTTGTATGATTCTCCTATTCAGCCGCCTCAGCCAGAAGTTACTGCTGAACCTTGTCCATCTCTTTATCCCAAAGCCCTTCTTCCTTGTAGAATTTGATAGCACCGTCGTGATAAGGAATGGTTACGTTGGGCTTGGCCATGATTTCCTTGTTGAATGAAGAGAGCATGCCGTGGCCTTTCTGAACTTCTCCGGGGTTTTCGGCTAAAGCCTTGACTATGGTATAACCGGCTTTCTCGCTTAGGTGGGTCGAGCCGATCAGGAAGACGTCATAGGCCTGAACCGTGCTTTCCTCCTTAATGCCTACGGTTCCCGGGGCATTGGCTTCAACTGTTACGGGATAGGTTCCGGGAAACGACTCCGCCATTCTCTCGGCGCCTTCGGGCGATCCGTCGATGGACAGGAACCGGACGCCGCCGGGGATGGTGGAATTGGCTTCCTTGGCTTTTCCGGCAAAAATGGCAATAGCGGTTGCATCAACTCTGCCTTCCATCAGGGCCTGCACTCCCTGTATGAGGTTTTCCACAGGCACTTTCTTGACATCATCATAAGATAGCCCGTTGGCTGCCAGCATGCTTTCAATATTTTTACGGACCGCGATTTGCGCAGGAAATTCCGCTGCAACTCTTTTGCCGCGCAGATCCTCCATGGTCTTGATATCGGACTTGTCCCGCACCATCATGCCTACCACCAGGGGGCAGACCACTGTCAGGACCCGGATATTCGGGCTGCTGACAAAAGGTTGCTTTCCCTGGTAGGCCAGGCGAGCGTCGTTGGTGTTGTTGACCCCCAGTTCAATTTTGCCCCGGCTTACGGCCGGGATATAGGCGCTCGATCCGCTCGATGCCTGGACCCTGGCTTTGATCGGGGTGTTGTTGCTGATCACCTTGGCAAATGTTCCGCCGAAAACATAATAGATTGACCCCTGGGGGTTGGTGGCGATGTTAACGAACCTTGGCAGATCCTCAGCATTGGCTGCCGCAGGCAGTGCCAGCGCCACAGTCACGGCACAAGCAATAATGAATTTGATCATTTTTTTCATGGAATGCCTCCTTTGGTTTGGTTTTTCTCTTTTGACGGAACAATCTGTCTGTCCCGTCGGGTTTCGACTTCGTTGATTACTGAATCTCCTCGTGCTGATTCAGATTTTTAAAACCGTGTTTTTGCATGGACTCCCGAACCATTTTTAAGTGGGTTCTGACGGCTTTGGCGACCCCCCGTTTGTCTTTGCGCTTAAGGCAGTCAAGAATCACCCGGTGTTCTTCCAATGCGCGCAGGGCCACATCTTCCCGGTAAAGCCCACTTATGCGGTAGCGCAGCATATGTTGGCGCAGATTGCCGCATAGTTCGAGCAGGCGTTCACTGCGGCTGGCCCTTATCAAAATGCTGTGGAATTCTGCATCATATTCCACGAAACTTCTCGGGTTGCCGGCTTTGATCTCTTTTTCCGCCTCGCTGAGATTCTCTTCCATAGCCGAAATCAGCTCAGGGGTGATCGCATCCACGGCCCAGCGCGCCCCCAGTGTTTCGTTTAGCATCCGGATTTCGCATAATTGTTCGAATTCCTCCCAGTCCAGAGGTTTGACTGCATAGCCCTTGCTTGGAATCATTTCCAGCAACCCCTCTCTTTCCAAAACGTGCAGGGCTTCCCTGACGGGGGTACGGGAGGTCCCTCCTATCTGTTGGGCGATTTCGCCTTCCACCAGTCGCGTTGAAGGAGGAATTTCGTTATACATAATAGCATCCCTAAGATGTTGATAGACTCTTTCACGGATAGGTGTGGGTCTTTGGATGTTCAATGTATTGGAGGGATTTTGCATAATTATTGAAGCCTTAATATTTAATTTGGATAGTAGATGGATTGAGCAGGGTATTGTACCCCACATTCAGTATTCATCTAATATAGCCCTTTAAATTTGTCAACCTTAAATATTGATCAACAGCGATTGCATGCTAAAATTCCGGCTAATTCAAAAGCGTTTTTACTGCTTCATTTTTTTCTTTATCTTTTCAAGCATGCGAACAATCTAACACCTAATGAGGTTGAGTAATGCCATTGGATTAGGAGCAACTGTACCAACGCGAGGAAAGAGTTTCCCTACTTTAATTGTGAGATCCTACACCATAAGGTATAGGATGTAAGCTATACGTCGGTGGAATAAATTTTAAATTCGTCATATTTTTTCTTGACATTAAAAGGTACAATGTAATAATGGTCGAACCATTATTACATTGTACCTTTTAAAAAGCAGA
>JAIPDT010000135.1 GCA_021737545.1 Desulfobacteraceae bacterium
TCCAAGGGCGATCCAAGGGCGAAGCCTCTTATAACAGTAGTAGCAGTTTTTTAAATAAAAAACCTACTACTGACAAAAATGATGTATTCCGAAAAATCAGCGAAGCACTGCAGAAAGATCCGGAATTGGGATATTGGCGACAAAAGGAACTCAAACCGAAGCAGGTGGTCAACGAATGGATGCCAAAAAGCGGCATGTCGGCTGCGGAGATGATAGAATCCCTGAAACACTGCCGGTTTGAAATGGTAGACTTGGGCGTTGAAGAATCAAAGCCGGTGGAGAATGTATTTAATTATTTTTTCCGGGTGATTGAAAAAACCGGGTATTACCCAAAACCCAAAGGGTATAAATCCTTCGAGGAAAAGCGTATCGAGCGGGAGCAGGAACGGGCGAAACAGCTCCGGGAAGAAGCCGAGCGTCTGGAGGCGGCGCGGAATGAAAGGCTAGAAGCTGAAACAAAAATAGAGTTCGAGAAAATGATGCAGGATCCGGAATCGGAGCTTTATAAAACCTGCTATGCCGAATTAAACCAATACCAAAAACGCAACAAGAGCATGATCAGCGAGGCTATGTGGAGAATTTTCAAAAAGAAGTGGGAAAACGATGAAATCGCGTAAGCCAAACATGACACTATCTCGGGGCGGAAAGCCTGTCCACGCACGATTCGTCTGGTCAATTCGAGGCGCCGGCGGAAGCTGTGACACAAGTGAGTTGTGTCACAAGATCCGCCTGGCAAGTCCGAGCGGGCCTGGCCAAGGTAATGATTCCCTATAAATGTGTGTGACTGTGTTCCTCTGAACAAGACGTGCTCGACGCTGAAAAAACAGGGGTAGACTGACCAAATTCCGAGAAATTTTCAAAACTGTTTTTCAAACCCACACCCTTAAAGTTACACATTCTCTCTTTGTAGGCAGTCGGGGAGGGATAAACTCTTGATTTCAAAATAAATAAAAAACTTTGTTTTTCAGACCCACACGAAACTGTTTTTCAAACCCACACCCTTTAAGCCACATATTCTCCCCTTTGTTGGTAGTTGGGAAAAATAAACCATTGATTTTGAAAGAAATAAAAACTTTGTTTTTCAGACCCACACTTTTTTGGAAAAGCAGAATAACGATCAAAAAAGAAATGGTATCTTATTTATATATGTAATAATTCGTTTCTTGTGAATAAAAGCCTCTGATTTCAATAATAATATTATTTTGTTTTTCAAGCACACAGTTAAAAGAATCCTGTTTTGAAACTTTATTAATCGTTAATTTCAAAAGGGGCTATATTATAAAACCTTATAGGGGGCTTTAAAAAAGACTTTTAGCCGTTTTATAAGGTTCTGTTCTTAAAAAATATACGATACTTTTTTGTTTTTTTCAGACCCTCGGGTTTTAAACTTCAAAACCACGGGTTTTGTTTTTCAAACCCACACCTCTGTTTTTCAGACCCACCACCCGGCCTTGAGCTCCTAATCCCAGAAACAGCGTTAAGACCACCCAGCCCAGCATGCCCGCGCACGGCTCGCCATCGGACTCGAATCGGGAAGCGACTTGGCGAACTTGGTTTTTCGGTCTTCTCTTTTGCTATTAAAAGCGGGGCCACCCATTCTTCCGGGAACACATCCTCCTTGTCTTTGAACACGGACTGCTCCCAAAATCCGGCGGCCCAGATCTACAAACAAGCCTTGTGGAACCAGGACAGACTTTGGGGCTTGCCGAGCATTTCGTTTTTGACAAGTTGATAACAAGTTAAGCGTTAAACGCCGGTGCCAGATTTCACGATAGGGACATCTCGTAGGTATAAGATGAAAATCAAGCACTTATATGCAAACTTGGAATCAGACTCACTACCCCAAACCCTGAACATGGAATCATCCTCACCACCCGACCCCGAGCTCCTCATCCCAGACACGACTTTAAGGCTGCCCAGCCCATCCTGTCCGCGCACGACCCTGGGAAAATTCGAGTCGCCGGCGGAAGCTGGGGGAGCAAAAGCGAGCTGGAGTCGAAAGATGAGTGCCCGAGTTCGACCGTAAAGAGGAGGGCGGGGCTATGCCATATGTCAAAAATTTCCCGGAATTTTGACACGCCCAATAGGACATGAGCCCTCAAAGCTTTTTTCCGAGGTCTCGCAGAAAAATCCCGAACCCTAAGCGACTCCTCCCGAGGCAAGCAAAAACACCCAGAAAGCGAGCATTGACATCCTCCCCTCTCTGAAGGAAGTGGAGGACGTCAAGAGCAGTTTAATTCTTCCGGGGCATTGGCAGTGGTTTCGATGGCCTATGAGGGATGCAGGGCCGAATAAACCTTGTAGCCGTGTTTTTACAGGATCGCTTGTGTAAAATTCAATACTTGCGGCTCATCGTCAAGGAGCAGGATCGCTGGTGCTGTACCGGTCATTTTTTCTACTTCCAGTCTTTGGCAAAATCATATTCATCAAGGCCGGAAATTTCCAGGGATGGGTCAATTTCAGATGTTATTAATATCATATTAATAACAGGCAGGCGGGAGTGCCTACTGACTTTGAGCTTTGCCCTCGCACCCCCTTAGGGTAAAAAAGGGGAAGGCACTGGAGGTTACCTCTTCTGAAATTACAAGATATACAAAAGACGGACAACTTTACGTCGAAACCGAAACCGTGATCGGCATTAACGTGGAAAACAAGGAATTGCAGCGACGGGCTTTAGATATGGCATTCAAGATGAAGGGTTCATACGCGCCCGGAAAAAAAGAGCACACCGGCAAAAACGGCACCGAGATTCATTGCGAAGCCACCCACAAACTTTCCCCCGAGCTTCAGGAACTATTCAACGAGGTAACTGGCAGGGATACTGGCACATCCTCAAACAAATAATAATCGGACGTCCTTTTTTTATACAGACCTCGGAATGCCGACTATGAGTTTCCGAGCTTTTCAGGCAAAATCCCGCAGAATTTGCTCCAGTGTCCTTTTTATCCTTGACTTGACCCGGCCGATGGTTAACTCCGACTTTTTTTCCCGAAGGCTGTCAGCTTCCCTACAGGCGGTGTTAACGGCGGATTCAATCAGGATAATAGGAAGGGATGGCGAGGTTGTGTCTCCGGTCTGCGGGACGTATATCTCAAACAGCAGGTCCTTTTGTATTCTTTCCAGATACCGGACAGGGAGATTGGGGACCATCAGCTGATCCCTTTGGGATATTATTTCATCCATGGCCCTGACCGCCTGCCAGAAATTGTCTTGCTCGGTGTGGTTGATATCCGGGAAGAGGCTGTCTGCCACAAGCAGGTTTAACAAGGCATGAGCTGCGCCGGCGCGCTCGTTTTTGTCCACGATGCGCTCTATGCTGCGGGTCGGGTCGAATTCGTTGCGCATTAGCTCATGCAGTTTCTTTTTAGGCACTTCAAGGTCTTCTTCCCCCAGGATTTTTTTCTCGTCGAGGGTAATATTTGAAAGGTCAGAATACCGTGTAATAAGCCTTATTTCGGATTGTCCGCCGGCATCAATGCAGGCGGCGGCAAATGCCACTACCGTGGCGCCGATATCAGGCACTTCTTCTTCCAGGCGGGCAACACACCCCGGAAGGTCAAACTGGTGGAATGCCTCCACGATCTGATCGAAAACCGACTCGCCGTATGATGCGAAATAAAGCGGCGCGTCAAGCTCCGGATCCCCTTTTTCATACAACTGCTGGTCGGCTGTTATGGCAACCTGTTTGGATACCCCCTGCAGGCCGCGGATTTTTATCAATGGTTTTCTTGAGGGTCTTTCCGCGCCTGCGTCCTGAAGATATTTTGATCCGGACAATGCCTCCCAGATATTGTCGAGGGTAACCGGTGCGGGGTGTTGATCTTGTTTTTCCTGCAGGCGCAGATAAATTTCATATAGCTCGTCTGCCGGGACCTCCATAGTTTCAGCACGTTCTTTTTGAAGGCGGATCCGTTGCCGGGCCCTTTTAAACAGGACATCCTCCTTCAGGTTGCCTGCTGCCAGTTCGGCAAACTCATCTTCATTTATCGGCAGCATTGAGATCTGCTGGGCGCCCACCACGTCCCCTGCCTGGGCCAGCCGGGTAAGCAGCCGGTCGTAAACGATTTGTTCAGCGGAATCCACGTAGCAGAGATTCAGTACGTATATCCGGTCATGGGCCTGCCCGATACGATCAATCCTGCCGATCCGCTGTTCCACCTTCATGGGATTCCAGGGAAGGTCATAATTGATTATCAGGTTTGCGGTTTGAAGGTTAATTCCTTCGGCGGCGGCATCCGTGCAAACAAGGACATCAATTTCCCCGCGCAGAAACCGGTGTTTGATCTCGTCCCGCTCCACGCCCCGCATTCTGTTGCCTGCAATATCTGCGTACTGCCCGCCTTTGCCGGAATATGTGCCAAGCCGCATGGTTGGATGGACCTGCTGCAAGCGCCTGACAATATCGGTTAAAGTGTCATAAAACCGCGTGAAAATAACCGTCTGCCGGAGTCTTCCTTCCGGAAGGCGCCTTTTTTGAAGGACAGACAGCAGCTCCTTCATCTTTAAAGGCATCCCGGATAGATCTGCCAGCGGCTCAAGCATCTTCGTCAGCCGGTCCTCTTCCCAAACAAGGTCTTCCGGGGTGCGGTTTTTTAAAAAGGTCTCAACAACCTTTTCATCGATATCCTCCTCTTCCCCGTAAACCGTATCATATACCTCTGGGTCGGCATCCACGTCATCTGCTGTCTGCAGGTATTTCCTGGTTGCCGCAACCCGGTCTTTCCGACGCTTGAGGGTTTCCTTTAACGAAAAAGTGCTGGATGCCAGTCTCAGGCGGAGAAAGCTCAAATAAAAACCCACGCTGGTTTTCCAGGCACTTCCTCTCCCGTGCGCCTCGATTTGTCTGGTCAGGTCTCTGCAGTAGGTTTCCAGTTCATCATAGGCTGTTTTTTCCAGACCGGTTAATGTGATGCGGGGCACCTGCAATATTTCCCGTTTTGCCAGGTTTGCCCCCAGGCGGCCGTTGTCGCGGTATATTTCCAGCAGGGTGCGGGTATGCCGCAGCATGACCCGGGACAGAGGTGCGGCGGCAAAAATAAGCCGCTGTATGTGCTTGCGGTCTGTCCCCCTGGGGATGATATCTTGTTCAAGCCATTTTCTGGCTGGCTGGCGGATGCGGCCGTCAATTACGGCTTCGTGAAAAAACGACCATAAAAACGGGTCATAGGACTTGACGGAGTCGACGCTTTTCTGCAGAAAACTCCACTCGTGGGAATCGAGCTGCTGGTCATGAACTAGTTTGCCCAGGGTGCGGTAAAACGCCCAGGTAAGGCTGGGATCCTGCTGGAAATGGCCGACCCGTCGGGTAAGATAAACAAGATCGAACACCTCGATCCAGTTGAGCTGCATAGGGGTGGCTGTGGCCATCCAGAGGCTTTTGGCCTTCGGGCTTAACCCGTCGCGGATGGCTGTAAACAATTGTCCGAACCTGGGGGCGCTTCGTTCTCCGGGGCCTGGATCTTTTCTTCTGGCATAATGGGCCTCGTCCACCAGGGCAAGATCAAAAGGCTCTGCCTCTCTTAGCTCGCCTGCGCGCTGTCTTCTGCCTAAAAGTCCTGTGGATACAATGCAAAGGTCCGGGTCATAGAGCCTGGATGCGGGTTTTGTTTCCTCAGCCGGGAATATGTATTCATGTCGCACAGTGGCGCCGCCCACGGCGCGCCCGAAGGGCAGAAAAAATTTGGAAGCCATTTCCCGGTGCCACTGGCGGGTAAGACTTGCGGGCGGGGCGATCAGGATCCGGCGGATAAGTCCTGACAAATACAGGGACCGGATTGCCAGGCCTGCTTCAATGGTCTTGCCAAGGCCCACCTCGTCGCACAGCATGTAGTTGTATGGCCATGTACGGATAAGCCGCCTGGCAACGATTTCCTGGTGGGGCCAGGGTTTTACCGGCGCGGTCTCCATCCCCACATAGCGTCCGCCCGGCAATCTCGCTCCGTCTTTGATAAGTGCAAAACCAAGACGCTCCAAAGCTGATGGGGGATCAATTTCAGGTTGCCGGGCGGAAGATCCGTCAATTTCCTTCAGATGCCCGACATTTCCGGCAATATGGATAAGTCTTTGAGTGACTGCCTCCGGCAGGGTAAGCACCCGGATAAATGGATTTTCATTTTTCCAGAGGGTTTCAAAGGAAGCAGCAGCCTCTTCGATACGCTGCTGGTCTGAGCGACCCCACCAACTGGTGTGAAGATTGATGTTTTCGGCATTATGGACAAGGGCCCGCCGGGATTCGTTTAAAGACCCGGAAATATATATCCGGTCGCCTGCGGCATCCGTAAATACAGCCCATTTTTCATGGACATATCCGTCTTCCCTGGATTCAAAAGGCAATGGTTCGCCGGTTTGCCCGTGAACCCTGAACGCCACACGAACCTCAAGACAGCCCGAAGCAACCATCCATGCCAAAAGCCCCACACCGTTTTTCACATCTTCCGGCCAGGCTCCGATACCTTCCAGTTCCTGGTTCAACCGCGCGGCCATGTGTTTTTCATCGCCGGCAAGTATGGCAGACACATCCTGCTGGTCCATGTCGGCGCCCACGATCATCCGCATTTTGCCAGAGGCTTCGGCAAGCGCTGAAAACCCCTGTGAGGCCACTGCCAGAGACGATGACCGGAAATAACCGGCAACCCGATCATAAGCGATGCTGCGTTTTAAGACAGGAATGTAGAAATCATGGAGAATGTTAACCGGCCAGCCGCCGGGCCCCATTGAGGATGTCTTATAGCTGTATAGCCATTTTCTGTCCCGAAACACCGGTGTGTTGGTTTTACTGGCGTCTGACATGGATAAAAAGGCCTGTGTGGTTTAGTTCATCTGCCGTATTGCTGCAATGCAGACCCGCCTGTTGGTAAAATTATCTCCAGTTTGCAGGGCGGGTAAGTGTAACCCCGTTGGGTAAATGCACCTTATCCGGAAATTGACTCGCTTTTAAGTCTTTTTTGTGAATCTTTAACCAGAAGTCGCAGGCCGTTCTCAATTCCGAAGACCACCTGTCAATCGGGAAGAGAACACCGAATCGTTTGCTCGGAAAGCTGGATTTTGCAACCTGGATTGCGGGTATCAAATCCGTGTCATTGGTAAGAATAATTGCCTTGTCGTAGGTGTTTTTATACGCCTCGTTGAGAAGGTGCACGGCAATATTGACATCTGTTTGTTTTTCTTCGTGGTGTTTGTACGAAGCTCCACAGAATTTGCAATACCTGTCCTTTTCCTTGAACTTGCCCCGGATTACCTTTACTCCCGCATTTTCAAGGGCAGATATAAAAATTTTATGGCGGGCTTCAGACTCCGGACGCCAGTACGCCAGTGCCGTGAAATAGAATACCTCTGAAAGCTGATCGTTTTTTTTGACAAACCGGTTGGCAAGCCGCATAAAATCAAGCCAGAGGTATTTCATGTACTTTGTTATATATTGGCGGGTGTTTTGATCGAAGGGTTTTAAGGAGTGATATACATTGAATCCGTCTATGAAGAAAGAAACCTTCCGGCCCATGGGATCCCCTGTACAAAATGACAAAAAAATGCCCCGGTGTGTCACACCGGGGCGGG
>JAIPDT010000136.1 GCA_021737545.1 Desulfobacteraceae bacterium
TTGATGGCTTCGTAAAAAGTCCAATATCTGCGTTGCGCTGCATACCTTCGGAATTTCACGTACGATTAAGTACGCTGCATTCCTCGGTATTTGCGCGCCTTGATCTTGAACTTTTTACTTTGCCATCCCAAAATTGACTTTTTACGAAACTGTTAAGGTTTAACGGTTAGCAGCCGAGAAATATTGAGTCTTCCGGCTTTAAGCTTTAAGCTTTCCTACCTGCTTTCCCTGGGGAGAGCAATACAGCCTGTGCGTGCGATTTCCCTTATGCCGAACGGCTTGAACAGGTTTAAAATAGCCTCGATTTTTTCCTGATCCCCCTCGACCTTAACGGTAAAATGTTCCATGCCCACGTCCACGACCTGTCCCCTGAATATGTCTGTGACCCTCAGGATTTCCGCGCGGTTTTCGGATCTTGCGTTTACCTTGATAAGCGCCATTTCCCGCAGCACGTATTTGGTGTCTGTCAGGTTGATGACCTTGATTACGTTTATAAGCTTGTTTAACTGTTTTTGGATCTGCTCTACGATCATGGGGCTGCCCCTGGTGACCATGGTAATGCGGGAAATCGTCGGCTCCACGGTTTCAGCCACGCTCAGGCTTTCAATGTTATAACCCCGTCCGGAAAACAACCCCGTGATTCTTGAGAGCACCCCGGGTTCGTTGTCCACGAGAATCGAGAGTAAGTGCCTTTTTTCGTTCATCGCCAAATCCCTTTTTAAGCCGCTATTACAGTTTCGGGCAAAATTGATGGTTTCGTAAAAAAATTCTGTTCCGCCGCGGCGGTATTTTTGCGTAATATCACTTATCACACCAGCAGCATCTTCTTAATGGGTGCGCCTGCAGGCACCATGGGATAGACGCTTTCTTCAGGCTCCACGATGAAATCCATGACAACCGGGCCCTCGGTTTTTATGCCATTGGACAGAACCTCGGAGACCTCTTCGGGTTTGGTTGCGCGAAGTCCCGTGGCCCCGTATGCCTGGGCAAGCTTTACAAAGTCCGGTGCGTGCGAAAACTTGGTCCAGGAATACCGCCGATCGTAAAACAGTTCCTGCCACTGGCGCACCATCCCCAGAAACCCGTTGTTAAGGATTATCGCTTTTACCGGCAGCTTGTATTGCACGGCGGTGGCCAGTTCCTGTATATTCATCTGTATGCTGCCGTCTCCCGCAATATCTACAACCAGCTTTCCGGGTGCGCCCACCTGGGCGCCTATGGCCGCGGGCAGGCCGAATCCCATGGCCCCAAGACCTCCGGAGGTGATAAAGTGTCCGGGTTCCTTTACATGATAATACTGGGCGGACCACATCTGGTTCTGGCCCACTTCCGTAACAATGACCGCTTCGCCTTCAGTGAGATCATAGAGAGTTTCAATCACGTACTGAGGCTTGATTACATCGCTTTGCGTATAGGCAAGCGGGGTCGTTTTTCTCCATTGCTCGATCTGTTGCAGCCAGGGTTTTCTTTTTTCTCCCATATCTTCGAGATCTTCTTTATCCAAAAGCTCGTTTAAGAGGCCGAGCGAAATCTTGCAGTCTCCGACCACGGGCACGTGTACGGGGATGTTTTTCTGGATGGAGGTCGGGTCGATGTCTATCTGGATAATTTTGGCATGCGGGGCGAACTCATCGATTTTACCGGTTACCCGGTCATCAAAGCGAACGCCCACGGAAACGAGAAGATCGCATTCAGACACCGCCATGTTGGCCCTGAAAGTGCCGTGCATCCCGAGCATTCCAAGCCACAGGGGCTCTGTTCCGGGAAACCCGCCCAGACCCATTAAAGTGCTTGTAACCGGTGTCCGGAGTTTTTGCGCCAACTCCGTGAGTTCTTTGTGTGCATTGGAAAGACTCACGCCTCCGCCCGAGAAAATCACCGGTTTTTCGGCCTTCTTTATCAGATCCACCACCTTGCGCAGCTGCTTGATATTCGGTTTATAAGTCGGGTTATATGACTTTAGCCTGACTTCGCCGGGCATCCTGAATTGTGTTAGCGCGTTTACCACGTCTTTTGGCAGATCCACCAGCACCGGCCCCGGCCGGCCGGAGCGGGCGATGTGGAAGGCCTCCTTTATTATGCGGGCCAGGTCGTCTACATTATTGACCAGGTAGTTGTGCTTGGTGCAGGATCGCGTGATGCCCACAATGTCTACTTCCTGGAACGCATCGTTTCCGATAAGCTGGGTGGGTACCTGGCCGGTAAACACGACCACCGGTATGGAGTCCATGTAAGCTGAAGCAATCCCTGTTACCGTGTTGGTGGCACCCGGCCCGGAAGTCACAAGACATACTCCCACCTTGCCGCTGGATCTGGCATATCCGTCCGCGGCATGGATCGCCCCTTGTTCGTGCCTCACCAGGATATGGTTGAGATCCTTATCTTCCATGAGGGCGTCGTAAATGTCTATGACCGCCCCGCCCGGATATCCGAAGATGGTGTCCACACCTTCTTCCTTTAGCATCTTCAGCAGTATCTGCGATCCCTTGAGTTTCATTTTCCTGCCTCACTGTTTTTATAGCTTGTTAAAAATAATGGTTTCGTAAAAAGTTCTTAATTTTACCCCTTGAGTACCGCCCCCTTGTCTGCAGACGTGACCTGTTTTGCATATCTTGCCATGTATCCCCTGGTAATTTTCGGTGCAGGGGCCTGCCATTTTGAAAGCCGTTTTTCAATCTCTGCGTCGTCGAGCTTCAGTGTAATGGTTTTACCGGAGATGTCGATTGTTATTATATCGCCTTGTTCAACCACCGCAAGCGGGCCTTTTTGCATGGCTTCCGGCGAGATATGCCCAATGGCTGCCCCTCGTGTGCCCCCTGAAAAGCGACCGTCGGTAATCAATGCCACGTCTCCGTCCAATCCCATGCCGGCAATAGCCGAGGTGGGTGTGAGCATCTCCCGCATACCGGGACCGCCCATGGGGCCTTCATATCTGATCACCACCACGTCGCCCTTGTTGATATGTCCCTCCATGATTGCCTCTGTGGCGGCTTCTTCTGAATCAAACACCCTGGCCGGACCTTCATGCTGCATCATGTGATCGGCCACTGCGGACTGCTTGACCACGCATCCGTTGGGGGCCAGGTTTCCGAAAAGTATCGCAAGGCCGCCGAAGTTGTGATAGGCCCGGTCAATCGGGCGGATAACCTCCGGATCGAGGACTTGTGCGGATTCCAGGTTTTCTTTTACTTTCTTGCCTGTTGCAGTAAGACAATCCGTGTCTATCAGACCGGCCTCCGAAAGTGTTTTTATCACTCCGCCTATGCCGCCTGCATTGTGCAGGTCTTCTATGTGATGGGTGCCTGCCGGGCTAAGAGAACACAGGTGCGGAATGCGGGTGCTGATCTCATTGATCCTGCCAAGATCCAGTGTCATGCCTGCCTCGTGGGCCAGGGCCGCAATATGGAGCACCGTATTGGTTGAGCATCCCAGGGCCATATCCACGCACAGTGCATTTTCAAAAGCAGCTTCGCTCAGGATACGGCTCGGCACGATGCCTTTATCGTGCAGGTCAACAATCTGTATCCCGGCCTGCTTGGCAAGCCGGATCCGGGCGGACATCACTGCCGGGATTGTGCCGTTTCCGGGCAGGCCCAGTCCGATCGCCTCGGTCAGGCAGTTCATGGAATTTGCGGTAAACATCCCGGAGCACGAGCCGCAGGTTGGGCACGCCGCATTTTCGATATCGCACAGGTCCTGCTCGGAGATCGCCCCCCGGCGGACCTTGCCCACGGATTCAAATACCGAGATCAGATCTACCTTTTCTTTCGGGTTCTGCGGGTCGCGTCCCGCCAGCATGGGGCCGCCGGAAATAAAAATTGCAGGCAGATCCAGCCTGGCTGCTGCCATGAGCATGCCGGGCACTATCTTGTCGCAGTTGGGAATCATGACCATGGCGTCAAAAGCGTGGGCCGTGGCCATGATTTCAATGGAGTCAGCGATCAGTTCCCTGCTGCCCAGAGAATATTTCATGCCTTCATGCCCCATGGCGATTCCGTCGCATACCCCTATGGTGCCGAACTCCACCGGGGTGCCTCCGGCCATGTATATGCCGGCTTTGACCGCCTCGCTGATCTGATTGAGATTCACATGCCCCGGTATTATGGTATTGGCCGAGTTGGCAATACCGATAAGAGGGCGACGGATCTCGTCGTCGGTGTAGCCCGCTGCCTTTAACAACGCGCGATGAGGGGCCCTTCCGATACCTTGTTTGGCGATGTCACTTTTCATGTTTTGTTCCTTTCAAACAAAAAAACCGTTATCAGCTCATGTGGGCTGATAACGGTTTGTGTAAGAATTTATGAAGCTTAAAGATCTTTGCGCGCCATTATCAGCCCGGTTGCCCGTCAAGGACGTCAAGTACGCCCAGTACGGGTACAACAATAAGAATAATAAGGCTGAAAATGACCGACATACAATTCATAACAGGATCCGCCTGTTTTCTTTAAATTCGATTTATCACTCTATATTTATAAATAAGTCCATTGGATTCTGTTGTCCATACCAGCATTGTATTTTCTTTGTCAAGTATTTATTTAGAGATTTCGTAAAAAGCAATTTACACCGCCGGGGCGGTATTTTTGCGGAAATCCGTAAGCACCTTGGCTGATCGGCGGTACGAAAAAGGAGTTTCCTCGCTCCAGGAGCCTCTGCGAGCCTCAATTTCCGCTCGGAAACCCGCTTTTCCGCACCGCCGTCAGGGCAACGAAGTGCAATTTCACAAGAGCCAAAAAAAAGTGTTTCCTTGGAAATCGATTCTATCTTCTGTTCAATATGTCCCGCCTACTAACCACTGACCACTGATCACTGACCACCGATCATTTTAAACCACTCCAGGGTGTTTTCCATAAAGTTTCGCTGATTTTCGGTTTTGCTGACGGGGTGATCAGATCCTGAAAGACAAAGCAGCTTTTTCGGCTCGCCTGCGGCCTCGTAAATCTGCAGGGCGTTTTCATAAGGGACCACAGTATCCGCATCCCCGTGACAGACAAGCACGTTGTGCACAAGAGGCAGTTTGTCCGAGATATCAAAATCCATCTGTTCTTCTTTTATCCCGCAAAGCGCAGGGTCGGTTTTATAGGAAACAGGCACTTTAATTGAAGAAAAACGTACCGGTGCCGCCAGGGTAACAATAGCGCGGATATCAATGCTTCCAGCCAGTGAAAGAACCACCGCCCCGCCAAGGCTGCTGCCGAAAAGACCCATGACACTTCCCGTGTCAAGACGTTTTGAAAGCATCTCAATCGCTGCTGACAGGTCGTTTAACCGGCCTTTGAAATTGGTCACCCGGGCGAACTCGCCTTCGCTTTTACCGCACCCGCGGTGGTCGAAGCGGAAATATGCGATTCCCATCCGTTCGCAGCGTTCTGCAAGGGCCTTCTGTTTGGGGGACTCACTGTTTGAAAGCATTCCATGCACCCCTATTACCAGGGGCGGTTTTTTAACATCCGGAAGGTGAAGGGTGCCGTGCAGGCGCAGCCCGTCTGACCGGAAAAACAAAGATTCATGCATGACAAAAATCCCTTTGGATTTTATATTGTGAATTGTTTGTATTTTGCATAAATATCATAAACCGGATAACGAATCCTGGCAAGTGGCAAGAGATAAGAGATATGTGATATGTGATATGGAAGTTTGGGAAGAATATGCTGAGAAATAAATTCAAATGATCATTTTAATTTCGGATTTGTTCCGTATGTTGAGATCGTAAATTAAAGGGCTCTTTATGCCGGTTAAAAAGAAACAGGAAATAGAATTGGATATTACGGGGATCGCTTTCGGTGGCCGTGGTATTGCCAGAGTTGACGGATTTACCGTGTTTGTGGATCAGGCTGTGCCGGGCGACCGGGTAGCTGCCCGAATCCTGAAAAAGAAAAAAAATTATGCCGAAGCCAAGGCACTTTCAGTAATTAATCCTTCGCCTGACCGCATCGAGCCGTCATGCAGGTATTCCGAATGGTGCGGCGGATGTAAGTGGCAGTTTTTAAAATACGAGCGTCAGCTTGAGTACAAACACAGTCATGTCAGGGAGGCTCTCGAGCATATCGGGGGGCTTGCAGGTATCAAAGTGCATCCGGTGCTGCCGTCTGAAAAGATCTTTGGCTACAGAAACAAGATGGAGTTTTCTTTCTCTGACCGGCGGTGGCTGCTACCCGGGGAACTCGGCAGGTACGATATTCCCAGGGATTTTGCCCTGGGTTTGCACGTGCCGAAAACGTTTGACAAGATTCTTGATATTGACGCCTGCCTGCTCCAGCCGGAAAAGGGCAATCGTATATTAAACGAGGTGCGCGACTTTGCCAAGGCCTCGGCTCTTGCCCCCTACGGACTTCGCAGCCACGAAGGATTCTGGCGGTTTTTAATGCTGCGCCACTCGGTGGCGGAAGATCGGTGGCTGGTAAACGTGGTTACATCGGAGCAAAACATGGAAGAGCTCAAGCCTCTTGCAGATGGTTTGATTTCATCCCATGATGATATCACGGGTGTTGTTAATAATGTTACAGCGAAAAAGGCTGCGGTGGCAACAGGTGAATATGAAGTGCCCCTGGCCGGCAGATCGGTTTTAAATGAGCGGCTTGGAGGATTCGAGTTTGAAGTCTCCGCAAATTCGTTTTTTCAAACCAATACCCGCCAGGCGGAAAGGCTATATGATACGGTCAGACAGTATGCCGGGCTTAGCGGCGGCGAAACCGTGGTGGATTTGTATACGGGCACGGGCACGATTCCTGTATGGCTGTCCGGGGATGCAGAGGAAATTATCGGTCTTGAACTTGTGGAAGCTGCGGTTGCGGATGCTGAAAAAAACTGCAAAAAAAATGGAATTAAAAACTGCAGTTTTATTGCCGGTGATATCCGGGAGTCCATTTCAGGCATTAAAAAGCGCCCTGCAGTAATGATAATAGATCCGCCTCGTGCCGGTATGCACAAAGATGTTGTAAGGGCGGTGCTGGAAATGGCTCCGGAAAGGATGGTATATGTCTCCTGTAATCCCGCCACCCTGGCGCGGGATCTTTCCATGCTCTCGGAAAAATATTATTTGGATGAGATCCAGCCGGTGGACATGTTTCCGCACACTTATCATATCGAGGCGGTTGCAAGGCTTGAAAAGAGGTGAAAGGTGAAAGGCGAAAGGCGAAAGGCGAAAGGAAAAGAGGTGTGAGACGTGAACGGTGAACAATGGGTGAATAATAGTGGACAGAGGGGGTCGAAATACAGAAGGCAAAGAATAAAACAGGGGAGGCGAAAATGAAAATTGAGATGGAGTCGATCGGGACTTTTTATACTGAAGAAACGGATGTTCCCAGGCATTGGAGTATTTCAAAAGCCGGGGGCAGGATCGAGCTTGATCCTGCATATCAGGAAGGAATGCGGGATATAAAAAAAGGGCAGCGGATCGTGGTGCTGTTTTGTTTTCATAATAGTCCCGGATTTACGAGTGACTTGCTTATACAGAAACCTCCTCACAAAGACCGTTCATTCGGGGTGTTTTCCATATGTTCGCC
>JAIPDT010000137.1 GCA_021737545.1 Desulfobacteraceae bacterium
GGGTGACGTTGTCAAACCGTTCCTGCAGCCAGGACACATGTTTTGACGCAAGCGTTTTCTGGTTTTTTGCCTGACGTATGGGCATGTTCATCGCCATGACGTCAAACCCGGTCTTTGCGCACAAAGCGGAGGTAACCGCAGAATCGATGCCGCCGGAAACACCCACCACAAAGCCTTTTACATCGACAATCGCGGCGTATCGTCTCATCCACTTGACTATATAATCAATGACTTTCCGCGTCTGCATAAGAGCCTTCTTTAAACGAAATTATAGGACTGTGCCAAAGAGGGATTTAAAATCCCTTTTATTATATTTTACAAACAGAGCAAAGCGAAAAACCGCGAAGCAGCAAAAAGACCCTGGAAAATAAAACTATTTTTCCAGGCCGCTTAGTCTGCTCCGCGGTTTTATGGATTCTATGTTTATTCTTATTTCTTTGAAGATGCCGAAGTGCCGCTGTATGAAAGGACCTCAAAGTCCGGATAGGCGGTACCGGCATGTTCCGTAAGGTCGAGTCCTTCGCGTTCCTCTTCGGCAGAGACCCGCAGGCCTATCGTCATGTCCGCCAGCTTAAACATTATAAATGCGGCCCCAAAGGTCCAGATAAAAGCTGCTGCAATACCAAGCAACTGCACACCTATGATGGAAGCAGAGGTGCCGCCCGCATTGAACAGCCCTGCGGCCAGAGTTCCCCAGGCACCGTTTACTCCGTGCACAGATATTGCGCCAACAGGGTCATCAACCTTTATCCTTTCAAAAAACAATACAGACATCACCACTATTACGCCGGCGATCGCACCGATTAGGACAGATGAAGCCGGAGAAACATTGGCGCACCCAGCCGTTATACCGACCAGGCCGGCCAGGGCGCCGTTAAGGCTCATGCTGACCTCGGGCTTGCCGAACTTGAGCCAGGAAGTTGCCATGGCAAAAACAGCACCCGCGGATGCGGCAAGGGCGGTATTGACCGCGATCAGAGCGATGTCGGTAATTGCGGCTGTTGTGGAACCTGCGTTAAAACCGAACCAGCCCATCCAGAGTATAAATACGCCCAGACCGGCAAGCGGGATATTATGTCCCAAAATCGGCCGGATACTTCCGTCTTTTGCATATTTTCCTATGCGGGGGCCAATAACGACGGCTCCTGCCAGGGCAGCCCAGCCTCCTACGGAATGTACAACCGTGGAGCCGGCAAAATCTATGAAACCGAGGCCTTCGAGCCATCCGCCGCCTTCGAGCAGCCCGCCCCAGGCCCAGCTACCGAATACCGGGTAGATCAGGCCGGTGATAAATACAGTGTATACCAGGTAACCGACAAACCTGGTCCGCTCTGCCATGGCGCCGGATACGATAGTAGCCGCAGTGGCCGCAAACACTGCCTGAAAAACCCAGAACATCAAGACCCAGGGGTCTCCGCCGGGCTCATATGCGCTCAGAAAAAAACCTGAAGTGCCGATCCAACCGGTATTTGAGACCCCGAACATCAGCCCGAAACCTACCGCCCAGAAAACCAGCGAACCCAGCGAAAAATCCATTAGGTTTTTCATCAATATGTTAATGGCGTTCTTGGCCCTGGTAAAACCGGCTTCCACCATCGCAAAGCCCGCCTGCATGAAAAATACGAGGATAGCGGCAATCAGTGTCCACAAATAGTCTGCATGGACCTGTACCTGAGCGATAGCAGCCTTATTCGATTCCGCCGATGGGCCGTCTCCGGCCAGGACCGGCAGAAAGCCGGCACTCCATATAACAGCAGCCCACAGCAAAATTTTCATTAATGATTTCATGCCTGATACCTCCATTTAATTTAGTGATATGTATTAAGTGTTAAGTGAATAATTGATGCGCCGACCTGAAAGGCCTTACTAATTGAAAAGCAATTGCCATGCCATTGTAATAATTTTATATTTAATTCATAACCTTCTTATTTTAATAGATATATTTATACCCAAAAAAGGAGGGGGCAAAAACAGGATTACATTTTTGTAATTCAAAAAATAAAATTTTACAAAATTGTAAATACAAGGCGCAAAAAAGGCGGCCCTTAAAACCGGGACCGCCTTTTATTCCGGCCTGTGATTCACACAGGACCAGGGGGGGCTAAATATCGTAATACAGGAAAAACTCGTGCGGATGAGGCCTCAGCTTGATGGAGTCGACCTCGTGTTCAGTCTTGTATTCAATCCAGCGCTCGATTACGTCTTTTGTAAAAACATCGCCCTTGAGCAAAAACTCATGATCCTCTGCCAGCCCTTGCAGTGCCTCTTCCAGCGATCCGGGAGCTGAATCGATCTGGGCGAGCTCTTCTGGGGGAAGATCATAGATGTTTTTGTCCATGGGATCGCCCGGATCTATCTTGTTTTCAATTCCGTCGATCACCGCCATCAGGATCGCGGAAAACGCCAGATACCCGTTGCAGGAAGGATCCGGGGTCCTGAATTCGATGCGTTTGGCTTTGGGCGAAGCCGAGTACATGGGTATACGGACCGCGGCACTGCGGTTTCTGCTTGAATAAGCCAGGTTCACTGGCGCCTCAAAGCCGGGCACCAGGCGCTTATAAGAATTTGTAGTAGGGTTGGTAAACGCACACAGCGCTTTGCAATGTTTCAGAATACCGCCCACCGCGTAAAGAGCCTCCTGGGACATACCGGCATACTTGTCGCCTGCAAACATTGGGCTACCGTCTTTCCAGATGCTCACATGAATATGCATGCCGGTGCCGTTGTCTTCAAACAAGGGCTTGGGCATAAACGTTACGGTTTTGTTATGTTTTTTGGCGACATTTTTGAGCGCATACTTAAACCAGACCAACTGGTCGCCCATTTCCCGCAACGGCTTAAACCGCATGTCTATTTCCCCCTGGCCTGCGGTGGCAACCTCGTGATGCTGGCATTCCACGTCTATGCCAAGATCCTCCAGGGTGAGCATCATTTCTGTGCGTATGTCCTGGTACTTGTCCATGGGCGGCACCGGGAAATATCCTTCCTTGTGGCGCGGTTTGTACGCAAGGTTCGGATTTTCATCCCGGCCGGTGTTCCATACACCTTCCACCGAATCCACCATGTAGAATGCCTTGTTTCTCTGCGAGTCAAATCTTACGTCGTCGAAAACAAAGAATTCTGCTTCCGGACCGATAAATGCGGTATCGCCTATTCCGCTCTGCCTGAGATAGTTTTCCGCCTTTTCAGCAACATGCCTCGGGTCACGGGAATACGCCTCTCTGGTGACCGGGTCCACAATATTGCCTATTAACACCAAGGTTTTTTCATCATAGAACGGGTCAATTTTTGCGGTTGCCGGATCCGGAAGCACCAGCATATCGCTTGCATTGATAGGCTGCCAGCCCCTGATGCTTGATCCGTCAAACCCGTAGCCGTCCTCAAACGAATCTTCGTCCATCTCGCTTACCGGCACGGTAAAATGCTGCCAGATGCCTGGAAAATCCATAAACCGGATATCCACTACCCGGATGCCTTCCTGCTTGATAAGATCAAGCACGTTCTTTGGCTGTGTCATTGTATGCCTCCTATAAGTTTGAATTAACGAATTAAATTCAGAATCCAACTGTCAAATTTTCAAAAAATCCTACCTATTATCTAAATGCGTCCCTTATTATATAGCTTCTTCGTCAGCCTCTCCTGTTCTCACCCGTATCACCCTTTCCAAGGGAATTACGAAAATCTTGCCGTCGCCTATTTTTCCGGTATTTGCTGCGGATCTCACCGTATCGATAACCTCCTGGGCCCGTTCCGCCTGGATCACGATCTCGAGCTTTATCTTCGGCATAAAATCAACAAGATATTCCGCGCCCCGGTATATTTCCTTGTGACCTTTCTGCCGGCCATAGCCTTTTACCTCGGTTATGGTCATACCCTGAATGCCGATATCGTTTAATGCCTGACGGACATCGTCTAGCTTGAATGGCTTGATTATGGCCTCTATTTTTTTCATGTTCTTATCCTCCTGTTCAAAATTGTCAAAATCTTTCTTTTCCGTGCGCCGTCAGGGAAGCACCCAAAGCACCTGCTGCCGGATCTGCTCGGCCCGTTCCGGTGCATCAGCCTTGCCTCCCTGTTCGTCGCGCACGTAAAAGACGTCTACAACCTGATCGACTTTGGTCGCAATTTTTGCGACCCATATATCCAGACCGTTTCTGGTCAGCGCATCCGTAATCCTGTACAAAAGCCCCGGGAAATCATAAGCAAATACTTCGATTATAGTGTAGAAACTGGAACTTTCATTGTCTATTTCCACCCGGTTTGGCCTTCCGTCCACAGCAGCCCTTTTTGCCCTGAGCTGCTTGTCCTGCAGCGCTTTAGAAAGATCGAGCTTTCCGGTAAGGGCTGCTTCCATATCCCGTGCCGCCCGCTGCCAACGCTCGGCTTCAAATATCTGGTCCGGCGGCGGCGTTACCGTGAAAATATCCAGAGCCATATTATTTTTCCACGTGTATATCTGTGCATCCAGAATATCGATGTTGTTTAAAGTAAATACTCCGGCGATTTTTGAAAACAGACCGGAACGATCCTTTGCACAGATCTCCACTGAACGGGTCTTTGAAGCCTCGTCAGGAGTGATATCCCATACGAACTCTCTGCCGTCTAACCGCCGGTACAGGTCTATATGCGAGACTATATCCTTTGCCTCGGCATAGAGCATATACCTGGGAGACAACATCTCGAGCACGGCCTCGATTTCAGAGGCCGGAAAATTTGCGGCCTTACGTACATACGCTTTTTTCTTCTCCACCCGGCGGACCGCACCGGTGGTGGCAAGCTCGCCTTTTTCCAGAATCCGCAGGATTTTTAAGAAAAAATCACGCACCAGGCTAGCAGTCCAGTCATTCCATGCCTTGGGACCGGTTGCCATGGAATCAGCCACAGTCAGTAAATACAACATTTTTAAACGATTGACCTGGCCGATCTCCCGTGCCATGCGGATAGCGATTTCCTCGTCATGAATATCACGCCTGCTTGCGGTCTTTACCAGCAACAGGTGATTTTCAATTAAAAAAGACACCAAATCCGCCTTCCCCCTGCTGTAGCCCAGACGCCGCATTATTACAGGGGCCATCTGCGCCCCGGTCTCAGAATGCTTGCCGTCGCCCCTGCCCTTGCCGATATCATGGAGCAGAGCTGCAAGCAGCAGCAGGTACTTTCCCTTCAGCCCGTTATAGATCTTAATACAAAGCGGATCCACGCCTTGCGGAGGGCTGTCCGCAAAAGACTTTATAAAATAAACCGTGCGCAGGCTGTGACGATCAACAGGATACAGGTGATAAGCATCGAACTGTATCCGATCGACTATGCCTTCAAATTCCGGTATCAGCCGCACAAGAAAACCCGTTCCCAACATCTGTTCCAGCACGTTGATCTGTCCGGACGGAATCATCAGAATATTTTCAAAAGCGCGGCGCACTTCGGGATCGCTTCGGAAATCTTCGTCAACCAAATAGCCAAACTCGCGCACCAGGCGACGGGCCTCCCGGGTCAACGGCATCCGCAGCCTGGCCGCGGTTTCAAAAATCCTTATCAGCAACACGGGCGACTTTACAATCCTGTTGGGCGATTTAAAACTCAATCCGCCGCGGCTTATCTCCAAATCAATAATTTCCGGCTGCCTGGGGAAACCGAAACTTCGTCGCGACGGTTTTTCAAAACCCAGCTCAAAGAGAAACAACAGCAGCTGCTGCTTTACATACCCCATTTTTGCATGAAGCTCACTCATCAATCGTTCCACCGGCAATTGGCCGTCTTTTTCCTCAAGCTCCATCTCTTCTGCCAGGCGGGTCTGGTAGTTGAAATACAAATGATCGCCTTTGCGGCCTGTAAAATAATGGAGCCTGTTTCGCACTTTCCATATAAAGGAAAGCGCATTGAAAAGGTTTTCGTATTCTTCGCTGGACAAGGCCCCGTGGTATTCAAGGTCCCGCAGCTCTTTTAAATCGTACTTGATCCGCCCGATCCAGCGCATGGTATGGTAATCGCGCAATCCTCCCGCGCCTTCCTTTAAATTGGGCTCCAGCAAAAAGGTCGAGTCCCCGTAATGTGCATGTCTGCCACGGTTGCGCTCCACCAGGGAACGAATTATTTTATTGGGAGCACGTGAGAGGACCCGTTCCCGGATCTGATCTGTCAAATCGGCATAAACCGAGGATATTCCGCATAAAAACCGGGCATCGAGCACAGAGGTCAATATTTCCAGATCTTCTTTTGCCATTTTCACGCACTCGCGAAGCGAGCGGGTGGCATAGCCCACCTCAAGGCCCAGATCCCACAAGGGGTATACATACTCACGGATCAAATCTCCCGCCTCGTCAGGCACAGATTTCTCAAAAAGCAAAAGCAGGTCCACATCAGAAAACACGCACTGTTCGGCCCTGCCGTATCCCCCCAGAGCTATGACCGCATACGGATTGCGGTTTATGGCAAGTTCGGGGCCGATCCGGCTTGCCGCAAAGCACTGCCTGAAATAGGAGTCAAAGAGCTCGGCATGGGCCCTGATAAATTCCGCGGGCTCGTATTGCGTTGCCGAGGCAAACAGCTCCTGCCTGCGCCGCTTCAGTGTTTCGGCCGGATGCTGTTCATTTTTTTCCGCCATGTATGATGCCACCACAGATCCTCCGTTTTGTTATTCTAAAGCAAACCCTGTGCCATTTTTAATATTTTATTAAATATACTTAAAAAAACAAATAGTTAACTTTGTTAAATTGTTACAGGGAACACAAAGATAAAAACAAAATTGTAAACTCATTTGACAATTTTGTAATATTGATTTCCCCTCCGTAAACAAACATACAAAGAATTATCCTGAAAATCAAAGCACATTGTGTTGATACAGCAATTCTTGGTGAAAGTTTGCTGAAGGTGATCGGCTTTTGATTATAAAAGAGTTCAAGGATTTTTCGAAAGAAAATAATCCAAAAAAAGTGGCTATCAGGAACCAAATGAATCCATGAGTTTTTAATTTTTACGTCAAAGCAAATAAAGGGCCATTACGAGGCAAACCTCGTCAAAAATCACCGCTGAAGAATAAAACGATACGGTCTTTAAGGAGCCCGGATTTGGGGAGGATGATAGATATAATAGAGCAAATGATAAAAACCTCTGAACAGAATAAGGCGAATACTGTATTTGAGGACATTCCAGAACATTTAAAGGGTAGAAAATTTTGTCCGGCATTGCTGATAATAGCGGTCGCATAAATCAAGGATTTGGTCTACAAAAAACGCAAGCAGATTGAGCACAAAGAAGTTCATCGAAAGATACTGCCTGCCGTTTTCCAACGGGCGCTCCCACCTTTACCCAGGGCCTGGACGTTTTGCCGGAAAACATAAATATCAGTAACCCAGCTGTTACGGTAGGTGGTTTTCCCTTGCTCGTTTGTGATCCAGTACTGGAAGAAATTTACCTGATTCTCATCAGGTCTGGCATTGAGCGGGGCATCGTTTAACCAGTGATATTTGTGAAGGCGTCCTTTTTCATCGAAAC
>JAIPDT010000138.1 GCA_021737545.1 Desulfobacteraceae bacterium
CGGGCTCGGGTTAAACCTTTGGGCGGTAAGGCTCGATGTGGCAGGCGCCATCAGCCCTGAAGAGGAGGAGTTTGATAAGGAAGATGTGCCGATAGAAGGGAGATTGGCTGCGGAGATTAGTGTGGATTTTTAAATTCTTTCCACCATGTCCGCATCGAGCTCCACTGACAGGGAGTGGGCTATGGCGGTGACAGAGAGCACCAGGCGGAACTGGTTATGCTTGCGGACGATAACACCTTCCACATCTTTCATGGGTCCCTTTTTGACCCTTACCCGCTGGCCCGCGTTTAAATAGTCAATCGGGTAGACCGGCATTTCACCGACGAGTACCCGGCGGATCTGCCTTAGTTCGCATACCAGGGTTTCGGGGTCGGAGACTTCGATAAAGTTTGCCACCTGGTTTGTGTGAAGGACATTGTAGCGATCATGGTCGTCTGCCCTTAAAAACATGTACCCCGGAAAAACCGGGACCAAACTGTAGCGGACCCTGTTGGAGGCCGAGCGCTGTTTTCGCGTGATCATGGGTAGGTAATAGCCTATTCCTTTTTTTGCAAGAAATCCGGCAAGGGCTTTTTCGCGCCTGCTTTTTACATGGGCGATGCGCCAGGGCTTGTCCGGCATATCGGTGTCCAGCAGGTCTTCGGGAAATAAGGCATCAGGGTTTTCGCTTGGAGATAAGGTCATAAATTGCCTGGGTTGATTTGAGTTTTAATAAGAAAAACGGGTGAGAATTGCTTTTTTAAAGTCTTCAATGTCTTTTAAGTATTCGTGGGCAATTCTATAGACCGCCCGGTCGTCTATTTCCCCGTAAAGATGAACAAGCCGGTTTCTGAATTTGGCCATCTGCTGAAGCCGGTGGGCCAGTGCCGGATCGACAACTTTTCGTTCCTCAAGCACCTTGAAGGTATCCGCATAATCCTTGGGTGCACGGTATCTTTCGGATGCTATAATGTGAGCTGAAACATCCAGACAGCATTCGATGCTTACCTGAAGATAGTATCGCAGGCTTCCGATCAATACAGAATCTTCCAGGAACTTTTTTTCTTCGGTTTCTGACAGACCCCGGAGCACCTGCAGGAACTGATCGAGCATTTCGAATTTTACTGATATTTTTCCAAAATTAACCATTTTTATCTGACCGGCTCAGTACTGAATCGATATAGGCTTTGTGATACTCATTAATTACAGGCATGAAATCGAAATACTTTTTTCGTGTCAGAACTTCGAACTCGACCCGGGCGCTTTCGTCCCTGGAATAGATAAGAATGCCCTCGGTTAATATGCGTCCGACGAACATAAGCGGGAGATTATTGATAGCGCGAACATCGGTTTCTATTACGTGACCGAGATGCTGGTCTATTTCCAGGGCCAGATCCAGTTCGATTTCAAGAAAGCTTTCAGAAGCTTCAGGCTTCAGATAGGCCCCGATATCCAGATCACTGAAAGGATGGGTAGTATCAGTGGCAAAGCTGCCGTATAAGTAGGCAAAAAGAACCGGGTATCCGGGAAATATCCCCGTGGAAATCCGGCGCATTTTGTCTATGAGATTTGAAGGTTTTTGACTGAGCTCCATATTCGTTTTTCCCCAATAATGAGCAAGTTGAGATTTTGCAAACCCTCTTTTCTTGTTTTCTTGCGCTTTTCTGTTAATATGTCAAGAATTTAAGAATGAGTTCGGCGGCAAAGGAGGTTTCGGCAGATGACAATCGATGATTATCTGGAAAGCCTATGAGAAGGCAGGCAAAAAATTATATTGTTTTTCCGTTGGATGTGTCCACTGTTGAAGAGGCCGAAGGTTTCGTGCGCATGCTCTCCGGGCGGGTCGGGATGTTCAAGGTCGGCTTAGAGCTTTTCATTGCAGGAGGGGCAAGGATTATGGAGACCATCCGGGCTCAGAGGAGTGCAAAAATTTTTCTTGATTTAAAACTCCATGATATACCCGTTACAGTGGGACGGGCCATGGAGCAGATTTCCGCATGGAAGGCGGCTTACGCCACAGTGCATTGCTCGGAAAGCAGGGCTATGCTTGAGGCCGCTGTAAAGGCTGCGGGACGCAGGACCGGGGTTCTGGGGGTTACCGTCCTGACAAGCGTTTCAGGAAAGGATCTGCAGGCTGCCGGATTTGACCCGGCTTATGTTTCAAATCCGGAGGCCCTGGTTATAAAGCGCGCCCAAATGGCATACGATGCCGGGTGTGCCGGCGTGGTATGCTCGGGCCGAGAGGCTGCGGCGATCAAGGAGCGATTCGGGGCGGGCTTTGTCACCATGGTGCCGGGCATCCGGCCGGGCTGGGCCGTGGATGCCGACGACCAGAAGCGGATTGTCACCCCGGCCGAAGCGATTAAAAACGGTGCGGATTATCTGGTAATCGGCCGGCCGATCAGGGATGCCGGCGATCCGGTCGATGCGGCGGGCATGATTGAAGCAGAAATCGAAGAAGCGCTTGTCTGAAAGCCCGGCTAAATCCCGAAAAAGAGCCGCTTTAAAAGAAACGCCAGGATAACCAGGGCGACAACGATAACCACGATGAGCTGATTCGGGCTAAAGCGTTTTATCCTTTTCATGTTTATGCGCTGTCTAATTCGAATGCGGAGTGAAGGGCGCGGACCGCAAGTTCTGTGTACTTTTCCTCGATCACGCACGAAATGCGGATTTCCGAGGTGCTGATAAGCAGAATGTTGATGTTTTCCGATGCCAGGGTGGCAAACATTTTCGAGGCCACGCCAGAATGGCTGCGCATGCCCACGCCGATCACGGAGATCTTGGCTATGTTTTCGTCTCCGAGCACTTCTGCCGCCCCGATTTCCTCTGCGATTTTTTCCTCAATTTCCAGGGCCGCGGCTAAATCGGGCTTCGGCACCGTAAAGGTCAGGTCTGTCATGTTGCTCAAGCGGGTGTTCTGGATTATCATGTCCACGCTGATGCCGGCCTTTGCAACCGGCTCGAGTATCCTTGATGCAATCCCCGGCATGTCCGGTACCTTGCGCAGGGTGATGCGGGCTTCGTTTTTGCTGTGGGTTACCCCGGAAACCACCACTTTTTCCATATTGGCATCTTCATGGACCACCATGGTTCCTTCCTCCTCATTAAACGATGATCTGACGTGCAAAGGGACGTCGTATTTTTTGGCGAATTCAACAGAGCGGATCTGCAGGACCTTTGCTCCCAAACTGGCCATCTCCAGCATTTCGTCGTAGGATATGCGCGAAAGCTTGCGCGCTTTGCCGCAGATATTCGGATCCGCGGTATAGATACCGTCGACATCAGTATATATTTCGCATTGGTCGGCTTTCAAAGCTGCGGCCACCGCGACCGCGGAGGTATCCGAGCCGCCCCGGCCGAGGGTGGTGATATCTCCGGACGCGTCCACTCCCTGGAAACCCGCCACAATCACTATGTGTCCCTCTGCTATAAGCGACTTGATCCTTTCCGCGCCTATGTCAAGGATGCGGGCCTTGCTGTATCTGCTGTCCGTCAGGATCTCGGCCTGATAGCCCAGCATGGATCTGGCCTTGTATCCCATGGCCTGCAGGGTCATTGCCATAAGCGAGACAGTAGTCTGCTCGCCTGTTGCCAGAAGCACGTCCATTTCCCTTTTGTCCGGGGTGTTCGCGATTTTTCCGGCCATGGATATCAGCTCGTCGGTGACTCCGCTCATGGCCGAAAGTATAACTATCACGTCGTTTCCGGCATCGCGTGTGCGGGCGATTCGGCCGGCCACGTTTCTGATCCTTTCGGTATCGCCCACCGAGGTCCCGCCGTATTTCTGCACGATAAGCGCCATAAGGTATTATCCTTCTTCAATTGTAAGATGTTTCGGGTGTGTTTTTGATCTCAGGCATACACAAGTCGGCGGCCTTTTGGCTGCGGAACGGGGTCTCCAAACTCTTTGGCTGTATCTATCCATAACTGTATGGCGTCCTTTACATTACTTAAAGCTGATTCCTCGGTATCACCATGTGCCATACAGCCGGGAAGTTCAGGTACATCAGCTACATAGACTTTATCTTCTTCACTCCAGTAGATTATAATTTCATACTTATGCATTTATATCATCTCCAAGCCTGTATTTTAATATCACTGCCCGCACTTGCCGAACCTGGTATGCTTTTGCGCTCTTCAAAACCAAGCTTCAATAATATCTTGTGCAGATCTTCAAAAGCGATATTTGCATCAGATGTACCGCTCAGAATTTGAAATAATAATTTATCATACTTTCCCATATGATTTAACACTCAACCCTGATTTTTTATTGTTTCTACCAGATGAGAAGTTCCGGGTCCATAAAAAAACATGGTAAACCGCCGGGTATCGGCATCCTCGCCTTCTATTTGCATTATTATATCGGGCTGCGGGGCGTCTTCGGGCAGGCGCCCGGCCCACTCGATTGCAACAACCCGATCTGCGGACAGGATTTCGTAGAGCCCTGTTTCATCGATTTCTTCAGGGTCCCCGATTCGGTAGAGATCCACGTGAAACAGGGTGAGCCGGCCGGGGTATTCGTTGATAAGGGTATAAGTGGGGCTGGTGACCGCAAATTGATCCGGAACCTCAAGACCGCGGGCCAGGCCTTTGATAAATAAGGTTTTGCCGGCGCCCAGATCTCCGCACAGGCCGATGATGCATGCCCTGCTTATGTTTTTGCCGATCAGTTCGCCCAGTTTGTAAGTTTCGCCTGCGCTTCGGGTTTCAACGGATAATTTACAGCATGGGGCGGCACTCATGGGCTATATCCCTAAACGTGGCGTCTTTCACGGCCTTTATGGTTTCCGGCAGATGAGTCATAATGTCCGTGGCTATGTAGCCGAACGGGCCGCGTTTTTCAGCCAACAGGTCGGCGGACGCGCCGTGCAGGTAGACGGCAAGGCGGCATGCAATCCCGGGGCTTTTACCCTGAGCGATGAAGCCGGCTATCATGCCGGTAAGCACGTCTCCCATACCTCCGGATGCCATGCCGGGATTGCCGGTCGGGTTGACAAAAATATTGCCGTCGGGCATGGCTGCCACCGTGCGCGCGCCTTTTAACACCAGGTAAACCCCGTGTTTTTTTGCATACTCCCGGGCTGCGGCGATTCTGTCTTCCTGGATTTCTGCGGCGGTGGTGTCGGCCAGCCTGGCCATTTCCCCGGGATGGGGTGTCAGGACCAGGTCTGACTGTTTTTTGGCAAGCACTTTCGGGTTTTGTGCCAGGCAGTTTAACCCGTCCGCATCAATCACCAGCGGCACCGGGCTTTTTTCGATCAGGGTGCCGACCAGTTGTGCCGTGGTCTCCAGAGTCCCTATCCCCGGGCCCAGGGCAAGGCATTTTTTGTCTGATAACAAAGACAGGATCTCGTCGGCATTTCCGCCGCCGAGGGCGCCTTTTTTGTCATCCGCCAGGGGATGGGTCACCACCTCTGTTGCCAAGGTCTCCACTGCATGGTTTATGCTTTCGGCCACCGCAAGGGTGACCAGGCCGGCACCCGCTCTTAGCGCCGACATGGCGGTCATTGCTGCAGCCCCTGTTTTGCCCGGGCTTCCTGCTGCGGCAAGCACGTGACCGGTTTGCCCCTTGTGTGTCTGCAAATCGCGCGCAGCAAGCTGCGATCTGATCCAGCCGGCGGTTAAAAGCTGATGTTTTGGTTCTGCTGACTGCACTATATAGGGCGGAATGCCTATATCAACGATGGTAAGTCTTCCGGTGTATTCCGCCCCCGGAAGCAGCATGTGGCCGAGTTTGGGGAACGCGAATGTAGCGGTGGCGTCAGCGCGTACGCATATGCCGCAGGGCCGGCCTGTTTCCGTGTGGAGCCCGGAGGGGATGTCCACGGAAAATACAGGCGTGCGCGAATTGTTCATAAAATCTATGACTTCCCTGAAATACCCCTTTACCTCGGAGTCCAGACCGGTGCCCAGAATTGCGTCGATTAAAAGGTCGTTTCCGGCGATTTCCTCCTTGTACTGTGAAAAGGATAGCTCGTCCGGCATTTCGGTGACCTGGAGGCCCAGAGTTTCTATCAGTTCGAGGTTGGCCGCCGCGTCCCCTTTGACCCGGCCGCGCTCCGCAAGCAGATATACGGATACGTCAACGCCGTGCTGGAAAAGGTACCTTGCTATCACGAAACCGTCGCCGCCGTTGTTTCCCTTGCCTGCGATCACAGCCGCTGACCGGGTATAGACGTCGGGCCAGACGGAAAAAATTGCGCGTACCGCACCCCGCCCCGCGTTTTCCATAAGAAGCCTGCCCGGCAGGCCGAAGTTTTCGATGGTCCTGCGGTCCATCTCCCGCATTTCGTCCGCTGTCAGGATATACATCACAAATTCCTTATCAGATCCCGCATTTCCCGCACCGCCTGCTCCATGCCCGTGAGCGCGGCCCTGGACACGATGCTGTGGCCTATGCTGAATTCGTTTATGGTGCGGATTCCGGCAAAATACTTGATTGTATTGTAGCACAGGCCGTGGCCGGCATTGACGCCAAGCTCCAGTTGCCCTGCAAGCCGGGCGGCCTCTGTGATATCGGAAAAAAGGCGTTTTTTTTCAGAGGGGGCTTGCGCGTCGCAGAAAGCGCCGGTGTGGATTTCCACCATGTCGGCTCCGATATCGGCGGAAGCACGGATCTGATCCGCGTCAGGGTCTACAAACAGGCTTACGGCAATGTGTGCGCCGTGAAGTGTCTCCACCGCACCGCCCAGGGAATCAAAAAGCGAGCACACGTCCAGGCCTCCCTCGGTGGTAAGTTCCTGTCTTTTTTCCGGGACCAGGGTGACAAGATCCGGGCGCACGTCCGCGGCAATTGCAAGCATCTCATCTGTTGCAGCCATCTCCAGTATCAGCCTTGATAAAACGGTCTTTCTAAGCAGGTATACGTCGCGGTCCTGAATGTGGCGGCGGTCTTCGCGCAAGTGCGTTACGATACCGTCCGCACCTCCGAGTTCCGCTATCGCCGCGGCGTGTACGGGGTCGGGGTACCGGATGCCCCCCCCGCGGGCCTGGCGCAGGGTGGCGATATGATCCACATTGACTGCGAGTCCGGTCATTTTTAAATCCTTTCTTTTACGTGCGCCATAAGCTCCTGGCTTTTTTCCGCCATCTTTTTTGCATCCTGTTCATTGGTTTCATGATCGTATCCCAAAAGATGTAAAATACCATGGATCAATAATTCGGTAAAGCGTTCTTCCATATCGTACCCGGCATCCGAGGCTTCGCGGTCTGCGGTTTCAACAGAAACCACCACATCACCGAGCAGTTCGGGATGTTCGCCTGTAAAGCCGCTGTCGCCCATCGGAAAAGCAATTACATTTGTGGGCCCGGTCCGGTCCAGATAGGTTTTGTTAATTTCCGCGATCTGTTCGTCGTCCACTATCAGCAGCGAGAGTTCGGCTTCGGTTTTGCCCAGGGCTTTGAGCAGTTCCCGGGCGGTTTCGCGTATTCGCTCCGGTGAGATCGGGTATAGATC
>JAIPDT010000139.1 GCA_021737545.1 Desulfobacteraceae bacterium
GTTTTTAAGCCAGTATATCCCGAGCCTGGAAGCGATGGGAGCGTATATGTCAAGAGTTTCCTGAGCGATTGAGCGCTGTTTTTGGGGCTTGTTGTGATAATGCAGGGTCCGGATGTTGTGCAGCCGGTCGGCAAGCTTGATCAAAATTACCCGCAGATCATCTGCCATGGCAAGTATCATTTTTCTGACATTTTCCGCATGCCGCTGCTGATCGGTGCTGAAAGGCAGTACGCTTATCTTGGTTACGCCGGAAACTATGTGTGCCACCTCATTGCCGAAAGTGTTATAGATTTCCTCGATCGAGGAATGAGTATCTTCGACCACGTCATGGAGTAGTCCGGCGGCGATGCTGACCGAGTCGAGTTTCATATCCGCCAGAATATCGGCAACTTCCAGAGGATGCGAAAGGTAGGGCTCGCCGGAGAGACGGATCTGTCCTGCATGCACCCGGGCTGAATAGATGTAGGCCCGGTCTATGATATCCACATCTGCTTCAGGGTAATACTCGGTGAGTTTGTCTATAATGTCGGTAATTCTGATCATTTCAGTCTGTCCGGCCCGCGGGGCGGTCCGCTAATAGGCTTTTGCGAATATAACGCGCCCCTTTTTTGTCCGGGTGCCGCATTCAATACAGGTGCCGTCTTCCGGCTCCCTGTCAAAAGGGATACAACGGATGGTCACGTTTAAGCGGTCCTTTATAGCCAGTTCGCATTCTTTTTTACCGCACCAATGGGACCTGGCGAAACCGCCGTGATTTTCAGGGCGATCAGGATTTACCGGGGTAAAAAATGCCTCGAACTCCTCCTTTTCGTCAATGTCCCGGGTGTGTTTCCGCTGGTATTCAAGGGCGTTTTTATAAAGCTCGGTATGGATCTCATCGAGCAGTTCGCAGATATTGTCAACAAACCGGTCTTTCGGCATGGAGCGGCTGTCTTTTCGGTCCCGGTCGCGCCTGGATACATATACCGCATCCTCGGCGATATCCTTGGGGCCTATTTCCACACGCAGGGGGATGCCTTTTTTGATCCAGTCCCAGTTGCGGGCCCCGCCTATGTTGCGGTCATCGATTTGCACCCGTATAGGGCCTCCGTGATACCTCTTTTCGCGCAGTTTTTCCGCCAGATCCCTGGTATACGCCATGACATTTTCATTCTGCTCCACTTTTTTGACAATCGGCAAAAGAACCACGTGAGACGGGGCTATTCGGGGCGGCATAACTGCGCCGTTATCGTCGCTGTGAGTCATGATAAGCCCGCCTATCAAGCGGGTGGAGACCCCCCACGAAGTGGTCCAGCCGTATTCTTCGGTTTCCTGGGCGGATTGGAAACGGATTCCGGATGCCTTTGCGAAATTTTGTCCCAGGAAATGGGAGGTTCCCGCTTGCAGGGCTTTGCGGTCCTGCATCATTGCTTCGATGCAGGTAGTGATTTCTGCGCCCGGAAATTTTTCAGCCTCGGTCTTTTCCCCTGTGATTACAGGCATGGCCAGGTATTTTTCGGCCATCTCTTTATATATGTTAAGCATCATATAGGTACGTTCAATTGCTTCCTGCTTTGTAGCGTGGACGGTATGGCCTTCCTGCCAGAGAAATTCGCTGGTGCGCAGAAATATACGGGTACGCAGCTCCCAGCGTACAACGTTTGCCCACTGGTTAATCAGCATGGGCAGATCCCTGTAACTTCTTATCCATCTTGAAAATGCATCCCCTATAATGGTTTCCGACGTGGGCCTTACAATCAGCGGTTCGTTGAGTCTGCCGGCCGGCACCAACTGGTTGTTTTCCCCTTTTTCCAGTTTGTGGTGCGTTACAACTGCGCATTCCTTGGCAAAACCTTCAACATGCCTGGCTTCTTTTTCAAGGAAATTGACCGGGATAAAAAGGGGGAAGTAAGCGTTTTGCACGCCCGTGGCCTTGAACATATCGTCAAGAGCCCGCGAGATATTTTCCCACAGGGCATAGCCCCAGGGTTTGATTACCATGCATCCGCGTACAGGAGAAAGTTCGGCCATATCCGAAGCCCGGATCACCTGCTGATACCATTCAGGATAATTTTCCGCCCTGGTAGGGCTGATCGCGGTTTCATTCTTCTTTGCCATAAGATTTCCTCACCAAAAGTTTCAAGTTTTAAGCCTCAAGCCACAAGCTACAAGGTGTAAGGTGCAAGGTGCAAGGTGCAAGGATGATTTCCCGCGGTTCGGGCCTTTTTTTCTTGAACCTTTCCCCTTTCCCCTCTTACCTTTCCTCTTTCCCCTGGGTTATTTCATCGACTGCGGCAAGCAGTTCATCCACCAGCTTTTCCTGGGAAAATTTTTTTACTACCCGTCCTTTTTTGAACAATACGCCCGTGCCGTCTCCTCCGGCTATGCCCACGTCGGCCTCCCTGGCTTCTCCGGGGCCGTTTACTTCGCAGCCCATTATGGCGACTTTGATTGATGAGGTATTGTTTAAAAGTGCTTTTTCCGCTTTTTCCGCGATTGTAAACAAATCGATCCTGCATCTGCCGCATGTGGGACACGAAATTATTTCAGGTCCCCTTTTTCTAATGCCAAGGGCTTTTAAAATCTCATATCCCACGCGCACTTCTTCGGCCGGATCCCGGGTCAGGGAGACGCGCAGGGTGTCGCCGATGCCGTCGAGCAGGACAGCGCCGATGCCTACAGAGGATTTTACTATACCGGAATACAAGCCTCCTGCTTCAGTGACGCCGAGGTGTAACGGGATATCGGATTTTTGCGAAAAAAGCCTGTATGCTTCGATGTTTTGTAAAACATCCGAAGATTTAATGGAAACTTTGACCTGGTGAAAGTCCATGCCGGCCAGAAGTTCCACCTGCCGCAGAGCGCTTTCAACAAGGGCCGCCGCATTCGGACCCCCGTGCTTTTTCCTCAGATCGCGATCCAACGAGCCCGCGTTGACTCCTATGCGGATTGAAGCTCCTCTGTCCGCGGCCGCATTTACTACCTCCTGAATCTGCTTATTTGAGCCGATATTGCCAGGATTGATCCGCAGACAATCTGCACCGGCTCGCGCGGCAGCCACGGCAAGTCTGTAATCAAAGTGAATGTCGGCGATCAGGGGTATAAATATCTGTTTTTTTATGGCGGTCACGGCATCTGCGGCTTCCCTGTCCGGAACCGCCACCCGGATGATTTCGCATCCCGCTTCTTCCAGCCGGCGGATCTGGGAAACGGTTGCTGAAATATCCGCGGTCTGAGTATTGGTCATGGACTGGACCGCAATAGGCGCGCCTCCGCCGATATTTAGCGAACCGACCCGGATCTGCCTGGTATTTTTTCTTTTTATGGCAAGCGGCATTGTATATAATCTAAGTGAAAGTCAATTTTCGGACGGAATACGAATATCAAAATCCGAAACAAATCCGATAAATATTTATATATTCTATTTAAATTAACAAAGGGAACTTGTTTGTTCAAGCCAAATCACTTTGCAGGGGATTGACAATTTATGGATTATTAATGATATTTAAATAATCCAGTAGCGGCGAAAAACCCCGGCACCAATGGAGAGAATATTATGGAAAACAATAAAGCCCGGATACGGGAGCGCATGGATGAGCTGGCTGCAGACGGAAAACTGCCGTGCGCCGAAGCCTTTGTCTTAGCAGAAGAACTCGGAATTTCTCCGGCCGCCGTTGGTGAGTGTGCCGATGAAATGGAAATAAGGCTTGTAAAATGCCAGCTTGGACTCTTCGGCTATGAACCGGAGAAAAAAATCGTCAGGCCCCTTGAACCGGTTCCGGATGAACTTCGCGCGGCGATTACGGATCGACTGGCAGATGGCTGTCTTTCCTGCCAAGAGGCTTTTGCAGTCGCCTCGCAGCTCAAAGTCCGGAAAATGGAGGTCAGCGGGGCCTGTGATGCCCTTGATATCAAGATCATTCCCTGTCAGCTGGGAGCTTTCTAAATTTCTCCTATGTTAAAAACGGATTGGCTCGTTTTTCCTGGCCGATGGTGGTTGTCGGACCGTGACCAGTATAGACTTTTGTATCTTCATCCAGAACAAGCAGCTTGTTTTTTATGCTTGAAATCAGGGTGTCAAAGTCGCCGCCCGGCAAATCCGTCCTGCCTATGGAGCCGGCAAACAGAGTATCGCCGACAAAAACCATTTTATCTGTAAGAAGCGAGATGCCGCCGGGGGAATGGCCCGGGGTATGAAGCACCTTTAAAGAAATGTCGCCGAACGAAATCACCTCTCCTTCATCGGCGCTTTTATCAGGCGGCGGAGAATCTTCTGCAGACAGCCCGAAGGAGGCGGCGGTTCCTTTCAATTCGGCGAGAAAAGGTTCATCTGCGGAATGAATCACGAGCTCGGCGCCCGAGGCCTTTTTTAGTCCGGCGTTGCCGCCGATGTGATCGAAATGTCCGTGGGTGTTTATGATATATTTCAGCATGAGTTTGTCTTCCGCAAGTTTCCTGAGGATGCTGTCGTCGTCACCTCCGGGGTCGATTACAGCGGCCGATTTGGTGCGTTCACATCCCAGAATATAGCAGTTGGCCTGGATAGGGCCGACAGCAAGTGATCTTAAGATCAAAATCAACCTCCTTATTTATTCATTTCTTTTTTTTGTTCCTTCAGCTATTTCAACGATAGTGGCCACCCTGGGCTTTGGTTGAGCTGTGATCAGCTTGTCGTAAACCCCGGCCGGAAGATTTTCCTTAAGATAGGCGGCCACGTCGAATATCTCCCACCAGCAGTCCAGAATTTTGAAACATGGCATATCCCCTTCTCCGCTTATCATGCAATAACGGAAAGGAATTATGCTGCCCAGCCTCGGGCATCTTGTTTCAAGATTATCTTTTTCAGGATCCGGCATGACTTAACGGCTCTTTAAATGCTGAGGTTTCGGGAAATCCGTGTATACTTTTTCCGAGCCGTGCAGTTGCTCGTCAGGCAGCTCGATGTCCGTTATTCCGCCCGCAAAAAAGGCCTCATAAGCGCCCAGATCAAGCAGCCCGTGGCCGCTCCAGTTAAACAGGATGACCTTTTCCTTTCCTTCCTCTCTGGCCTTTACCGCCTCCTCGATGGTCTGTGCCAGCGCATGAGTGGTTTCAGGCGCCGGGATTATGCCTTCCGTGCGTGCCAGCAGCACGCCGGCTTCATATGCTTTGCTCTGGGTCACGGAACGTGCCTCAAACACTCCTTCATCAACAAGCTGGCTGACCGTAGGAGCCATTCCGTGGTAGCGCAGCCCTCCGGAGTGAAAAGGAGGCGGTACAAAAGTGTGCCCCAGGCTGTACATGGGCAGCAGAGGCGTGTATTTGGCGGTGTCCCCGTGGTCGTATACAAACGGGGCCTTGGTCAGAGTCGGACACCCGGCGGGTTCCACAGGATATATCTCGATATTTTTTCCGTGTATCTTGTCGCCGGCAAACGGGAAGGCAAGGCCTGCGAAATTGCTTCCGCCGCCCGCGCACCCTATAATTATATCCGGATATTCCCCGACTTTTTCAAGCTGCTTTTTGGCCTCCAGGCCGATAATGGTTTGGTGGAGCATGACATGGTTTAACACGCTTCCGAGGGAATATCGGGTCTGGCCGGATTCGTCTGATACGGCGGCCTCGATTGCTTCGCTAATGGCTATGCCCAGTGTGCCGGGAGTGTCGGGGTCCAGTTCAAGTGCTTCCCGGCCTGCTTTGGTTTCAGTACTCGGGCTGGGAATGCACTCGCCTCCCCAGGCGGCCATCATGGTTTTTCTATAGGGCTTTTGATCGAAACTGATGCGCACCATGAAGACCTTGCATTCAATCCCGTACTGGCAGCAGGCAAAGGCGAGAGCGCCGCCCCACTGCCCGGCCCCTGTTTCGGTGGTGATTTTTTTGATCCCGTAAGCCTTGTTGTAATAGGCCTGAGGCACTGCAGTGTTGGGCTTGTGGCTGCCCGGAGGGCTTACCGATTCATTTTTGAAATAAATCCTGGCGGGCGTGCCAAGGGCATGCTCCAGGTTGTAGGCCCGCACCAGAGGGGTGGGATGCCATATGGACAGCACGTCCAGGACCTCGTCCGGGATATCTATCCACCGGTCTGTGCTCACCTCCTGCTCGATAAGATTCATTGGAAATACCGGCGCCAGCTGCTCCGGGGTCACTGGTTTGCCGTCCGGCCCCAGTGGAGGGTTTATTTTGATGTCCGCCAGTATATTGTACCATTGGCGGGGGATTTCTTCGGGTTTTAAAAAGATTTGTCTGTTTCGCATCTGGTGCTCCTTTTTTGTTTAGTCATGCACAATTTACTTGCCGCATGGGGAAAACCCTCTATTCGTCTCCGGCCATGCCTTCTGTTTCAGCCTCCCTGCTGCCGTATCTTTGACGGATGCTGTCGAGAATCCCGTTTATAAACGCACCCGATTTTTGCGTGCCGTATCTTTTCCCTATGTCAATAGCCTCGTTTATGGCCACCCTGGGGGGCACATCATCGCAGAAAAGGATTTCATAGACCGCAATTCTTATTATGTTGCGGTCCACGTAATCCATACGGGCCAGTTTCCAGTTGCTGGAGATTTCCGCCAGCCGGGCGTCGATTTCGGTTTTATGCTCCACCACACCTTTGACCAGCTCCAGTCCGAACGGGCGGACCTTTTCCGAGGGTTCGAGCAGATAGCAGAGTTCTGCTACCAGCGTTTCGGAATCATCTTCCAGCACGTCCATGCAGAAAAGCACCTGCAGGGCCATTTCCCTTGATTTGCGGCGTATACTCATCGAATCAGAAGCCGGCCCGTCATTGGATCATGTCAAAAAGATTGGCCATTTCAATGGCCGAAACTGCCGCATCCCAGCCTTTGTTTCCCGCTTTTGTACCGGCCCGTTCAATGGCCTGTTCGATTGTGTCCGCAGTAATTACGCCGAAGATCACAGGCACGCCCGTGTCCATGCCTGCTGCGGCCACCCCCTTGGAGACTTGTGCGCTGACATGGTCGAAATGGGGGGTGGAACCTCTGATGACAACTCCCAGGCAGACAACTGCATCGTATTTTTTCTGCTGGGCAAGTTTTTTGGCCACCAGGGGGATTTCAAAACATCCCGGCACCCTGGTCACCTCGATGTCCTCATCTTGAGCTCCGCTGCGCATCAGAGCGTCTAAAGCGCCTGACAGCAGTTTTTCAGAGATAAAGTTGTTGAATCGGCTTACCACAACGGCAAACCGCTTGCCCTCGGCAATCAGATTGGCTTCGATCGTTTTATGCATGAGCCTTTTTCCCCTGGTTTTTGGATTTATTCTTTGGATCGATGCTTAAATAGTGCCCCATCTTCAGCTCCTTGCATTCCAGGTAGCAGCGGTTGTAATCGTTCGGCTCGGTTCGGATGGGAATCTGTTCGACAACGCTAAGTCCGTAGCCTTCAAGCCCGACGATTTTCTTGGGATTATTGGTGATCAGCCGCATTTTCCGGACCCCCA
>JAIPDT010000140.1 GCA_021737545.1 Desulfobacteraceae bacterium
ATTTCCAGCATATGCTGCCGCCTGACAGCGTTTAAGGATTCCAGGGGACCCGGGTTGCACTTCCAGCGCGGCGGCAGCCGGAACAGCACCGGACCCGGTTTCCCGCCGAGGCCCCGCACGTTTTCCATGAACTTTATGAAACCTCTCCGCGTAGTAGCCGAACCAGTGTTTGGGCCGGAGGTCTTCGGGATAGAAAGCCCCTTTCCAATGCTTGTAATTCCACCCCGAAGTGCCGATATGAATACCGGATGCTTGATTTTTCATTGCAGCCTCCATAATTTATTAAACTCTGTTATTTATTATTATACAAATTAACCCGGGTTGCCCGGCTATGCAACAAGCCCTGATCTTTCAAGTCACCTGCCAGCTCCCACCAGTTCCAACACGGGGCCTCAGGATCGTCTGCCGTGCCCGGCCACGGCCAGGCCGGGGGCAAAGGAGAGGAAAAGCACATCCGTTCCTTGCTGGTGGGATGATCAAAGGCAATTTCTGCGGCAAAAAGCGCCAGTTGTTTTTCCGGCAAAGGGCGTATGGCGCCGTAGCGCAGGTCGCCGACTATGGGATGGCCTATGTTTGCAAGCTGAGCCCGGATCTGATGATGCCGGCCTGTTGCAAGATCTATTTCCAGAAAACTCCGGTCCCCGACGGTCTCTATCACCCGGAAGGAGAGCCTGGCCTCCCGGCTGTTTTTGGTGGGCGAATCCAGGATTCTGCTGGTTGCGCCGCGCCGCTCCAAGTAATCCGTCAGTTGGCCGGCCGCGTCCGTGACCACGCCCTCGACCACAGCCAGATAGCGCTTTTTTACAGAACCTTCGCGAAACTGAGCGCTCAGCCTGGAGGCGGCCTTCGAGGTCCTGGCAAACACGGTCACGCCTGCAACCGGCCGGTCCAGCCGGTGGACCGGAGCAAGATATACGTTTCCGGGCTTTTCATAGCGAATCTTGACCCACTGCTTTGCCAGATCCAGCAGGGAAATATCCTCAGTTCGATCACCTTGTATAAGCAGGCCGGATGGTTTATATACAACCAGCAGATGATTGTCTTCATAAAAGAGAGGCCATTTAACGGTAAAAAAATAGGTTTCGGCAATGTTCATGGTTTACGGTGTACGGTTCACGGTTTATGGTTAATGACAAAATGAAAAAGAAAAAATCCCCTGATACCGCCAAAGGCGGCCCGCCGGGCCCGCAAGACATGGACGGGGTGCTTTGCGGCTGCGGCATCGAGCTTTCTTCCAAACAGCTTTCCCTGTTATGGCAGTATCATAACCTGCTGCGCAGGTACAATCCGGAATTGAACCTGACCCGGATTCACAGGTTTGAAAACATGGTGCTAAAACTTTATGCGGACTCGATCCTGCCGATGCGGTTTGTGGATTTGCCCTCCCCCCTGCTCGATATAGGCACAGGCGCGGGCATGCCGGGAATTCCGCTTAAAATTGCATGCCCGGACATCGAGATTGTGCTTGCAGAAAGCCGTGCCAACCGGGCCGAATTTTTAAAAACCGTTCTGGAAAAACTAGGGCTCTCAGGAATCAGCGTATACGGCCATGCAATCACTTCCGGTTATGAACAGAGCGCTGCAGGAATCATCACCCGGGCGGTGGAAAACATGGAAAAAACCCTGGAGCGGATACAGGGATGCCTGGAACACGACGGTCTTGCGGTCTTTATGAAAGGACCTCACTGCGACCATGAAATTCTGGAAGCAACTAAGAAGTTTCAGAACAGATTCCGGCTAACAGAAGACATCGCCTATCAGATTCCCGGCACCTCTCATCACAGAAGGCTGGTAATATTTCAGCGAAAGGACGCCCCGCTCCGGCGGCAAAAGGAAAAAGCCATGAAAAAACATCGGGTCAGAATCATAGAAAGCGAGCAGAACCGGACCTTCAGAGAGCTTAAAAAACTCCTGACAGCAAAAGGCGCAAAAAAACAACAACAAGCCTTGATCTCAGGGACAAAACAGGTCCGGGAGATCCTGTCCGCATTCGGCCCGCAGTGTCTGGCATGGATTTCAAAATCCGACCGCATGCCGCCGCCCGCGAATCTGCCGGCTCACGCCGCCTGGTATCAGATTGAACCCCGACTTTTTGACACCCTGGACATAATCGGCACAAACTCCCCCCTGCTTCTTGTCAAAACCCCGGAGGTCCCGGCCTGGGATCCCCAGCAGGGGCTTCCTTACGGCTGCAGCGTGCTGGTGCCTTTCCAGGACCCTGAAAACGTGGGCACCGTGATCCGCTCTGCCGCAGCATTCGGTGCAAATACTGTTATTATGCTTTCAGAAGCGGCCTATCCGTTTCATCCCAGGGCGGTGCGTGCCTCGGGAGGAGCCGTTATGCACGTCCGCATAATGCAGGGGCCGTCAATCCTTAAATTACCTGAAGATCTGCCGATTGTGGCCCTTTCTGTGGAGGGAAATCCGGTGGGAAAATTTGATTTTCCCGAGACTTTCGGCATTCTGCCTGGAATGGAAGGTCCTGGAATCCCGAAATATCTCCAGCGGACAACGGTTTCGGTTCCGATCAGTCCGCAAATCGAATCCCTTAATGCATCCGCGGCGACCGCCGTCGCTCTTTATGTCTGGTCACAGACAAAAACAAGCCGGCAAGATTGACCCAACCAAAAAGTATAGAAAAACTTCCGACTTTCTTCTATAATTTACATTTACCTTGACAGTCACGCCCCTGAAATATAATCCAAACATTATCCTGATTCTCAAACTTCAAAAAACAGGGGCTGACGATGAAATTCTCAATATTATCAAAACCGAAACTCACATTTCGGGCCATCTGCCTGGCCGTACTCGCAATACTGCTCACATCCGTTCCCGTCCGGGCCCGTGAGGCGGAAGATATTGTTTTTTTTCCGGAAGACCATATTTTTGCGCCGCTTGTGGCCGATCCCAAGGAACCCCGCTTTTTTGCAGGCATCCATCACTTTGACAATGAGGCCAGCGGCACCTTTACCGGAGCCGCCGTGGGCTACGGAGAAACCTTCGGCCTTGTACGAAAAAACCTCGCTCATGACCGTGTATGGCAGCTAAGCATCAGGGGAGGTATCTTTTCTCATTTTGATATGAATACCTCATCAAACAACCTGCTTAATTCAGACTATACCATCGGCCTACTTTGGACATACCGTTACAAAGATCTCTTCGTAAGAGCCAGGGCATATCACCAGAGCTCTCATCTCGGCGATGAATACGCAAAAGAGAATCCAACGCTGCTCAAGACGGCAACCGGATTTGACTACGAGGCTGTTGACTTTCTCGGAGCCTGGAGCTGGCACAGGTTGCGGTTTTACGGCGGTCTTCACTATATTGCACAAAGCAACCCTGCACACTTTGACAAGTGGGGGTATCAAGGCGGCATGGAATATTACGGCACAAAGGAAATAGTCCCAAAAGGAGTGTTTGTCGCCGGCATGGACGTCAAGGGCTTTCAGGAACTTCACTGGAGCCCCGGCTACAGCTTAAAGGCCGGCCTTAATTTTAAAAATCTCGGTGAAACAGGACGTTATATACAGGTGATGGCAGAATACTATTACGGTTTTATTCCATTCGGCCAGTACTACGACTATGAGATGGAATCATACGGCATTGGCTTTTCTTTCGGATTTTAGAAAACCTGAAAGCTGCTCCTGACCAACCCGCCGAATCCATGGCACAGAATTTGTATCCATTTAAAACAAATTAAAATGCTTATTTGAACAACATTACTATCCGAGGAAGGATGTGCCGTGGATCAGAAAGGTTATTGCCTGATTTTTGAAGGGCGGGTGCTGCCGGGATTTTCCAGGCGGGAGGTTATAAATCGCGTGGCCATACGACTCGGCAGAAGCCCGGAGAACCTCAAAAGGCTGTTCCAAGACAAACCGGTCACTGTCAGGCAGGGATTGGACAAAGAAAAGGCCCTGGGGCAGCAGAAAATTTTTTCAAAAATGGGCGTGTGCTGCCACATCTGGCCTAAAAAAGAGCAGGAGCAGGAAAACGAATCTTTTAATCCTGCTCCCGCCCGAAGCTCTCAGCAGTGCCCCAAATGCGGCAACGACCTGACAAAATTCGGCACTCAAATAGATGAATGCCCTTTCTGCGGCATCATCATTTCAAAATATCTTCGCAAGGCAGTTGTAAATAACAGCTTCTAGAGATCGGCCGCATCCAGGCCCAGGCCTCGTCGCTGATTTTCAATGTGTTTGCGTATAAGCACCGCGGCATTTTCCGGGTCCGGTTCCACTGAAAACGCAGCTCCGACAACATCGTTAAGACCTTTTGTAAGAAGCTCCACTACGTTCATGCTGCCTGCAACCGGCGGCATGGGGCCGAGCACCGTATAGATTCCCGAGGCGACCGTGTATGCCCCGATGGCCACGGCCTTTTCCGAATACCATTCCGGGGCCGCGCCTGCCAGGGGAAGATCGCTTATATCGGTTCCAAGAGCATTTGCCAGGGCCGATGCCAGCACCAGTATACGTACGTTGTCAACGCAGCTTCCAAAATGGAGCACCGGCGGTATACCTAGCGAGCCGCAAACCTCCTTTAAACCCGGCCCGGCATAAGAGATTGAATCCGAGATTTTAAAGCCGGCCTTGGCATTTGCCACTGCCGCACATCCGGTGTCCACCACCAGTATATCGTTTTCAATCAGTCTTTTGGTCAGGGTTACATGACCGTAATCGTGCTTTATCTTGGGATTATTACACCCTACTATGCCTGCGGCACCGCGGATTTTTCCGGCCTTGATGGCATCGAGCAAAGGGTCGGGGGTGCCGCCGAGTGCGCCGAGCACCGCTTCCACGGAAAAACCGCCCACCGCGTCCATGGGTTCTACAGGAATATATACCTCGCCTCGGTTACCAAAATTCTCCACGGCGTTTTTTACCACCTCGTATGCCTTTTCCCGCGCGTTGTCCGGATGAAACTCCATGTGCTCCATGCCCGGAAAACGCGCCTTGTCGCTGGTACTGATCATCTTTGTATGATAGCAGGACGCGACTTTCCCTAAAGAAGGCATAATGCACTGATAATCCACAATCATCATCTCCACCGCGCCGGTGGCAATTATGAGCTCTGTCATCAGGTGATTGCCCGCCATGGGGATTCCGTGGCGCATGAGCAGTTCGTTTCCGGTACAGCAGACTCCGCAGAGATTAATGCCCTTGGCGCCCCTGGACTCGGCAAGTTTTATGATCTCGGGGTCCTGGCAGGCGGCCAAAACCATCTCAGATACCACCGGATTGTGGCCGTGAACCACCACGTTAACCTGGTCATCCTTTAAAACCCCGGCATTGACCTTTGTAGGAGCCGGCATGGGAGTGCCGAAAAGGATGTCCGATACGTCGGTGGCGATCATGGAGCCTCCCCATCCGTCGGAAAGAGCATTCCGCAGCCCATGGAGCAGCAGGCTCTGCCAGTCATTGTCAACACCCATGTGGGTGCGGTGCATGGCCTCCGAGGTCTCCCGGTCGATCCCCCTTGGCATTATATTTAATCTGCGCCACAGCTCCTGTCTTTTTTGCGGGGCGCGGGCGGCCAGAGCAATCTCTTTTTTCCCTGAGCCGAAATCCTCTTTCATGGCTCCTGCCAGGTCGGCTGCAATCTCTGCAGGTTTTCTGCCTTCGGTGGAAATTCCGTATTCCGAGGCAACCTTGTGCAGTTTTTCCCCGTCTTTTATCTCATAGCCGGGTGCTTTGTTTTCCGCGGCGCTTTCGAGCACCTCCACCAGGTCTCTTCCGTGATCCGAATGGGAAGCCGCCCCCGCCGCGATCATCCTGCACAAATTGCGGGCCACTATGATATCTCCATCAGCTCCGCACACCCCCTGCTGAGGGCCTTCGCCGAACGGATCGACCCTGCAGGGCCCCATGACGCAGATTCTGCAGCTAAGACCGAGTTCACAGAAACCGCATTGCGGCTGCTGTGCCTGATGACGGTCCCATACGCTTTCCACCTGGTCGGCTTCCATTTTTTTGATCAGCAGCTGTCCGTCCTTTGTGATGCTTTTTGTATGATGATGCGTCATGATCCTGCCCTCCCTTTATCTCGACTGATTGATCTCGGTTATGGCTTTTTTGACTGTATGCAAAAGCGCAAAACCCTGAGACTGCTCGGACGGAGGGGCTTCAGCGGTAACGCTTCTGGCCACCTGGACTGTCTTGCGCTTCATGGCGCGATCGGATTCTTCAAAGGTTAACGCACCTGTCTTGCAGACCTCCACGCATGCCGGAATCAGGCCCTTTTGCCGGCGCGCTGTGCAGTTGTCGCACTTTATTGCCACTGTTTTTCCCGCAGGGACAAGCGGATCTTCATGATACCGGATAACTCCGTACGGGCAGGCCATGGCGCATGATGCGCAGTTGATGCAGACATCCGGGTTTACAAGCACTGTATTTGTAGCTGTCTGACGGTAAATTGCTCCGGGCAGGCATGCCATCTGGCACGGAGCCGGATCGCAGTGCCGGCATCTGTTGGGAAATCCCTCCTCATGCATGCCCGCGCCTACGTGTATACGCGGTCTCGGTCCGGGCGACTCAGTAACAGCCGAAAACAGGCTGCCGCTCTTTGAATGCGCTGTCGCGCAGGCAAGCATGCACTGCATACACCCCACGCACCGTTCCGGATGAACAATGACCTGTTTCATAAGACCTCCTATTATTAGCGCCGCATTAACCGGCTGAAATTAAAATTCGGGTCAAGCAGGTATCTTTCCGGAATATCAACAGGCATCCTGCTTTGGACAAGCGAGGCAAGGACCCCGCCCTGCTCTACATGATTGACCAGGACAAAACCCACCAGTATGTTGTCTTCAAATACAAGCTTGCGATAGGTTTTGCGCCAGGGGTCAAACTCCGCGGCTGTTCGGCAGGAATCGTCCAGGTCTCTTTGGCTGACCCGTCCGGCGCTCATGACATCCGTGTCAAAGATCCGCATCACGTTTCGCGACAGGCTTCCCCTGTAGGAAATTGCCTGGCCGGCCATGTTCAGCCCCGCAATCCTGCCCTGACTGACAGCCTCCGGCCATATGGCATTTACCCGGTGCTTCTGGCGGGAAAGATCGAAATATTCCGCCACATCGCCCGCGGCATACACATCCGGAGCGCTTGTCCGCATGTGTTCGTCCACAAGGATGCCGGCATCAGTCTCGATTTTATCCGCGGGTACAAAACCGTGCGCGGGAGAAACCCCCTTGCCGATAACCGCCATGTCGCAGGCAATCCGATTGCCGTCGGATAAAAGCGCCGTTTTCACCCGGCCGCTTCCCTCAAACGCCTTTACAGAAACCCCGGTGCGGACTGTAAGTCCGTTGTCCTGAAGCACATTGCGGATCATATTCCCGGCTGTTTCATCTACCTGCATGGAAAGGGGATATTCAGAGCGGATCAGCATAGTAACG
>JAIPDT010000141.1 GCA_021737545.1 Desulfobacteraceae bacterium
CACAGCGAGCAAATTGCAGCGGCTGTGGGGGCAACCTCCGGAAAAGAAGTGATCGTGGACTCGTCCAAGGAGATCACCCGGGCGCTTTTTTTGATGCGGTTTGTGCCGGGTTCCAGGGTGGTTCATCTGGTCCGGCATCCGGAAAAGGTGCTGCAGAGCAATTTTTACCGCCTTGAAAAGGGAAGTGGTTTCAAGTTTTTGCGGATGCGCTTTACGCCGCGCAGGTGGTTTGGACCGTTTTTGTTTGCAAGCGCGGCAGCCTGGATGATTGGCAATATCATGGCTGAAGTGGTCCGCCTGTTCGGCAGGGACCGATTTCTGCGGATCAGGTATGAAGATTTGATTGCTTCGCCTTTGGAGCAGTTGGATCGCATTGAAAAATTTGCCGGCGTATCCCTTGCAGAAGTAAAAAGGCGGGTCCGGGAAAAGCAGCCCTTTAATGTGGGCCATAATATCGGCGGCAACCATATGCGAATGGCGGGAAGCTTTGTCCTTGATCCCAAAAAAGCAAGCCGCCAGGGTCTGCCAAAACGCTACAGCCTGATGGTGCAAGCACTCTGCTGGCCTTTGTTGTGGAAGTATGGATATTTTTATGACGGAAAGAAAAAAGGCTACCAGGAACGCGAATGAAAGTATTAATGATTTTAAACCATGCGCCGGATTACCGAGAACCTTTCTTGAGGGAGCTTGGAACGTACAATAATATAGATTTAACGGTTATTGCTCAGCCCTGTGAGCCAGATGGATTGAGCGAGCCGGATCACAGGGAAGGATATAATTATATTGAGATAAATTCAATTCGTTTTTTTGGTCTTTTGTGGCAGCCAGGCCTTGGGCGGATTCTGCGCAGCAAAAGGTGGGATGTTGTATGCGTGAGCGCCAATTTGAGACATCTTTCCAGAATTGCATTGTTTATTGCAAATCCGGGTTATTGGAATAAATGGCTGTGGTGGGGGCATATTTTTGGAAAAAATGAATCACATGTCTTGGATGTTTTCCGTAAATATATCATCAATAGCGCAGCAGGCTGTTTGGTACACGGCAAGTTAATAGCAATGGAATTAAATGATACATATTTAACGAAAGCAATCAGTTTTAATAACAGTGAAATCAGAAAAAATGATTTCCGCCCTAGCACATTTAATCAACATCCTGAATTGCGTTTATTGTTTGTAGGCCGTTATCAGCAACGAAAGAAATTGGAACGTTTGGTGAATTTAGCTGAAAGAAGAGATGATGTGCACGTGCGCTTAATCGGTCCGGGAATGGAGAAACTGTCAGTTTCGGCCGAGTTGTTGAAGCAAAGGCGAGCAGAGCTTTTCGGTCGCACAGTCGGAGAGGAATTGTATTTCCATTTTGACTGGGCTGATTTAGTAGCAAACCCTGGGCACGTGGGTTTACTTGCGATGAATGCAGCCAAGCATGGCAAGGGAATTGTAATTGATTCATGCAGTGATCATGCACCTGAATTTTATCTAGCCAAAGAAGCCGATCAACCTTTTATCTCTTTTAACGATCAGTATGAGGTGGACCAGTTCATTGATCGCGTCCAAAACAATCCATCACTGCTTGAAAAGTGGGGAAAGAAGCTACAGGAAAAGGCAATGGAAGAATACACCATTGAGCATATGGCCGAGGTACATGTGAAAGCCTTTGAGGCTGTATGCTCTGGGAAAAAAATCTCCGCATGACAAAATCATTCCTTTTTATAGTCGGCGTTGGCCGATCCGGCACATCTCTTATCCAAAGCATGCTTGCCGCCCATCCCCAGATTTCCTGCCTGCCTGAAACCGCGTTTATTCGGCGGATTGTTTTCCCGGGTTACCTTCATTCCATCTTTCAAAGGCAGGGAGAAAAGGCGGCTTCGCGGGCTTTAGCGCAAGACGACTATTTTGCCAGAACCGGGCTTGACGCCTCAAAATTGGTTGCCGGGGCTTTGGCCCGGGGCGGGCTGCTGGATGCTGCCGTGTACAGGGAAATGCTGGCCTCCTATGCAGGCAAGAATAAATCATGGGCCGGAGACAAGGATCCCAGGGCTGTTGAGTTTCTGTTCTTGTTGGCCGCTGTTTTGCCGGATGTGCATGTGATCCATGTGTTTCGTGATCCAAGGGACGTTCTGGCCTCCAAGAAAAAGGCGGCCTGGTCCAGAAAAGGTCATGTCTGGAAACATGTTTTTGCCAACCGGGTGCAATTCAAAATAGGTTCCAGGCTCGGGCCGAAATTGTTCGGCAAAAGGTATCATGAAATCTGCTATGAGGAGCTTTTGGCCGCGCCTGAAAAGGTGCTTTCCGGACTGTGCGGGGAGCTGGGCCTTAAATACGATCATGGCATGCTTTCCTTTGGAGATGCCGCCAAAAATCTGGTCGCAGACAAGGAGATGAGCTGGAAGAAGGAAACTTTGGGGCCGCTTTTGACTAAAAACAGGGAAAAATGGAAAACCGGGCTGCATCCCAGAGAAGTCGTGCTTTCCGAGCTATGCTGCGGCGAGGCCATGGCTAGGGCTGGATATGCAAGGGATCAGCGGAGCCACCGGCTCAGTTTGAAAGAATGGCTTTGGGTGCAGGCCGGAAGGCTGCTGATCGTAATGGCTACCTGGCCATACATGAAGTACCGGAATTTCAGGGTCAGGCGGGTATGCAGGCGGATAAGGTGATCCGGGGGCGGGTGGTTTACATGGACCGGGAAAGGATGCTGGCGGTCCGGGGAAGCAGACTTCTGGAATGCCGGGGCGGTGGGACCGAATGGAAGCAAATCGGTTCGATCCGGGGCGGCTTTATTGAAAAAACACTCATGTCTTTTAGGCTTTCCTGCAGGCTGCTGCGGAAAGGCGTCCATCATTTGGCGGTTGGCGATTCATGCGCATTGATTGCTGCCAATCGGGATGTTTATTCCATGCAAGGCGGGCAGACAAGTCTGCTTGGGCCGGTGCACGGATCCAGGCCGCTTGCGCTGTGCGCTGCAAACCACGCTTTTTATTACGGGGAATATCGCTCCAACCCGGAACGCTGGCCTGTGCATGTCTGGAAATTAAAGGAAGGCGGAGATAAGTGGCAGGCAGCCTGGCGCTTTGAGGGGATTCGCCATGTGCACGGGGTGTTTTACGATCCTTATGAAAATTCAATCTGGGTGACCACCGGGGATCTTGACCATGAAGCCGGCATCTGGCGCACAGATGATAATTTCAACACGATGGAGAAAGTTGCCGGCGGCTCCCAGCAGTTCCGGGCGGTGCAGCTTCTTTTCACGAAAGATCATGTCTATTTCGGATCAGACGCGCCAGATGATAAAAACCATATCTTCCGCATGGACAGGAGCGGAAATGGGGTTGAAAAGCTGGCTGCGGTCGGCAGCTCGGTCTTTCGCGGATGCAGGGTTGGAAACCATTTGTTTTTCTCAACCGCTGTTGAGCCAAGCAAGGTAAATACCACCCGTTATGCCGAGGTCTGGGGTTCTGCGGACGGCAATAACTGGAAGTTGTTAGAAAAATTCAAAAAAGACATCTGGCCCATGAAATATTTTCAGTACGGGCAGGTGCTGTTTCCGGCCGGGCCGGGGGACGGGGAGAATTTGTGGATGACGCCGTTTGCTGTGGAGGGGGATCAGAGGACGGTTAGGGTGCCGGTGGTCTGTAGTCTGTAGTCGGTGGTCGGTTGTCAAAGGACAAAGGACAGTGGTCAGTGGTCAGTAGGCAGTAGTCGTGGGTCGGTGAATAGTGAACAGGACGAGGGTGAAGAACCGACCACGGACTATCGTCCTCTGCTAATGGTTGGCTTCAACCGCAGGTTTGCCCCCCAGATCCAGAAGATCAAGTCCTTGCTGGAAGCAGTTCAGGAGCCCAAGTCATTCATCATGACCATGAATGCAGGGGCCATTCCGGCGGATCACTGGACCCAGGACCCGGCTGTCGGCGGGGGGCGGATAATCGGGGAGGCGTGCCATTTTATCGACCTGATGCGGTTTCTGGCCGGAAGCGGGATTGTTTCGATGCAGGGGCGGTGCATGGGAGATGCGCCGGGTGTGGCGGTTGTCCAGGACAAGGCTTCCATTGTTCTCGGGTTTGCGGACGGCTCTTTTGGCACCATTCATTATCTGGCAAACGGGCATGCAAGTTTTCCCAAGGAGCGGGTGGAGGTTTTCTGCGCTGGAAGGGTTTTGCAGCTGGACAATTTCAGGAGGCTTAAAGGATTTGGCTGGCCCGGATTCAGGAAAATGAATCTGTGGCGGCAGGACAAGGGGCAGAAGGAGTGTGTTGCCAATTTTGTCCGGGCGGTTGAGCAGGGAGGGCCGGCCCCGATTGCGGCAGAGGAGATTTTTGAGGTAGCCGGGGTGAGTGTGCGGGCGGCGGAGGTGGTCGGTGGTCAGTAGGCGGTGGTCAGTATTCACAAGACGGATGACGGAGGACAGTAGTCAGTAGGCGGTGGTCAGTGGTCAGTGGACAGAAGACGGATCTATCCTTCCGCTCAACACTGGACTTGGCCTGTTTTCTCTGGTCAGTACCTGGTGCTGGTATGAAAGTTGAAAATCGTTATTGACGTAGTTACATTTGTGGTTATAATTGATTATGCCTTTTGAGTGGGATGAAAACAAGTGCAGAAGCAACCTGGCAAAACACGGGATAGATTTTGGAGATGCGGAACGCTTCTTTAATGCGGAACCCATATGTTTTGAGGATTGTCGCCAGGACTATAATGAAAAGCGCTTTATCGCTTTCGGAAAAATCGAAGAAAGGCTAATAATTACAGTGTATACGCTACGGGACGATAATATCCGTATTATATCTATGCGAAAGGCCAATGCCAGGGAAAGGAGGCTTTATGAACAATATATCCAAAACAGATTGGAAAAAGGTTGATTCCAAGTCTGACGAGGAACTGACCCAAAACGCCATCTCGGATCCTGATAATCCTCCTATTGATGAGGATTTTTTCGTCAAAGCGAAACGGGTTAATTCTCCTCAGCCTAAACAACAGATTACTTTGAGAATTGATTCCGATACCCTGGACTGGTTCAAGAAACAGGGAAAGGGATACCAGACTATGATGAACGCCGTGCTGCGGGCCTATAAAGATTCACGGCAGGATTCTTCCAAAACAGACACGGGGTAGCGGGAGGCATTGGAGTAATGGGGAGAATGCCATGGGAAGATTAAGCATAGACTATCCAGATAATTTTACAGCATCGTTTAACCAAAGCAAAGACGCCTTTGAACGGGAAGCTAAAATGGCCATGGCGGGCAAGTTGTTTGAAATGGGCAGGCTTACCTCTGGTCAGGCTGCTCATATGGCCGGAGTAAGCCGGGTTCAATTTTTACTCGAATGCTCTCGTTTTGGGGTGCCAAGCGTTTCCTGGGAACAAGAGGAAATAGAGGCCGAGCTCCGAGATAAAAAATCTAAAGCTTACAGATCAGCTTCGGCTCCTGGAGTAAGTAGCGGTGCTGATCCGTCAGAAGACAGGTGAATCAAACCGGAATCGGAGTATTATGGAACTCAAAGGTAGAGGAAAGGATATCTGGAAGGATTTTAGCGTAAAAGATTTTCTCAATGACGAAAGATCATCGTGGAACACCCCACGGATGCTATTTAAATAAGCACTGCTCTTAAAGGAGGTGCTCCCCTGTTTTTTACCAATGACATCCGCTTTCCGGAAATTCCCTCCATACAGATTCTGTTTTTTTGATCCTGTTTCTTACCATCTGAAAACATAAAAAAATCAAACCAAAAGTAGATTCAAGGAATTTTGATGAAGGTAATGTCAGTAGTGGGTGCGCGGCCCAACTTTATGAAGATTGCGCCGTTTATAAGGGCGGTTGAGGCATATAACCAGGAAAATGAGCCCGGGATTGCGCATATTCTGGTTCATACCGGCCAGCATTATGATGACAGGATGAACCGGGCGTTTTTCGAGGCTTTGGATATTCCGGATGCGGATATCAACCTGGGCATCGGGTCGGGGAGTCATGCCGAGCAGGTGGGTCAGACCATGATCGCCTTTGAAAAGGTGGTGCAGGAGGAAAAACCGGACTGGGTGGTGGTGGTCGGGGATGTGAATGCCACGTGCGCGTGTTCCATTACCGCCAAAAAGGAACTGGTGCGTCTGGCTCATATCGAGGCGGGTCTGCGGTCCCGGGACATGAGCATGCCAGAGGAGATCAACCGGCTGGTGACGGATCGTTTGGCTGACCTGCTGCTGACCCCGGACCGGCTTTCCGGGGAGAATCTCCGGAGTGAAGGCGTGCCTGAAGAGCGGATCTGTTTTGTGGGCAATATTATGATTGATACCCTGGAGGCGCAGCGGGGGAAGGCGGAGGGGTTGGAGTTGGGGGGTGTGATAGAGGGGTATTTGCATGAAGACGGGAGTCGGTGGTCAGGAGACGGTATTCAGTGGTCGGTGGTCGGTGGACAGTGGTCGGTGGACAGTGGTCGGTGGGCGGTGGGAGGCGATGAAGGGTTTGCGGTGATGACGATGCATCGGCCGTCGAATGTGGATTTTCCGGATGTGCTGGGGCCGTTGGTGGATTTTTTGTGTGATGAGGTGTGCGGGGAAATGCCGCTGGTGTGGCCGATTCATCCAAGGACTGAGGGGAATTTGAAGAAGTTTGGGTTGTGGCAGAAGGTTGTTGGTACAAAAAATATGGTGCTGTTAAATCCCGTGGGGTATCACGAGATGCTGCGGCTGAATATGGCGGCAAGAGTGATGCTGACAGACAGCGGCGGGCTTCAGGAGGAATGCTGCGTTTTGGGCACGCCCTGTTTGACCCTGCGGTGGAACACGGAGCGGCCGGTGACGTTAAAAGAGCATGGCGGGGCAAGCGTGCTGGTGGGAAATGAAATCGGGCGGCTGCGGAAGGCTTTTCGCCAAACTTTGAATGAGGAGCGACGGCCTGCGCGGCCGGAGCTGTGGGATGGGAGGACGGCGGAGCGGTGTGTGCAGGCGATCTGTGGTCGGTAGTCAGTGGTCAGTAGGCAGTAGGCAGTGGTCGATGGTCGGCCATCTATTCGATATACCGACAACCGACTACCGACTACCGACAACCGTCTACCGACTACCGACTACCGACCACTGAAGAAGGAGGGTTTGATGGGGTTGGCGAAGACGGCGAAGGAATTGAAAGTGTATCAGCAGGCTTATGCCCTGGCCATGGAAGTTTTTGAGATCAGCAAGGGATGGCCGAAGGAGGAGAAATATTCGCTTACAGACCAGGTTCGCAGGTCTTCACGGGCGGTTTGTGCAAATCTGAGGGAAGCATGGGCAAAGCGGAGATACACCGCTCATTTTATCAGCAAGCTCACAGATGCTGACGCAGAAAACAGCGAGACAGATACCTGGCTGGATTTCGCCCGGGACTGCAATTATATTTCCGACGAAGATCAT
>JAIPDT010000142.1 GCA_021737545.1 Desulfobacteraceae bacterium
AAGCTCAAAAGATGCAATCACTTCTTTTGCGGTGCGCCTGGTACCTTCAGGCGGAGGGCTCTTGGAAAAAAACGAATCCGCAAAACAGATGATCTTCTCTTCAATTGTTTCGGGCAGCATATCGCGCATCGGCAGGGAAAGACCCTGGTTTGCTATATCCGCGGCTGAAAGGCCGGCTCCCACATGCCTCTCGCAGACCAGCGCATGATCCGCCAAACCGTGTTTTTCCAGCAAATTTTTGCCCAGATACCCGTGATATACATAAGGATGTCGCCCGAAGCAACCTATCTCAGGGGAACGGGTATATAGAATCCCTATGTCATGGAGCATTGCGGCCTCTTTTAAAAAAGAGACATCCGGCATAAGATGCGGTATACGTCCTGCGATTTCCACCGCTGCATCAGCAACCAGTTCGGAATGTCTCACAAGCACCTCGTAGGCCGGGGTTCCGGGCCGGTAATATTGGCGGATAAGATCAAGCGGGTTCATTTACCCTTTCCGGGCTGCCGGCTACTGCCGAAAGCAGGACCGCCTCGATAAAAGGATCTAGCCACCCGTCGAGCACCGCGTTGACGTTACCGATATCCATATTCACCCTGTGATCCTTTACCATCTGATAGGGATGAAGCACGTAAGACCGGATCTGATTGCCCCATGCGATCTCGCCCTTGGTCTCGTGGATGGCCTGCATTTTTTGGTCCTGCTTCTGCTTTTCCAACTGGTACAACCTTGCACGCAGAACCCTCATTGCCAGCTCCCGGTTTCTTATCTGGGATTTTTCCTGCTGACACTGCACCACGATACCCGTGGGCTCGTGGGTTATGCGAACAGCACTGCTGGTCTTGTTTACATGCTGACCGCCCGCACCGCTGGCGCGGTAAGTATCTATCCGCAGATCCTTTTCATCTATATCCACCACAATTTCATCATCTATTTCGGGATAGACAAAAACCGAGGCAAAGGAGGTGTGCCGTTTGCCGCCTGCGTTAAACGGTGATATCCGCACCAGTCGGTGAACACCGGTTTCAACCTTGAGATAACCGAACGCGGGTTCTCCTTTTGCCGTAAAGGTTACGCTTTTGATGCCTGCCTCATCTCCCGGCTGCAGGTCCATTACCTCCACCTTGTAGCCCTTTTCCCCGCACCACCGGTGATACATCCGAAAAAGCATCTCCGCCCAGTCCTGGGCCTCTGTTCCGCCGGCCCCGGCATTGATGGAAACAATTGCATTGCGGTTGTCATCCTCGCTGTTTAGCATCAGGGATATGGAAAAAGAATGAATCCTTTTTTCCAGGGAATCCACCTGACGCCGCACTTCCTGGAAGCTGTCCTCGTCTTGCTCCTCTTCTGCCAGCTCCAGTAAGGTAGCGCAGTCCTCGACCTCCTTGTAAAGTGCGCGCCATCCCTCCAGGCGTTCATTTAACCTTGAGCGCTCCCGGAGAATCTTGGCGGCCTTATCCGGCTCGTCCCAGAAGCTTTCCTCTGATATCATGCTCTCTATTTCCGCCAGCCGCTTCTCGGTGCCGGGGATGTCAAAGATACCCCTTTAACTGGTCTATTTTTTTGTATAATTCATTTATTGCTGATCTCAGTTCTTCAGACATAGAAAAACCTCCTTATATAAAATTCATTTTATGATAAGATATGATACAGATTTAAAATCCGTCCTCACTACTTTTGCCAATGTTATCCTAACCATCAATATATATTTATCAATAATTCCATCTTCTTCTCAACCCTTTTCTCAGGCTGACAGCAACTGCAAGCAAAGACGCCGCCATGCAGATCCAGGGCAGCATACTGTCATGGAGCGAATAAAATGTGGGGGGCTGCTTTATCACCGGCACCTGCCGGACAAGAATTCTGGTTTTAAATATTTCCGAAGTTTCGCCTATCCGGCCTGAAGGATTAATAAATCCGCTGATACCGGTATTGGCCGCCCGGACCACCGCCCGGCGGTTTTCAACCGCCCGCAGCACACCCATGGAAAAATGCTGGTAAGGAGCAGCGGTTTTACCAAACCATGCGTCATTGGTAATATTGACAAGCAGATCACCGCCTTGCCGCACCATTGCAGCCGAAAGCTCCGGGAAGATCATCTCGTAGCAGATCTGAACCCCGATCCGCGGTCCATTCATTTCAAGCAGCTGCCCGGTTGTCCCTGCATTAAAATCGGCAGCCTGCGGAACCATCTTTCCGAGAAAAGGAAGCCAGTTTCGCAGCGGCACGTATTCCCCGAACGGCACAAGGTGTACCTTGTCATATCGCCCTTTAACCCGGCCGTCCGGATCAATCAGATAGGCACTGTTGAAAAGCGAAAGCTCCTCTGTGCCCTTTTCCTTTTCATAGGCCGGGCTGCCGATCAAAAAATACGTATCAGCCTGATCAACTGCATCAAGCACCTTTCTGGTCAACTCCCTGTCGTTGAAAAAATAAAAAGGCAGGGCTGTTTCAGGCCATACAACAAGGTCGGGCGAGTCTTTCATTGCCCTGCCGGTTAGGCGGCTATATTTGCGCGTAGTGCTTTCGCAAAAGGCATCGTCCCATTTCAGGGACTGCTCAATATTGCCCTGGATTACTGCTACATCAAGAGTTTCGGAAGCCGCCGCAGTCTTTTCCACTTCTTCCATCCGCCAGGCACCGTATCCCCAGGCCCCACCAACCAGAACAATGGCTACACTCCCTGCAACCAAGGCCTGAAACCCCGAAGGTGTTCTCTTTTGCCAGCCGCCTTTTCCCGCAGCCATTATCAATACAAACAAGGCAGCGTTGACGGCTGCAATCAGAAACGAGACCCCGTATACCCCCCATATATCGGCAATCTGGATCAGATGCAGACGTTCATACTGGCTGTAGCCGAGCAGCCCCCAGGGAAACCCGGAAAAAAGCTGTTCCCGGAGATATTCAAAACTCACCCAGAATACCGGCACCAGCAGGAGACACCACAGGGGATGGGAAAAACGCCCCCCGGCACATCCGGCTAACAGACCTGAAAAAGCTGCCATATAAAGAGCCAGATAGAATGCCAGCAGAAGAAGCGCCCCGAAGCTCAATATCACGGGCATGGGGCCGTATCTATGCATGGTCGGGACCAGCCAGTATAGAAGAGTCAGAAAATGCACAAAACCCGCCAAAAGCCCGAGCATAAACGCCCTGCCCGGCGCGGCGTTACGCAGACCGATCATCAGCAGCGCCAGTGCAAACCATGCGCACCAATGCGCGCCTATCCCGGGGAAAGCACACGTGAGTGCAACACCTGCTCCTACACACCAGAACCCCTGCTGCGCTTTTTCGGCTATGCCTTTTTCAAGCATCATAACTCGCATCCATAGGTCCGCCGGTAAACGTGGTTACGGGAAAAGAGGGAATACGGGCTTTAACTTGCGACAAGACCCGGGAAACGCATGGGCGGGATAAATGGTCGGGGCGGCAGGATTTGAACCTGCGGCTTCCTGCTCCCAAAGCAGGCGCGCTGCCAGGCTGCGCTACGCCCCGTCGATCTTTTGTGCAGTTTTTTAACACCCTTTTTGGACACATGCAAGACAAACCAGACAAACGGTTTCACTCATCAGAGGAGACAGAGGCAAAAAAATCCGAAACTCCGGCGGCCAGCACGCCTGCGAGGGTATCCAGATATGATTCGTCAGCCAGCGCGGCCGCTGTTTTCGGATGGGTAATATATCCGTATTCAACAACAACCGCCGGCATGTCAAGACCCTTTAACACTGCCAGAGGGGCTTCGATCGACTCGGTCCGGACCCCGATCGGCGAACGTGAAAGCCGGCTCTTAAGCTTTTCTGCGAGCAGGGCTGACGACCCGGCGTGTCTTAGCTGCACACGGTGCCAGGGAATCGCCCCCCGCCTGTCTGCTTTGTCAGCAAACGCCCTTTTCTCTTCGCCCGAAGCCCGAAAAAAATAGATGCTCCAAAGATCTGTTAAACGCCTGAACCCGCCGCCTGCATGAAGGCTTATAAAAAGTCCGCCTTCCCGGTTGTTTGCAATTGATGCCCGTTGGGAGGGCGATACACCATAATCGGCTGTCCGGGTCAAAACAACCCGATATCTGTCTTCCAATTTTTCTTTGAATTTTTTCGCAAGCGTCAGGCTGACCTGTTTTTCCGGCCGCCCCTCAGGGCTTTTTGCACCCTCGTCGTTTCCGCCATGGCCCGGGTCTACTACGACCACCCTTTTTGTATTCCCCGCTCCGCCTGCATCAAAAGAGAGGCAGGGACGAGGAATCAAAAAAACAAAACAGCAGAGCGCCGCGGCCGCCAGGCTCAAATACCGTTTAAAACCACAGTGTTTCTTGCTTGTTAAATCCCGCCTCACCGCAATTTTCCTTGACACTCCCGGAAATTAATATTATTTTACAAAATTGACCAAAATAATTTTACTATAATCTCAAATGGTTGATGGCTTTCTGCCCCGCTTTTTCACAATCTTATACGTCATCAATTCTGTAACGGATTTATTGCCGGAAATAAAGAAAAAAACATGCGAGAGTGGCGGAATTGGTAGACGCACTGGACTTAGGATCCAGCTCTTGAAAAAGAGTGGGAGTTCGAGTCTCCCCTCTCGCACCATCTCTTAATTTTTCCCCGCAGTATTCAGATGCGGGCTTGTAAGTACAGAATATACTGGAAAGGATCGTCATGGATGTAAAAGTCGAAGATGTAAGCGATGTCAAAAAAAAGGTGCATGTTGAAATTCCGCAAGACCAGGTCAGCAACAAGCTCGATGAAGCCTACAAGGAGCTGAAAAAAAACGCAAAAATCAAGGGCTACAGACAGGGCAAGGTTCCCCGTGCCGTGCTCGAAAGGCATTTTAAAAAGGATGTGCACGCAGACGTGGCAAATTCCCTGGTCCAGGATTCTTTTCGGGATGCGATCAAGGAAACAGATCTGCCGGTGCTCGAAACCACAGACCTGGATGCTCCGGAACTGGACCCGGAGAGTTCATACAAGTACGCAGCCACTGTAGAGTTAAGGCCTGAACTGCCGGAGGCGGACTTCAAAGGGCTGAAGCTGAAAAAAACAATGTACAGTGCCGACGAAACTGAAATCGACTCCCAGATCGAGCGGCTGCGCCAGCACCTGGCGGAATACAAGCCTGTAGATCCTCCGCGGCAGGTGGAAAACGATGATTACGTCACAGTCGATTATCAAGGCTTCAAGGAAGGGCAACCCTTTGATCCCTTGCCTTTTACGGAAGATTTTGCATTTCAGGTGGGATCATCCGGTTTTCCGGATGAATTCGACCAGCAAATCATAGGCATGAAGCCGGGAGAAGAAAAGACCTTTAACGTGAAGTTCCCTGAAGACCATCAATATGAAAAAATAGCAGGACAGGAAGCGGAGCTCAGGGTTGTCTTAAAAGAACTGCGCGAGCAGGTACTGCCGGAAGTAAACGATGAATTTGCCAAGAACTTCGGCGAATTCGAAACCCTGGAAGACTTAAGGGCTGAAATCCGCAAAAATCTGGAGCAGGGCTATGAGCAGCGAACAAACCAGGAACTCCAGGAACAGATATTTCAGCAGTTGCTTACAGAGGACTTCGAGGTTCCGGAAGTGCTGGTAAAATCAGAAATGGATGATATCATCCAGGAGGCGGAAAGACAATTCGCCCAGAACGGACTTTCCATGGAACAGCTCGGTTTGTCACGCGAGCACTTGGAAGAACAGTACAGGGGGCTTGCCGAACAGCAGACCCGGCGGCATCTCCTTTTAAACAAGATCATAGAACAGGAAGAAATTGATTTATCGGATGAGGAACTGGAGGCCGAATACGACAAAATCGCTCAGTCCACCGGACAGCAAAAGGACGCGATCAAGTCATATTACAGACAAAATCCGGAGAAGCACAGCGGGTTCAAACACGCCCTACTTGAAAAAAAGGTTATCGATCTTATAATTAACCATGCAGAGATAGAAGAAGTCGAGCCTGAAACCGAAACAGACCAAGACGAAGCTGCAAACGAACAAAAAGAACCGGAAGACAGCTAAGCGAGAGCTCAAACAGAGCCTCCAACCCGTCAAGGAGGGGGAAAATTGACATTAATACCGATGGTAATTGAACAAACCAGCAAGGGAGAGCGGGCATATGACATATACTCCCGCCTCTTAAAAGACCGGATCGTGTTTCTGGGCACCCCGGTCTCGGATGAAATCGCGAACCTGCTGATCGCTCAGCTCCTGTTTCTCGAATCCGAGGATCCGGATAAGGATATAAACTTCTATATAAATTCACCAGGGGGGTCGGTTACCGCCGGGCTGGCGGTATATGACACCATGCAGTATATAAAGCCGGATATAGCCACGGTCTGCATCGGCCAGGCATCGTCGATGGGCGCGCTGCTTCTGGCTGCAGGCGCACAAGGCAAGCGTTACTGCCTGCCGAACTCCAGGATACTGATCCATCAGCCGCTCGGCGGCGTACAGGGGCAGGCCGCGGATATAAAAATTCAGGCAGAAGAAATCATCCGGCTACGCGCCCGACTAAACAATATTCTGGCCCATCATACCGGCCAGGAGCTTTCCAGGATAGAAACCGATACCGACAGGGATTTCTTCATGTCGGGTACGGAAGCATCCGAATACGGGATCGTTGATCACGTGATAACCAACAGAAACGATCTCGAAAAAATAAGCGACTAAGGAGGCTTATATGTCATCTTATGAGGGCGGAGAAGGCAACGACAACCTCTTCTGCTCGTTCTGCGGCAAAAACCAGCAGGAGGTAAAAAAACTGATTGCCGGACCTGCGGTATATATATGCGATGAGTGCATCCAGCTTTGCAGCGAGATCATCGAAGAAGAAAATATCAAGGAAACCGATATTACAGATCGCGTTCTCGCGCCCGCGGAAATAAAAGAGCAGCTCGACGGCTACGTCATACAGCAGGATCTTGCCAAAAAGGTGCTTTCGGTTGCAGTACACAACCACTACAAGCGCCTGGAATCCAAGATGGCCACTGATGACGTGGAACTGCACAAAAGCAATATTATGCTCATCGGACCGACAGGATGCGGCAAAACTCTGCTTGCCCAGACGCTGGCAAGGTTCTTAAACGTCCCGTTTACAATTGCTGATGCCACCAGCCTTACCGAGGCCGGCTACGTAGGCGAAGACGTGGAGAACATAATTCTTGCGCTGCTGCAAAACGCCGACTATGACGTGGAAAAAGCCCAAAGAGGGATTGTCTACATAGACGAGATCGACAAAATCGCCATGATGTCGGACAATCCGTCCATTACCCGGGACGTCTCGGGCGAAGGGGTGCAGCAGGCACTGCTAAAGATTATCGA
>JAIPDT010000143.1 GCA_021737545.1 Desulfobacteraceae bacterium
CGTCTATACCGCTCATGGAGAGGATCAACTGAAAAAACAGCTTGATTTTGTTCCACCACCTCGTTCCTCTCCAGGTACGCGACAATGTTACCGTGATCTCCCGGTCTGCCAGGCAGATATCGGCCCCGGCTTTTTCTGCCGCATCCAGAGCCCGGATCATTTCCTCGCCGGGACGCACGCCGAGTTTTTTTCCGATGCGCTTTTGAAAAGAAGTCAGCAGCAGATTGGCAAGCAGCAGAAACGACTTTTTCTCCTTTACCACCTTGATGATATCCATCTGCCGCCACTGCTCGCTGTTGCGGATGGACTGGTGGCGCAGGGCGCAAAGCTCCACGCACACTTTATCCGGCTTTTCTTCTTCTATAACCGCTTCGGCCAGTTCGGCGCTCTCTTTTGATACGTGAGCGGTTCCCACCAGGATAATCTCCCTGCCGTCTAACTCCAGGCGAGTCACTCCTTGTGTGCGGTCCTCCTTGTTTGCCATCTTAAGCGGGCATCCTTATTTTCATTTAAAAAAGGTTAAATTCTCTTTCGGTTATCCTTAAACCGGGATACAATAACACACATGCTAATCTATGACCACATATATACTTGGGAAGGATGGGGCGGCAGACTTCGCCTGGCAAGCGGCAAATGCCGGCTCCGGATCTTTGACCGGAGAAAAGCCGCAAAAAAGCCGGTAACCATCCTCAGACCCATGGTGGTAGTGGTATCCGATATTGCCGACAGCAAAATGTCTGTACGTAGCTGCGCCGGCCATATCGCCACTCAGGTAACCCGCGAGTTTGACATCGACCCCCAGCGAATGCTTTATGTGGAATACTATCCCAGCCTGCGCTACGGGATAAATAACGAGTATGAAATACCGGAACAGTATGTCGCCGTTGATTTTACCTGGAACGAGGGGCGGGCCCTTCATCCGCAATGGCGCCACCTTAAGCCGCCGCTGCTCGATGTTGTCAGGGCTCTTTTGGAATCCTCAGCAAACACCTGAACTCCACTTAGCCGCTAACCAACAGCGCACCCCTCATACCCCATATCTCATATCTCATACCACCCTTGATATTTCCTGTTCGCATTGATAATTGATTCAAACATATGAACTTTACCGAAATCATACTCATTGCCGTCTCTCTTGCCATGGACGCATTTGCCGTATCCGTGGCCGCGGGTACTGCCGGGCGGCTGCCCAAAAGAGCCGCATTCAGACTTTCTTTCCATTTCGGACTGTTCCAGTTTATGATGCCTGTACTCGGCTGGTTTGCAGGCTCACACATCGCTCCTTTAATCTCCGCGGTTGATCACTGGGTCGCATTTTTCCTGCTTGTTTTCGTGGGCGGCCGCATGATACGGGACGGCCTTAACCCTGAACGCGAATCAGTACCAAGGGATCCCTCCAGGGGCCTGGCCCTGGTTATGCTTTCTGTTGCCACAAGCATCGACGCCCTGGCAGTGGGATTTTCCATTGCAATGATGAACGTGGCGATCTGGTATCCCGCGGCAATCATAGGTGTTGTCACTTCCGCAATGTCTGTGGCCGGCATTCGGCTGGGGTGCTTTTTCGGACAAAAACTCGGCCCGCGCATGGAGATTGCCGGCGGCATCGTGCTGATCTTGATCGGGATGCGCATACTTGCAGCAGACCTTGTATTTTAATCAATCCCGCCTGACTCGCCCCGAACCCAGGAACCGATCCGGTATATAGTTTTTTTCTCCCAGTCTGATGAGACGCGCTCATTGATAAACTGCGCATACAGATTGTGCACCAGATTTGCGACCCGCTCAGTCAAATAAATCTTTTCCAGCACCGCGCCTTCCACGTCCTCGCCGCTCTCTAATTTCGCAGTCTGCGGAGTCTTAAGACTGCTCAAACTCAGACTTTCACCCTTGATGCTAAAACGCCATTCCAGGTCTGCCGACCTGAAGATCAGGTGCATCTCAGTAACTTTGGCCCCCTTGGTAAGAGCTATCACCCCTTCTTCCAGGCCTGCTCCGTCGCCCCGGATAGTGATGGTTTCATCCCGGTTGTGGCGATGGTTTTCCAGAACGATCCTGTTGCCGATGGTAAGTGACTCCATTTCCGAATCCGCCTTTTTCAGTTCCCCGGGATTGGTGTCGATCATATACCACAGCCACGTCAGAAACTCGTGGCCAAGGAACTTGTAGCGGTTGTAAGCAACTGATATATCAAGCATGGGCCCCTCCGGTAATAAAAGCCGCAGGCCCTGCCTGCTTTACTGCATCGCGCTGCTTATCTGACAGCCCGCAGGCAAGATCGGCTTCGGTATAGGGAAACATTCGGATCAGCGAAAGCCTGAACGACTTTGCAAACAATGTTTCAATCTCCTCGTTTGCCTCCTTTAAATTGGAAAAAAACCAAAGCGCACCTGCCTCGTAATCCCAAACCAGGTCATAGACATTGGGCGAGGCTGGCACACGTGTATAAAGCCTGTTTGTAACCTCATCCTTGATTTGTCGTTTCTCGGTCTTGGAAAGCTGTTTTTGTTCAGTTTCAGCCAGTCGCCTGGCAACCGCCATGCTTAAATGCTTGTTTACAATCTTTGCCGGCACCGATTTCTTATCGATACGCAAAGAGAAAACCATGTAGGTGCCGAACATAAATTGGGCCTTTTCAAAATCCGGTGCAAAGGGCCTGCCCGATTCGGTCCAGCCGATACTTTTTGCAGCCGGGTCGTTGTCGATATCCCGGATCACCTGATTTTTAAGCCCCTCGCGAACCGTGTCCATAACCGGCTCAGCAAGTTTTCCCTCGACCCGGTAACGGGTCAGAGACAGGGTGGAAGACAATAATTGCATAAGATATCCATTTTTTAAATATTTATTAAATTTCCGCTTCTTCTCCAGATCTTTGTCAGGATTTCCTTCATAACCTGCACCCCCTTGCTTGAGCAACCATTTTATTCAAAAGAACAGGCCTGCCAAAACCTTAGTCGTTGATATTGCTTGGTTATAGGGATGCGGGCTAAGGCGGGGCGGTCTTTTCAGGCCCTGCATTCGGGCCTTGCATCTGCATTGCTCGCTTCGCATGGTAAAAAATTTTCAATTTCGAAGTTTACTTTTTCGAAGCAGCGGGGGAGCCCGAGGGCGGGGGCTGTTTTTGAAGCGACATTGAGCGTTTTCGGAAAAGATTTGTCAAATGCCGGAGCGTCAGAAATTTCAAACTGTTTGAGGCCGCAAGGCCGAGTTTTTAAAATTTCAGCGAAGGCTTTTGATGAATCCCGAAAACGATCAGGAGCGAAAAAATTGCCCCCGACCGACGGGCTCCCCTTTACGGAAAAACCGGAAATTACTGCCGCCTGTTTTTGATTGGTTGAAGTGGCCGGGGGTATGTGCTAAAAAAACTGTTATGAAATTTATCGCCGATCTGCACATACATTCCCGCTTTTCGAGGGCTACCGCCAAAAATCTTGATTTTCCGCACCTGTATATGGCAGCCCGGCAAAAGGGGATTGCCGTTGTGGCAACAGGAGATTTCACACATCCGGGCTGGCTTGCCGAAATCAGGGAAAATCTTGAGCCCGCCGAACCCGGACTGCTCAAGTTAAAAGATCACCTGGAAAAAGACTGCGAAAAACAGATCTCCGTGGCCGGGGGATATCCGGTTCGCTTCATGCTTTGCACCGAAATCAGCAACATTTATAAGAAGGGCGGAGTCACACGGAAAATCCACCACCTGGTCTTCTTCCCGGAGATTTCGCATGTTGAAAAATTCAACGCCCGCCTGTCCGCCATAGGCAACCTCAAGGCCGACGGCAGACCCATCCTGGGCCTGGACTCAAAAAAACTGCTGGAAATCGTGCTCGAAACTCACGAATCCGGCTTTCTGATCCCGGCTCACATCTGGACCCCCTGGTTTTCACTTTTCGGTTCCAAATCGGGCTTTGATTCGGTTGCCGAATGCTTCGGGGAATTATCAGACCACATCTTTGCAATAGAAACCGGGCTTTCTTCTGATCCGCCCATGAACTGGCGTATCCGGGATCTTGACAACCGCACTCTGGTATCAAACTCCGATGCTCACTCGCCTGCAAACCTTGGCCGGGAGGCTAATCTTTTTGACACTGATCTTTCATATGCCGCCATGCGCGAGGCTATTGAAACCGGAGACCGGGAAAAATTTCTGGGCACCCTGGAATTTTTCCCCGAAGAAGGAAAATATCACCAGGACGGCCACCGCAAGTGCGGGATCAACCTGCATCCCAGGCAGACAATTGAAAAAGGTGGTATTTGTCCTGTTTGCGGAGCACCGGTAACAGTTGGAGTCCTCTACCGCGTTGAACAGCTTGCGGGCCGGCGGGAAGGCGAAAAACCTGAAAAAACACACCCTTTCTACAGCCTGATCCCGTTGGCTGAAATCCTGTCCGAACTCATGGCAGTGGGGCCCAAAAGCAAAAAGGTGGTAAATGCCTGGCAGACGGCGATCAGCCATATTGGCCCCGAACTTCCGTTGCTGCACGATATGCCGGTTGAAACGATCAAGGCCTCGGGAAACGCGCTTCTGGCAGAAGCAATAGATCGGATGCGCCGGGGGGAAGTATACCGCCAGCCCGGATATGACGGACAATATGGCAGGGTTACGATTTTTACCAAGGAAGAACGCGATCGCCTGACCGGGCAAAAGGCCCTTTTTACCGTGCCCGGAGACAGAAAAAAAAAGCCTGAACCGCCAAAAACCATGAAAGAGGCTCCGCCGGCCCATAACTCCAGGCAGAAAGGCGCCGACGCGGGCCAAGTCCTTTGCTCGCCGGAAAATCAAATACTTGCCGGCCTAAACGAAGCTCAACTACTGGCTGTCACCCATTCAGGAGGGTCTCTTCTGATTTCTGCAGGTCCGGGTACGGGCAAGACCCGCACGCTTACCTGTAGAATCGCATATCTGATTGAACGAGAAATTGCCACTCCTGAACAGATTCTTGCGATCACGTTTACCAACAAGGCGGCGTCTCAGATGAAAGAACGCCTGGCAAACATGCTGGGCCCGGAGAATACCCCGCCTGCGGCTCAGACCTTTCACTCATTCTGCTTTTCCTTGTTAAAAGAGATTGAAAACAGCCCGGATCAAGGAATCGTGGACGAAGAAGACCGCCGGGCTCTTCTTCTGGAAGCAGTGAGCCGGGCAAAGGACAGGGGCGAGAAAATAGATCTTCGCGCAGACATCCTGCTTGATATGGTAATTGACTCAAAGCAGAGGATACTTTCCCCTGAGGACGATCTATCAGAAATAGCAGGCGATCGCGGCCCAATGCTTTCCGCCGTGTATTGCGCCTACCAGGATCTGCTTGAAACCGAGCGCCTCTATGACTACGAGGATCTTATCTGCCGCACGGTAATGCACCTGGAAGCGGATCCCGCAGGCTGCAAAAAGGTTCAAAAAAGATATCCGTTTATATTTATTGATGAATACCAGGATTTAAACTACGCTCAATACAGGCTGGTGCGTCTGCTTTGCCCCGAAAACGGGCAAATTTGCGTCATCGGAGACCCCGACCAGTCCATATACGGGTTCCGCGGCTCAGACCCGGCATATTTCCAGCGCTTTATGCACGACTTTCCAAACGCCCGGTCCATTCGGTTGACCAGAAGCTATCGATCCACGCAAACCATACTGACGGCGGCTACTCAGCTCCTTTCGCGAAACGAGACAAACCAGGAAGAAGAACGGATCTGTTCAGACATTTCCGGCACCCCGTATATCAATATATTACCCGCGGAATCAGAACATGCGGAGGCGGTAGCCGTGGGCAAGATGATCGAGCAGATGGTCGGGGGCATGGGTTTTGAGTTTAACGACTTTGGTAAAAAAGAGAGGGCGGGGCAGGTGCGGGAACGTTCTTTTGCGGATTTTGCAGTGCTTTATCGCACCCGGGCTCAGGGCGATGTTATTGCGGAAACCTTTGCCGGCGCCGGAATACCGCATCAGCGGGCAAATAAAACAGATGCCTGGGGCCTTTCCGGCATCGCCGAACCTGTTTCCGCCTTGAAAATAATCGAGGGGTGCGGCTCCTACCGGGACCTGGAGCGGCTGATTTCTGCCATGGCCCCGCAGATTTCCGCCCGGGAAATTTCCGCGTTGAAATCCTGGGGCAGGAAACGCCGTCTGCCGGTAAACGGCCTGATGGCAGAAGCACTGCGCATGGATACCAAGGGTCTGTCCGCAGAGGGCAAAAAGCATCTTCACGAGATGCTGGAAAAAATATTTTCCCTTGGCGAAAAAACAGCAGATGCAGAAATCTGCAAAAAACTGGCGGCAATAACAAAAGGTCTCTCCCCTTTTCTCCCCACCCCGGGCCTGACGGAAAGCAAGGCATTTGAAGAAATAAAAGCCATTGCGTCATCTTTTGGCAGCAACGCCCGGGGGTTTATGGAAACCCTTGCCCTTTACTCAGATCCCGACTTTTTCCGCCCGGAGGCGGAGAAGGTATCGCTTCTGACAATGCATGCAGCCAAGGGGCTGGAATTTCCGGTGGTCTTTGTGACGGGCTGTGAAGACGGGCTTATCCCCTATTCCGGCTCGGCACGGCAGCATATAGACACGGACGAGGAGCGTCGGCTGTTTTACGTAGCCATGACCCGGGCCATGGAAGAGTTGTTTCTCGTTTCCGCCAAAACCCGCCGGATTTACGGACAAACCCTGCACCAGCAGCCGTCGCCGTTTCTGGCCGATATTCCGGACCCCCTGAAAAAAACGATTGCAGCCCGGAGCTCAGGGAAAAAGGCAAAACAGGTACAATTAACCCTGTTTCAGGAATAAAATCCGTGGCACGAAATCCGAAACAAATTCTAATACTGACAGTCTCGTAAAAAGTCATTTTTTAGTTAGCAAAGTAAAAAGTTCAAGATCAAGGCGTGCAAATATCGGGGAATGCAGCTTACTTAATCGTACATGAAATTCCGGGGATATGCAGCGCAACACAGATATTGGACTTTTTACAAAGCCATCAATTATCGCTCATACATAAATACAGGAACTATATGGACACCTCTGAAAAACAACTTATAGAACAGACAGTTCTGGAAAACCGCTCAACTTTAAAATTATATGACGCCTCACACACAATGACAGGAGACCGCATGCTGGTAGCGCTCTTTGTGCGAATGGAATTTCCGGTTGAAAACCTTTATGGTACCGGCACCACAGGCGGGCTCCCCCCTGAAGACGAAGTCCGTGAAACCCTTGGCGATCCGGTCACCTGGGAATATACAAAGCAGCGATATTTTAT